>SVQY01000006.1 GCA_015065135.1 Oscillospiraceae bacterium
GCAGCCTTGTGATCCACCTCAGGCAGAGAGCGGAAGGGAGAGTAATCAAAGGCCTTGGAAACGGTGCCATCCTCTGCAACGCGGAACATCTGACCGTCGATACCGATCATATCCACTGCAAAGTAGGGCTCCTCCAGATCTCTATCGTCCATTTCTTCATCGGTGCCGCTGACGGACCAGAAGCAGGTGCCCTTCTTGTCATACATAGAGATTTCATTCACGTCGTCATCCTCTTCGGTTGCGCCCTTGGTGGTCTTCGCAACGATAAAGACGCCCTCGGGCAGCTCCATGTCCTCCAGATCCATCATAGGATTCATGAAGGGCATCAGAGGCATATGACGCACGGTCTCGGAATCGGTAGCGGTCCAGACTACAGCACCTGCTGCCAGGTCGTAAATCGTGTAGATCGCGTTGTCGTTGTCATCTGCGCCGACAAACAGGACCAGATCGCCTGCGATCTCCTCGGGCTCACCCTTGATATCCAGGGCAGTCACGTTGGTCAGAACGGGATCAGGACCCACGAACTCCGCCTTCTTGTCGAACACCTTGTTGAACTTCATTGCGCCGCCGCAAGAGCAAAGGACTGTAACAGCACACAGCAGCACCGCGATCAGAACAATAATCTTCTTCTTCATAGCTTCCTCCTAAAAATTTTGTCGAAGAGAGAACCCTCTCCGCGCTTTCATTATAATCCTTCTTTTTTGTTTTGTCAACCAAATTTGAGAAAAAAAGCCTCAGAGGAAGGCGCGCATGTATTGCGCGGCCTTCCTCTGAGGCGAAATTTATCAGGAATAAGGGTATGCAAATACCTTTTTGCCGCTGGTGATCCGCCCGAAAATGTACTTTGCGCTGGCGGATTCGTTCATAATATAGATCTTGCCGTCCAGATAGACCAGCTCCTCCGACATCGGCGGTGCCTTGACGGTCTCCACAAGGCAACTTTCCTCCAAATAAAAGAGCGGAATGTTGGCAAAAGCAAAGCTCTCGCCGCTCTCGGTCACACCCTGAAAGAGCGCTACCGGTGCAAAGGGTATCCTTGCGGTGTCATAAACGAGCAGCTTAGAGCTTGCCATACCGTAGGAGGTGGAAAGCACCAGCTTACCGCTATCGGTAAGGCACATGCCCTGCACCTGATGCGGTGTAGAGATCACGGCGCGCAGCGTGGGCGCCACGCCAAAGGGCGCGGCGGCATCCAGCGCAAAAACGGTGATGATGGATTTGTTCTCATTGCCGCAGGGCGTGGTCATCTGCTGATAATCCTCGGTCTCATAGTTCCCCGGGCGGTAGAAGGAGCCCACCAGAATATGGCCGTTTGCGATATAGCAATAGGCAGGATCGTTATAAGTCGGCAAAGCACCGAGGCAGCTTGTCTCGGCAGCGCCGGATAGGATATCCGCATAAGAAAAGACGTCCAGTCCATCTCCACCCGTAATATAGATGTAATCTCCGAAATGCGCGATGCCGCCGGTATGCCCCGTATAATCGCTGCCGTTCGCCTTTTTCAGCGCCGTGTAGCTCACGCTGCCGTCCTCTCGCAGCACGTAAACGCGTGAAGCGCTGTCGTCATTCATATAACCAACGGCCAGGAACACCTTTTCCTCGGCTACATAATCAAAGCCCTGCTGCACGAGGCCGTCACGGAAGCCGGGGGTCTTCAGCTCGCCGTCAGCCGCCTTATAAAACGCGGCGTGGCGGATGCCGTCCACCACCTTGAAGCCGAGCAGAATCAGCACCACGAGACCGACCAGCGCGGCTGCCGCGATCCCCGTGATCTTAAGTGCTTTTTTCATCGTCCAAAATCCTCCCTTTTGACACGTTGGGAAAACAAAAGGCACCCGGGTGGGTGCCTTTTGTTTATGGCGGAGAGAGAGAGATTCGAACTCTCGGTAGGGTATTAGCCTACACACGATTTCCAGTCGTGCGCCTTAGACCAGCTCAGCCATCTCTCCGTGCTGCGACTTTTATATTATACTGAAATAACCGCAGTTTGTCAAGAGGTTTTTTGATTTTTTTCGGTATTTTTTCAAAAAAGGGGAAAATGCTCATTTTATGCCGAAAAGCGCACTTCTCTTTTGCCGTCTTGACACCAAATTGCAGTAGGTGCTATAATAAGGTTATCAAAGAAAAGGAGACCGCACCGTGAAAAAGGACTTTTTTGCCACTGACTGGCAGCGCTATCTGCCTCACCCCGTCTGCGGAGCGCACCCCGAATACGACGCCTTCTATCAACGGGCATGGGAGCTTGCCCGCGATCACGTAAAGCACATCCCGGGACTCCCCCAATCCCCCTATATGGACGAGGGGCTTTGCGATACCCAGATCTGGATCTGGGATACCTGCTTTATGGCACTTTATTGCAAATTCGCTCCCGAGGTGTTTCCCGGCGTGGAAAGCTTCCGCAACTTCTACGAGGTGCTGGTGAACGGCAGGATCCTGCCCGAGGTGATCCCCGGTGCGGATGAGCCCTTTTGGACCAAGGCGACCCCCGGAGTGCCGATCCCGTTGAAGGTACACATTGCGGATAATCCCCCGCTTTTCGCCTTTGCTGAGTACGAAAATGCGATGATGCACGGCGATGCCGAATACGTGAAGGATCTGCTTTATAACAAGCGCTCGTTACAAGGGCACTATGAATGGGTGGAGAGTCTGACCGAGCGGATCACACTACCCGGCGTGCTACTGCCCACCTATCTTCGTCATGAGGAATGCGGCTACACCTGGGAGGGTGGCAGCTCGGGCATGGACAACACGCCGCGCGGCAAAAAGACGCCCCGCTTTGAGAAGGAGCGCCCCAACAATCCGGATATGCTCTGGGTAGATGCCATCTGCCAGCAGGCGCTCTC
The DNA here is from genome assembly GCA_015065135.1 of Oscillospiraceae bacterium. Lineage (GTDB taxonomy): Bacteria > Bacillota > Clostridia > Oscillospirales > CAG-272 > Firm-07. The sequence goes on from SVQY01000006.1 coordinate 2,844, forward strand.
CGCAAAATGCATCGCAAAGCTCTTTGCGCTGGTGGGCGACACCGAGGGCGAGGCGGAATGGAACGCCAGATTTGCAGAAAAGCAGCGCCTTGTCAACGACCTTTACTGGGATGATCGGGATAGCTTCTATTACGACATCGACCGCAACGATCACAGCTTTTACCGCGTGATGACCACCGCCTCCTATTGGGCGCTGACCGCCGGGATCGCCACCGAGGAGCGCGCCGCCGCCATGGTGGCACGCGCCGAGGATCCCGAGACCCTTGGCGGAGACCTGCCGTTACTCTCTCTTGCCCGCAACGATCCCGACTTTGCCGAGACGGGGCGCTATTGGCGCGGCGCCCTCTGGTTGCCCACCGCATACGCCTCTTTGAAGGGAATTTCCGCATACGGGTATCAAAAATCCGCACACGTTGCCGCAAAAAAGATCCTGCAGTATATGCTGAAGACCTATGAGGACTATGAGCCGCACACCATCTGGGAGTGCTATGCCCCCGTCGGTCACCGCCCTGCAGATAACCCTCGCGGCACCGCCACCGTCCGCCACGATTTCTGCGGCTGGTCGGCACTGGGCCCCATCTCTATCTATCTGGAATACGTCCTCGGCTTCCACACCATCAACGCCTTTACAAGCACCGTGGAGTGGGAAAAGCCGGAGGATATGGGGGACAGGATCGGCGTGGAGAACCTGCGCTTTGGCAACGTGGTCACCGACATCATAGCCGAGGGCGACCGCTGCCACGTGCGCAGCAACCTGCCCTTTACCCTTCGCATCAACGGCAGGGCGTACGAGATCGCCGCAGGCGAAAACACCTTTACCATCCGAAAGGAGAGCTGACCGTGGAGCTGAAGATCATGACCTTTAACGTGCTGAACGGCTGGAACACCACCAAGATCGGGGAGCGGGATGACCTTGCTGCCGAGGTGATCCTTTCCGAGCGTCCCCACGTGCTTTGTCTACAGGAATTCGACCCCTGCTACCGCATGGCGGACGCCCCCTTGCAGGAGCTGATCGCCTCCCGTTACACCGAGGTGGGAGACGCACACACCTCCTGGAATCCGATCTTTTACGATCACAACAAGCTCCGCGCGGTGGAATTTTCCGAAGTCCCCTTTGCACGCGGCACTGTCTACAATTATTCCCAAGGCGGGCTTTCCGGCTTTCGTACCATCTTCTATGCCCTGCTGGAAACGCTTGACACCGGGAAGCGCTTTTTGGTGCTAAATCTGCACTACGATATGTGCAAGGATCGGGAGCTTTGCCTGGAAAATCAAGCGGATGAGAGCCGCCAGGCAGTAGCGCTGGCGGAGCAGCTTTCGGCGCAGTACGGGGTGGATGCCCTGTTTGTGACGGGCGACTATAACGCCCGTATTGACGGTGTGCCCACCGCCTATATGCTGCAAAACGGCTTTGTGGACACCCACGCGCTGGCGGCGGAGCGGGATGACCGCGGCTCCTGCTCGAAACTTGGCGAGCCGTTGTGGGGTGGCTATGACGCTGCCATCGATCATATTCTTTATCGCGGCACAAGACCGCTGACCGTTCACCGCTACCAAACGGTGGACAGCATCCGTGCCGCCTCTGACCATGCACCCGTTTTTGCGGAGATGACCTTGGCATAAGCAAAAAAGAACGCCGCCCGATGGGCGGCGTTCTTTTTGCAATTAGTCGGCGTAAACGCTGACCTGCTTCTTATCCTTGGTCTTCTGCTCGAACTTGACCTTGCCCTCGATGAGAGCGAACAGGGTGTCGTCCTTACCGATACCGACATTGTTGCCGGGATGGATAGCAGTGCCTCTCTGGCGAACGATAATGCTGCCGGCAGTTACGGTCTGGCCGTCTGCTGCCTTCACACCAAGACGCTTGGACTCGCTATCGCGGCCGTTCTTGGTAGAACCAACGCCCTTCTTATGAGCGAAGAACTGCAAGCTGATTCTCAACATGGTTCCAAATCCTCCTTATCAAAATAGGGTTCTGTGCATCGCACAGTTTACGCGAAATCCTTGTCCTCGACCTTTACGACGAGGCCGCCATCACCGGTAAACTCATACATATCGCCGTGCAGGAGCATATCCTCCAGCATTGCGTAATAAGTAAGGAACAGACCGGAAACGGCAAACCGTACACGCTCATCCTCCTCATAGGCAGGAAGTGCGGAACGGGAGCGAACGGTGATCACGGTGTCATCGTCGTTGATATCATAGCGGACCTCGCCGTGATATACATCTTCAATGGCATCCACGATATACATGGTGATCGAGGAGAGCATTGCGCAGAAGGGATCGCTGCCCCATTCTCCGTAGCCGACGTGGCCGGCTTCCTCAAACCCGTAAAAGATACCGTTGCTTCTGAAAAATGTGATGGTCGTCATAGATCCGATCAACCCTCGATGGTATTGATCTGAACCTTCGTGTAGGGCTGACGGTGACCCATCTTCTTCTTCTCGTTCTTCTTGGACTTGTACTTGAAGACAACGATCTTCTTGCCCTTGCCCTCTTTGACAACAGTAGCGGTAACCTTGGCACCCTCAACAACGGGAGTACCGATCTTCAAAGCGCCGTCCTTGGACAGAGCCTTTACGGTGGTGAACTCTACGGTCTCACCCTCAGCAACGCCGAGCTTTTCAACGAAGATAACGTCGCCCTCGTTGACCTTGTACTGCTTTCCGCCGGTTTCGATAATTGCGTACACGAAAAGCACCTCTCTTTCTTTATAGACTCGCTGAATTACAGGCGGTATCGCAAGGATACACTTGGGAAGCCCTTTTCAAGCGGCCATTTATTATAACATATAAGAAAGCCGATTGTCAAGCCCTTTTTTGCTTTATTTTCGGATTTTTTTCGTGTTTCTGCCAAAAATCGCAATAAGTGCCATAACGGTAGCGAAAAACGCCAAAATGCCACATATAGCGCCGGCGCTATCCAATAGCACATCGGTGAGCGCCGCCACCCTGCCAGGCGAGAAATATTGGATCCCCTCATCCACCACAGCCACGGTCATGCAAAGGGGTACGGCGATCAAGGGGTAATGCGTAAACTCGAACATCCAAAGGGTAAACGCGACCAATGCGCCAAGCAGAAAATAGCCCACAAAATGCCCGATTTTGCGCACCGTGTGGTGGCTAAATTGAAATTCGCTCCCCAGCCGCGCCAGCGCGCCGTTGATCAGCTCCAACGCCCTGCCGCTGGTCAACGCGGAGCGCTCTCCGTCCGCCAGCGAGAAATGCCAGATGTAAAGGCAGCCGAAGATCGCCACCGCCAATACGATCCAACGTCCGTATTTCCGCATCCTGCTTCCCCCTCTCCCACTCCCGTGGATGAAATTACAAAAAGCCCTTGCCTTTTCGCTTAAAATATGTTATACTGTTTAGCGGTCATCTATGCTATGACCCAAGCAAAAACCTAATACGCCTCCATAGTTAAATGGATATAACAAGCCCCTCCTAAGGGTTAGTTGTGAGTTCGATTCTCGCTGGGGGTGCCAAAAGAGCCTGCCGCCTTGTGTGGCAGGCTCTTTTGGCACCCCCAGCACTATGCGAACGATGTTGCTTGCGGCGACGCCGCAAGCAACGTGAGTTCGCATACCCCGCCCGAAGATCGGCAAGCGCCTTGCAGCGCAAGGCATTTGCCAGGCGCAGGGCGCGGGTATATTCGCCAAGGGCGAAATACTCGCTGGGGCGCCACGAGCGGCCCGCAATAACTTTGTAGACCGCTTTTCTTGATATTTTAGCAAAAGATTGTAAGGCTCCCTTGTGTAAAGGGAGGCTGTATCGTGAGCCATCCAAATAACGGGCACCCCATCGCCAGAGCTCTTGAATAAGTCTACCATACACCCACACTCTTGTCAAGAAAAGGAAAATGCAGTGTCCGGTCAAGCCAAACACTGCAAAAGGCAATATACAAACAATTATTGATCGGTGATATCTGTCGCGGCTTCCCCTTTCGAGCTATCCTTTTTGACGATCAGGATACCGGACGCGGTCGGGACCAGCTCCACTTCGTCGTGGACGTCAAGCCCGTAATACTTGCGCAGTTCCTTGGGTATCACGATCCTTCCTAAATCATCAATCCTTTTCGTTACCGAGAAGCTCATGTTTCCTCCATAAAGGTCTTTGTATCTTTTCGAGATGCTTTCATATCTCACAGATAGTATAATATATTTTTTCGCTCATGTCAATACTCTTTTTCTTTTGGTAAAATAGAAGTAAGAAAAAAGAGGTATTGATTATGAAAAAGACATATGCATCCGAATATCGGCAACTGGGGCTGAAGATCGCCTATTACAGAAAATATCGCGGACTGACACAAGAGCAGCTGGCAGAGAGGATCGACAAAAGCGCCGCTTTTATCGGTCACGTGGAGGCGCCCAACATCAATAAGGCGATCTCGCTTGACACTTTATTTGATATTGCCGCGGTTTTGGAAATACCCGTTCACAAATTTCTCTTGTTTGAAGAATAATGCAGAAAAAGCAGGGGGCTTGATCACAGGTCCTCTGCTTTCTCTTGCTTTCTGCCGCCCGTTGTGCTATACTGTAAAAAACGGCGCAACGCCCTTCTTTGGAGGTTTTTATGAAATTAGGCATCAGCTATCACTGCTATCCGGGGCTGGATGACGGCACCGAGATCGCCTTGATGAAGAAAAACGGCTTTGAGACGACCTTTCTCGCCTCCGAGGACGAGCGCATCGACGAGATCGTTCCCCTGCTGCGGCAGGAGGGCATTCTGATCGAAAATCTGCACGGCCCCCTTTCCGACGAGCGGTGCAACGTCAACGATCTGTGGCGCGAGAACGACCGCGCCCCCGTGATGCTGGAGCGCATTATGGACGGGGTGGAAAAGTGCGGAAAATACGGGATCCCCACCCTTGTTTTGCACGTGACGGCAGGTCACACGCCGCCCCGCCCCAACAAGCGCGGCTATGAGCGGTTCGTGCAGATCTTTGAGCGCGCACGCGCCCTTGGCGTGGAGATCGCCGCCGAGAACATCCGCCCCTTCGGCAATCTGGCGTTCATTCTGGAGCAGTTCCCCGACTCCGGCTTTTGCTGGGATGTGGGGCACGAGGCTTGCTCGGGTGACAAGCGACAGTTTATGCCCATGTTCGGCTGTCAGCTGAAGGCGCTGCACGTCCATGACAATCTACTGGACGGCGACCATCATATGATCCCCTACGACGGCAAGATCGACTTTGACCGTGTGGCGCGGCAGATCGCGGAATCCCCCTATACGGGTAGCGTTATGCTGGAAATTATCCGCACCGCCAGCCCCCTTTATGCCGAGATGTCTCCCGAGGATTATTACGCCCGCGCAGGCGCCGCCGCCAAGCGGCTGGAGGCAGAGATCGGGAAGTATCGCCAATAATTCCCCCCGCCCAAAAGCTTTCGGAGGGGGTTACAGGGGGACCCCTTTGGCAAAAGGGGTCCCCCTGTCGCATCCTTAAAAATTACGGCTCTCCTTGCGGTATTTCAGCGGGGAGATGCCGTATTTTTTCTTGAACAGCACGAAAAAATACGCCTCGGAGGTGCAGAAGGTGGCGGCGATCTCGGAGATCTTCAGGTCGGTGTTCTTCAGCATCATTTCAGCGGCGGCAAGCCGCTTGTCGGTCACCAACTCGGAGAAGGTACAGCCGTAGGCGCGCTCGATAATGCGCGCCACCTGCTTGGTGCTGAGGTACACCCGCCCCGCCAGATCCGACAGGGTGATCTTTTGGGACAGGTTGTGGTTGATATAGTACTCGATCTCGTTGATATGCTCGGCGGCAGCCTTGTGCCCTTTTTGCGCGTCGTTTGGCATCAGATGCGCCAGCACGCGATTGAAAATGAGGGCTGCCAGCAGCTCCGCATCCCGCTCGGCGGCAAGAGTGTTCTCCGCACGGCGGCGCGCCAGACGGTCAATGTAAAAAGCTACATCCTCCTCCAGCGGCACGCGGCAGATCTCCTCGCCGATGCAATTTTTTAATACCGTTTCGGCCTTTGTGCCCTCCTCCGCCGCAAAAAGCAGGCAAAAGCTGCCGTCGCTATCCGGCAGTGAGTGATGCTGAAAGCGCGGAGGAACGATGACGATCTCCCGTTCATAGGTCTTGGTAAAATCCCTTGTGACGATCTGCAAGCTGCCCTCGGTTACAAAAAACGCCTCATAGGTAAAATGCGTGTGAGTTCCCTTCACATAGCTGGGATCCCTTTCTGTTTTCGCATGCTTTTTGATCCGCGGTCCGTTGCCCACCACAAAAACCTTTAATTTGATGCCCCCTACCTCAACTTGGTAAAAAAGGGGCTTTCTGTCTGTGCTTTTCATATTTTCAGTATAGCACGCGCCCCGCAAAAAATCAAGTCGAACACAAAAACTTTAATATTCGGACATTTTCGGCGCAAAAAAGTCCCACTTTTGGATTGAAAAGCCGCGTGTTTGGTTGTAGAATGAAAGCAACAAGCAAGGAGGTGCTTTTATGCTGACCTTAAAGATCAATACCGAAAAGAAACACGTGATCTCCCCCTATCTGTATATGCAATTTATGGAGCCCCTGGGCGTTTCCGACGCCTCGGTGGATGCGGCCTGGGACTTTGTGGAGAACGAATGGTTCCCCGAGGTCATCGACAAGGTGAAGGAGCTGGGCCCCACCATGGTGCGCTTTGGCGGCTGCTTCGCCTCCTATTACCATTGGAAGGAGGCCATCGGTGCCATGGCATCCCGTGTACCTATGGTGAACTATGCCTGGAGCGGCCTTTACCACAACCGTGTGGGCACCCATGAGTTCCTGGACTTCTGCCGCCGTGTAAATGCCGAGCCGCTGATCGTAGCCAATATGGAATCGGAGGGTCTGGACTTCTGGCAGCGCCCGAAAAACGATACCGTTCGTATGGGTACCGCCGAGGAGGCCGCCGAATGGGTGGACTACTGCAACAACCCACACAACGCCCTGCGCATAAAGAACGGCGCAGAGCAGCCCTTCAACGTAAAATACTGGCAGGTAGGCAACGAGACCTGCTACCGCACCGTGGGCTACCGCAACAATGAGCGGCACTACGGCTTTACCGCGGATCAGTGCTATGAGACCACACAGCGCTTTGCCGAGGCTATGAGAAGATCCGATCCCACCATCAAGCTGATCGGCTGGGGCGACAACAAGACCGCCCACGACGGTGCCAACTGGTGCCGGAAAATGAGCGAGGCGGACGGCATTGATATGATCGCCTTCCACCATCACTTCGGCTCGGGACTGGAAAACTCTCCCCTGCGTGGCACAGAATACCGCGATAATTACGAATGCACCTGGATCCATCTGATGCACGCTCACAAATCGCTGGAGGACCACATCGCCATGATGCGCGCAAACTGCGGTGGCAAGCGCCTTGCCATGACCGAGGGTCACTTCGCTCTGCCCGGCAGAAACCGCAACGAGGTGCTTTCCTCCTGGGGCGCCGGCGTGGCATACGCCAGGTGCCTGAACACCATCATGCGCAACAGCGACGTGCTGGATATCGCCACCATGGCAGACTTTTTCGGCAATGTGTGGCAGGTCAACGCGCTGATGCTGCCCACCCCCATCCGTGCGGGCAAGCCCTATCTGCAGCCTGTGGGCGCGGTCATGTCCCTCTTTGGCAAATATCAGGGCAAGCAGGCGCTGGACGTGAGCTGCAAGGGCAACGTGGACGTTGTCGCCTCCGCCACCGATAACAAGATCTATCTGCACCTGGCAAACATTGACATGAAGCACGCCCAGGAGATCGTGCCGGATCTTGGCGGTGCCGCCGTGGTGAGCGCCGAGATGCACTACATCGCAGAGGATCCCGCCACCGAGATCACACCCGTGAACACCGACGTTTTTGCCGTAAAAACCGTTACCGTTACAGGAAATCGCATCACGCTGCCCCCTGCGGCCGTGGCTGCGGTAGAGATCACGCTTGCATAAAGGAGAGAAAAATGAGCTACGTAAATTACAGTGTGGAAACACTGAAAAATTTCTGTGAGGATATTTTTGAAAAGTTCGGCTTTACCCGAAGGGAGGCGGAGCAGATCACCGACGTGCTGCTGCTTGCCGACCTTTACGGCGTGCAATCCCATGGCACGCAGCGCCTGGTGCGCTACCACAAATCCATTATGAAGGGCTGCGTCAAGACCGATGCCAAGCCGCAGATCGTATTCGAGACCCCCGTTTCCGCCGTTATCGACGGCAACGCCGCCATGGGTCAGCTGACCTCCATCTTCGCCATGAACAAGGCCATTGAGAAGGCGAGAAACGTGGGCATGGCATTTGTGACGGTGCGCAACTCCAACCACTACGGCATTGCGGGCTACTATACCAAGATGGCCTGCGACCAAGGGCTGATGGCCATCTGCGTCACCAACTCCGAGTCGATCATGGTGCATACCAACTCCAAGCAGGCGATCCTCGGCTCCAACCCCATCGCCTTCGCCATGCCCGCCGAGCCCTACCCCTTCTGGTTCGATGCCGCCACTACGGTCATCCCCAAGGGCAAGCTGGAGGTCTATCACAAGGCGGACAAGGCCCTGCACGACGGCTGGGCTACCGACGAGACCGGCAAGGAGTGCCACAATGCAGAGCAGGTGCTTGCCTGCATTGACGGCAAGAAGGGCGTGGGCGGCATTCTGCCCGTGGGCGGTATCAGCGAGGCCTCGGGCAGCCATAAGGGCTACGGCTACAGCATGATCTGCGAGCTGCTCTGCTCCATCACCTCGGGGGGTGCCACCTCCAACCATCACGTGCGCAAGCCCGGTCAGAGCGCCGGCACCTGCCACGCCTTTATCGTGATCGACCCCAAGATCTTCGGAGATGCGGAGAAGATCAAGGCGCATCTTTCCACCTTCCTGCAGGAGCTGCGCGACGCCAAACGCGCCGACGAGAGCGTGCCGATCTACACCCACGGCGAAAAGGAGATGTACGCAAAGGAAAAGCACCTGCGCGAGGGCATCGACGTAGACGTCAGCACCGTATTGGAGATGGTGAACATCTGCCGCGACCTTGGTATTGACAGCAAAAAGTATCTGGGTGACGTGGATCTTTCCAATGCGAAGGAGACCACGTATAAAGTTTAAAAAAGCTAAAAAAGCCGCCACGTGGCGGCTTTTTTGCATAACATCCCGCAAATGGTGCAGAATAAACACCGAGGTGATGAACATGACCGATCCTAAGAAAAAGGAAAGGCGCCCCGAGGTGGAGGCGCCCTACGTGCCGGAATTTGAGATCCCGGATCCCCCCGTGCCTAACCGCGCTCACACCGAAATGTCGGTAAAGGGTGGCCCCACCGCCGTGGATCCCTTGGGCAATTTTGAAACGGAGCATAACAGCTTGGGTAACTTTGAAAGCGAGAAATAAGAAAAAGCGCTCGGCATTGCCGAGCGCTTTTTTGATCAGTTCAGCTCGTCCAAATAGTAGAAGCGGCTGTTGGCATGCTTGCCTGCGGCATCCCGCACCGTAATGCGGAAGAAGTAGTCCTCGGGCTTTATCTTGAAGGATGCCTTGGTCACAAGAGGGGCATCCCCCTCGGAAAGAATGGCTCCCTTGCGGCGACCTGCGGTGGTGAGAAATACACCCTTCGCCGCGGAGCAGCGCACGTGTACCGTGTCCCCCTCCATATACAGCTCGGTGATCTCGGGCCCCTCGCTGGCGTAGCAGTTGCCCGCCTCCAGATTTTCCATCAGATCGGCATAGGACAGTGCAGGGGCCTTGACCATGGTCCACGCGGTACCAAAATGCTGCACGTTGTGGTTGTCATCGCCGCCCACGCAGATCATCCGCTTGCCTGCACGTGCCATCTGGTCGTACACGCAGGGGGCGTAGTCGATATCCGAGGAGCGCTGAGAAGCGCCGTTGACGATCTCGATGCCGTCCAATCCCTCTAATTTCGAATAGAGCTCGTGGGTGTTCATCGACCAGTTGGGATGGTTGTAAACCGTCAGGAAGCCAAGCTCCTTTGCGCGGCGGATCGCGGTGTTAAAATTCTTGATCTTAAACTTCTTGATGGGCGTTTTTCGCACCCGTTCGGTAATATCCGGACGCTTGGCATAGAAATTCATATGCAGCGCCTCGGCGTGATCGTTGACCATTACCGCGCCCTTGTATGTGGTAAAGGTGGGGTGGCTTTTTTCGATAAAATCGATCTCATAGGATTTGATGGCGACAAAACGCTCGTCGGTCAGGTGGTTCAGATCGTGCAGCTGCCCATGCTCGGTAAAGGCAATGGCGGCGTAGCCCAGCTTCAGATACGCCTCCTTCAGCTCCTCGGGGGTCTGCTTACCGTCCGAAAGGGTGCTGTGGCTGTGCATATTCACCTTGTAGAACTGCCCACCCTCGGGCAACAGATATTTTCTCATCGTTTTATCCTCCTCCGTCATGGTTTTTTGATACCGTTTCGCGTTTTTCAGCAGATTGGCTGCTCATCCACGGGCGTTTCGTCATAGAAAAGCTCGAAATTGCCGTTGTGGGCGTGATAGGTCATGGCAGGGCACACGTGCCAGGTGCGAAAGCTCTTGTCGTCAAACTCCAGCATCTGATAACCCCAGCGCCAATCCTGATGGAACATATTGAAATCCCACCTGCCGTTGGTGGCTCTGGTGTAATAAGAGAAGGCGCCGATATCATAGATGGAGCGGTCGTTGTACGCCTTCCCCATGCGGATGGTCTCATGGCGGTGGCTATGCCCCACAAAAAAGGCACGCACACGGGGATTTTCCCGCAAAAAGGCGGCAAAGGGCTCTCCCTCGCGCTGCCACCAGAGGTAGTGCGCCGCAACAAAAACGGGCAGGTCGGGGTGCTTGGCCATTTCCGCCCTCGCCCATTCGATGTCAAAGGGGGTATAGGCGGAGCCGGATGCCCCTTGGGTGGGACTGTTGTAGGTATCCGCCATCAGAAACAGTGCGCCGCCGATGACCACCGAAAACTGTCTCGGCGTGCCAAAGATGGCTTGCCATTGGTCATCGGGATAGCTGTCGTGATTGCCTGGCAGCACAAAGGTAGGCGCCGGGAATTTGGCCATCACCTCGTCACGGAATTTTTCGCAATAATTATAGGGAAGGTTGCGAAAATCGTAATCATCGATGGAAAGGTCACCGGGCATCAGAATGGCGTCCAGCGGCGCCTTTTCCTGCTCCCGTTGCAACGCCTCCAGCAAAAAGTCCATGCGCTGCTGCTGGGTGTAGCCGAGGATGGGACCGTTGGCAAGGGATGCCTTGGCATCCGGGAATTTTTCCTTCAATTCCTTGGCGGTCTCCTCGGTGGTGTAATGCACGTCCGAAACCAGTAAAATGCGCGTTTTTTTCATACCGTTTCCCTCTTTTCTGTCAAAACGAGATAGCGCCAGGGGCGTTCTCTGTCCTCTTTTTTTGCATAGTCGATGCCCACGCGGGGCAGCGCGGTATAGGCGGGCGGCGGCGTGCCGTCATCCTCCACCCAGATACCGCCCTCCTCGGTCAGAGGCAGGCGGTTATCCGCGCAGGTGATCCCCATGCCCTTGGTCACGCGGCCGGGGCCCGCATAGCCCTCCACGCCGCGGATCAGCACCGCCTCGGGGTGGCCCTCCATCCCCGTGACCAGATTGAGCAGACTGTGGATGCCATAGCATAGATAAACGTAGGTAATGCCTCCCTGTTGATAAAGAGCATCAGTACGAGGCGTTCTGCCCTTGTGGGCATGGCAGGCGGTATCCTCCTCCCCGAAATAGCATTCGGTCTCGGTAATACGTCGCCGCAGCACGCTGCCGTCAGGCAGACGGCGACAGAGCCATTTGCCCAAAAGCCACGAGGCAAGCTCGGTGGCGGGGCGTGCGAAATCAGCAGCCATTAATAGCATAAAACTCACCCCGTATCAGTAGTAAATGATCTCAAACTCGGGTCTCACCTTCTCCAAGACACCATCCCGATCCCAATAGGAATCGTGCGCCCCGAAGGCATCCTCGGATACACGAATACCCCTTGGCAGATACAGCCTTTTCAGATACCGTGGCGCGAAAAAGCTATACGGCTCCAGGCTTTTTACGCTTTCCGGCACCCGGTATTCATCCCCGGGGCGGGAACGGGCATACAGGTGCAGCCTTTTGCGATCCTTGCTGAACAATACGTTATCGTCTGCCTCAAAGTGCTTGCTTTTTCCGTCTACCCATAGATAGCGCAAGGGATGGGATTGCCAGAGGCCGCCGTCGCGAAAGCGCTTAAAATCCGCGCCAAGCAGCAAGACCTCCACCGGGCTTTCATCCAGCATATTGTACTCTGCCTCATTGGTGTTCAGGATCAGGGCGCGCACGTTGGCGCGCATGGCAAGCAGTCCCTCGACTGCCACAGTGGGAAGCGCCCCTTTTGGCGGATCTACCACCGCAAGGCCTCGGGTCTCCAATGCCTCGTCAATATCAATGTGATCCTCACGGACGTAGGTCACCAGTTCGCTTTTATTATAAGTCACCTCGCCATAATAGACCTGCTTTGCAAATTTATAGATGCGGAACAGCTGCTCCTTTGCCTGCGCCTCGTATTTTTGGCGAACCGTATCGGTGCAAAAATCCGGCATAAACATAACGCCGTCAAAGCCGCATTTGCAAGCCTCCGGGGTGATTTCGTATTCCTTGCCGCATATGGGGCAGCGGCTTTTTTCGATCATACCAAACACGGTTCTCACCTCTCTTTACTTTTTTCAGTATAACACGTTTTCGTTGCTTTGACAAGATAATCATTGCAAAATGCGCCTTTTTACTGTTGAAAAGCACTACAGGAAAATTGGGTCAGAGGCTTGACTTTCCACTTGTTATCTTATATAATTATCCTGTATATTTTATCAAAGGAGAAACCTCATGGTCAAATTAACCGAAAAGGGCGTATTCCTTGTCGACGGCAAGGTTTGTGCCACCGCGCCCCTCTCCCCTGCAGAGGCACGCAAGAACACCATCGCTTACTCCATTCTGCAAGCGCACAACTCCTCGGGCAATGACGAGAAGCTGAACATCCGTTTCGATGCCATGCTCTCTCACGATATCACCTACGTGGGCATCATTCAGACGGCACGCGCCAGCGGCCTGACCGAATTCCCTATGCCCTATGCTATGACCAACTGCCACAACTCTCTTTGCGCCGTGGGCGGCACCATCAATGAGGATGACCACGTGTTCGGTCTTTCTGCCGCAAAGAAATACGGCGGCATCTACGTGCCCGCCAATCAGAGCGTCATCCACTCCTTCGCACGGGAGGAGATGGCCAAGTGCGGCGCTATGATCCTGGGCTCGGACAGCCACACTCGCTACGGTGCGCTGGGCACCATGGCTGTAGGCGAGGGCGGTCCTGAGCTGGTAAAGCAGCTGCTGAAGAATACCTATGATATTCCTGTCCCCGAGGTGGTACTGGTCTACCTCACCGGCAAGCCGAAGAAGGGCATCGGTCCCCACGACGTGGCGATCGCTCTTGTGGGCGCGACCTTTGAGAGCGGCTTTGTAAAAAACCGCGTGCTGGAATTTGTGGGCCCCGGTGTGAAGGAGCTGCCTATGGACTTCCGTAACGGCATCGACGTCATGACCACCGAGACCACCTGCCTCTCCTCCATCTGGGAGACCGACGAGGTGGTGGAGCAGCACTACAAGGCCCACGGCAGACCCGAGGACTACAAAAAGCTCGCCCCCGGCAAGGTGGCCTACTACGACCGTATGGTAGAGATCGATCTTTCCAAGATGGAAAGCATGATCGCCCTGCCCTTCCACCCCTCCAGAGCCTACACCATCCACTACTTCAACGAGCACGCAAAGGAGTTGCTTGCCGAGGTAGAGGCTGAGGCTGCGGAAAAATTCGGCAAGAAGGCAAAGCTGGATCTGGTCAGCAAGGTGCGCCCCGACGGCAGCGTGATGGCAGATCAGGGCATTATCGCAGGCTGTGCCGGCGGTATGTTCGACAGCATTGACGAAGCCGCCTCGATCCTCAAGACCGGTAACGTAGGCAACAGCTATTTCTCTCTGTCCGTTTACCCCACCAGCGTGCCCGTCTCTCTGGAGCTGACCCGCATCGGCGTTTCCGCCGAGCTGCTTGCAAACGGCGCGGTGATCAAGCCCTCCTTCTGCGGCCCCTGCTTCGGTGCAGGTGACGTGCCTGCCAACAACGGCCTCTCTCTCCGTCACACCACCCGTAACTTCCCCAACCGTGAGGGCTCCAAGCCCGGCGAAGGTCAGCTTTCGGGCGTGGCGCTGATGGATGCCCGCTCTATTGCGGCAACTGCCGCCAACGGCGGTATCATCACCGCGGCCACCGATGTGGACTACGACCACGAGGCACACACCTATCACTATGATCGCTCGGTCTATGAAAAGCGCTGCTACTACGGCTTCGGCAAGGCAGATAAGGATGCGGAGCTCATCCTCGGCCCCAACATCACCGACTGGCCGAAGATGTACGAGCTTGCCGACAATATGCTGGTGGAGCTTGCCGCCGTCATTCACGACCCGGTGACCACCACCGACGAGCTGATCCCCTCCGGCGAGACCTCCTCTTACCGCTCCAATCCCCTGCGCCTTTCCGAGTTTGCCCTTTCCCGTCGCTGCCCCGAGTACGTGGGTCGCTCCAAGGCGGTCGCCGCCGACGAGAAGGCACGCCGCGAGGGTCAGGTCTCCGATAAGATCAAATTCGCCCTCTCCAAGGTAGGGGATGCGGATGCGCTGGCGCAGAACACCCAGTTCGGCTCCTGCGTATTCGCCAACAAGCCCGGTGACGGCTCCGCGCGCGAGCAGGCTGCCTCCTGCCAGAAGGTGCTGGGCGGCTTTGCCAACATCTGCTATGAGTTCGCCACCAAGCGCTACCGCTCCAACTGCATCAACTGGGGCATTCTGCCCTTCACCCTTGACGAGGGCACCAAGTTCGACTACAACGAGGGCGACTTCGTCTTTATCCCCGACGTGCGCGAGAAGATCGCTGCCGGTGAGGAGACCTTTGCCGCCAAGGTGATCCGCTCCTGCGGCTGCGTGGAGGATATTACCCTATACGTAAAGGGCCTGACCGCCAACGAAAAGGAGATCATCCTGCGCGGTTGTCTCATGAACTACTACGCCGCACAGAACAAGTAATTTCCGCTTGAAAGGAGTATATCGCTATGACAAAGCAGTACAAGCTGGGTATCAACATCCTCGGCGGTGCGGATCTGAACATTCCGCAGCACATCGAGCTGATCGGGCAGATCGGCTGGGAGGCATTCTTCACCGGCTGGGATCCGAACCGCACCGAGGCGTGGGCAAATACCGCCGCCCGCAACGGTCTGATCTATCAGTCCATCCACTCCCCCTTCAGCGGCGACCATAAGGTCAGCTATATGTGGCAGGATCGCGAGGAGGGCAAATTCGTCACCGATCAGCTGATTGAGTGCGTCAAGGATTGCGCCAGATTCGATATTCCCGTGATGGTCATCCATCCCTTCATCGGCTTCAAGGATCACACCCCCACGCAGGTAGGTCTTGACAACTACAAGCGCGTGGTGGAGGTGGCCAACAAGGTCGGCGTAAAGCTCGGCTTTGAGAATGTGGAGGGCGAGGAGTATCTCGCCGCCCTGATGAAGGAATTCTGGAACGAGCCCTGCTGCGGCTTCTGCCTTGACACCGGTCACGAGCAATGCTACAACGGTGGCAAGGATATGATGGCCCTTTACGGTGAAAAGCTCTGTCACACCCACTTTAACGACAATCTGGGCGTACTGGATAAGACCCTGCCCATCGATCTTTCCTGGAAGAACGACCTGCACCTGACCATGGGCGACGGTATTGTAGACTGGAAGGGCGTGATGGATCGCATCGACGCTTCCCCCTATGAGGGACCGCTGATCTGCGAGCTGACCCGCTCCAACAAGCTGGGCCGTCCCGATCACGACAAGTATGCTGCCATGTCCATTGACGAGTACTACGCCTTCGCGCTGAACCGCGCGCGCAAGGTACTGAACAGGGAGCTTTGATATGGATCGCAAGCTGGGCATCGCCCTGATGGGCGACCACGTGAATATGATCGGTCAGATCGGTTGGGATGCATTCTTCACCGGCTGGGATCGTAACAACATCGAGCGTTGGGCCAACGAAGCCGCACAAAACGGCCTTTTATACACCTCTATCCACGCCCCCTTCAGCCACGAATACCGCATCTGGAACGGCGGCGAGGACGGCGAGAAGGAGATCAAGACCATGATCTCTTGCATTGAGGATTGCGCCCGATTTGACATTCCCGTGATGGTGCTGCATACCATGAACGGCTTCTCCCCCAAGACCCCTGCCGCTCCTACACAGGTAGGCCTGGACGGCTATGCCCGTATCATTGAGGCGGGCAACAGGCACGGCGTGAAGCTGGCCTTTGAGAACACCGAGCGAGAGGAATTTCTCGCTGCGGTCATGCAAAAATTCTGGAACGAGCCCTGCCTTGGCTTCTGCTTTGACAGCGGACACGAATGCTGCTACCGCAACAGTGATATGATGGCGCTTTACGGCGAAAAGCTCTGCCACACCCATTTGGACGACAATTTCGGCGTGACCGGTGATGTGATCACCTGGTATGACGATGCGCATCTGCCCATGGGCGACGGCATCGTGAACTGGAGACGCGTGATGGACAGCATCGACGCCTGCGGCTATACAGGCGTTCTCACCTGCGAGCTTTCCATGAGGGATAAGCCCGAGCGCGACGTCCACGGCGCCTATAAAAGCATGCCCGTGGAGGAGTTTTACGCCCTGGCGCTGGACCGCATGAAAAAGGTCGTCGCAAGACAGCTTTAACACTGAAAACGCGGGAAAACTCACCCCGTTGTAATACATTTTTCCAAATTTCGGAGGTATTGAATATGGAAAAGATCAAAATGACCACCCCGCTCGTCGAAATGGACGGCGACGAAATGACCCGCATCCTCTGGCAGATGATCAAGGACGAGCTTCTCCTGCCCTTTGTGGACCTGAAGACCGAGTACTACGATCTGGGTCTGCCCGAGCGTGAGAAGACCAAGGACAAGGTGACCTTTGACTCCGCCTACGCCACCAAAAAGTACGGTGTAGCAGTAAAATGTGCCACCATCACCCCCAACAAGCAGCGCGTAGAGGAGTACAACCTCTCCGAGATGTGGAAATCCCCCAACGGCACCATCCGTGCCATTCTGGACGGCACCGTCTTCCGCGCCCCCATCCTGATCGACACCATCAAGCCCGCCGTGCGCAACTGGGAGGCCCCCATTACCATCGCACGTCACGCCTACGGTGACATCTACAAGGCCACCGAATACCGCGTGCCCACCGAGGGCAAGGCCGAGCTGGTCTTCACCGACAAGGAGGGCAAGGAGACCTTCCGCGAGACGGTATACGATTTCGAGTGCCCCGGCGTGCTGCAGGGCTCCTACAACAAGGATAGCTCCATCCGCTCCTTCGCTCACGCCTGCTTCCAGTATGCCCTTGGCACCAAGCAGGATCTGTGGTTCTCCACCAAGGATACCATCTCCAAGCAGTACGATCAGACCTTCAAGCTGATCTTCCAGGAGATCTATGATAACGAGTACAAGGCAAAGTTCGAGGAGGCAGGTATTACCTACTTCTACACCCTCATCGACGATGCCGTTGCCCGCGTGATCCGCAGCAAGGGCGGCTTTATCTGGGCGTGCAAGAACTACGACGGCGACGTGATGAGCGACATGGTCTCCACCGCCTTCGGTTCTCTTGCCATGATGACCTCTGTGCTGGTCTCCCCCGACGGCAAGTACGAGTACGAGGCTGCACACGGCACCGTGACCCGTCACTACTACCGCCATCTGAAGGGCGAGGAGACCTCCACCAACCCCATCGCTACCATTTACGCATGGAGCGGCGCACTGCGCAAGAGAGGTGAGATGGACGGTCTCACCGCGCTGGTGAACTTCGCCGATCAGCTGGAGGGCGCCTGCATCGACACTCTGATGGACGGCATCATGACCAAGGACCTGACCGGTCTGGTGGTGCCCGGCACCAAGGTGGAGGCAGTCAACTCCATCGACTTCATCAAGGCCATCCGCGAGAGGCTTGAAAAGCGTCTGGCTTGATAGGAGGGACAAAAAAGGGAGAGAGCCCCTTTTGCAAAAGGGGCTCTCTCCCTTTTGTTTTTCGCATCCGCGAAAAACAATTCACCCTCACACCCGAAAACCTTGAAAAGCAGGGGACGTGTTATGTTTTCGGTGCAAAAGGCCTCCGCAAATTTGCGAAAGCCCTTATTTTATCACGTTTTCTCTTTTCTGCGCTTTTGAAAAAAATCCTGCAGCAGCGCTCTGCTCTCCTGCTCGCACACGCCGTGCTCCACCTGCGGCTTGGCGCCAAGCGGAAAGCGCGGCAGGTTCAGCACGCTGCCCATAGCGCCCATCGTGGCATCCTTAGCACCAAAAACCACGCGCGAGATACGGGCGGAAAGAATGGCACCGGCGCACATGGGGCAGGGCTCCAGCGTCACGTAAAGCGTGCAGTCCGAAAGTCGCCAATCGCCCTTCTGCTGCCCTGCCAGGCGCAGCACCTCGATCTCGGCGTGTGAGGTCACATCATTCTTATGCTCGCGGTGATTGTGTGCGGTGGCGATCACCATGTTGCCGCGCATCAAAACAGCGCCGATGGGGGTCTCCCCTTCCTCTGCCGCGCGTCTGGCCTCATTCAAGGCCATCTGCATTGCCGCGAGGTCGATCTCGGCCTGCTTTTCGATACCGTTATCGGTCTTTTTGATTTTTTTTGCCATCGCGACCTCCTTAAAAGAGCAATGCCGTAAGCAAGGTCGGCATCAACATCATCACAACACAGATCGCAAAAAAGATGATCATCGGAACTGTAAAAAAGTGCTTCACACGCTGACCAAAGCTAAGAGAAGCCGTTGCCTCCGAGGGCTCAGCCAAGGGATCTTTTTCAAAGCTGCCTTCGGCAAGGATCTCCCGACGCGTCTCGCGGTGCCGCAGAAGAAGCAAGATAGCGGAAACAATGCCGACCAGAAAGATCACCCCCTGCATAACAGAAAGCGCGATATTGGCAGTCTGCTCCGGCATACGCTCCACCATCACGATCTGAATGACCGACAGAAAATTATTAAACAGATGCAGCAGCACGCAGGGCCAGATAGATCTCACCTTTACATAAAGGTAGCCCAGCACCAAACCTGCTGCGGTGGCATACAACAGCTGCGCGGGATTTTGATGCATCACCCCAAACAGCAATGCGCTGCCGAGAATGGCCGTGCTTTTACCGTAAGGCAACAGATTAGAAAGCACCATACCACGGAACAAAAATTCCTCTACAAAGGCAGGCACCACGGCGGTGGTAAAGATCATCAGGATCAGCTGATGGTTGCCTGTGACCTCGCTGCCGAAGATGCTTTCAACAGATGCCGAAACATCAAAAAGGCTGACCAGCATCGCATTGATCTGGGCGGTAGCAGAGATCAATGCAAGACCTGCCATCAGATACAAAACCGTGTCTCGGGGAACGTGTATTTCGCCAAAAACCGGTACCGTTCCGGCTTTTTTAGAAAAAAGGCGAAAGAAAAGGATCGGCAGAAGGAAGATCGCGGCATAGAGAAAGCCATAGCTGAGCTCGGCTACAAGATCGTAAGCAAGGCCAACGACTGCCATCTCATCCAACACCAACGCGATCACGGCAATCAGCACGCCCACCGCGCTGAACAGCGCCTCGAATATCAGCATTGCCCAGGCAATGCGGTTGACGGTGCCGCGATATTGCAGCTCGTCCGGTGTTCTCTCCTTTGCCATTGTACTCCCCTCCCCTCTTCAAACTGTTATTATTGTACCGCATTTTCCTCACTCTGTCAATGCAAGCGAAAAAAATTCCATTATTCTATAGAAATTATAATTAAAATATGTTATACTGTTGATATCGTAGTACTGGAAAGGAGGGAACAAGCATGACAAGCGCTATCAAGCGCGCGGGCTTTCGCACCCCCAACAACGACCGACGACCGATCTACTATTTTGAGCTGCCGCCCATAACGGGCGAGCTTGCGGATCTGCGCGAGCAGGTCCTTGGCGAGGTCGAACGCTGCCGCCAATGCGGCTGCGGCACCCTGATCCCACAGCTTCCCTTTGGCACCGAGCTGGATCGCAGCGGTCTTATGCTGGTAAAGGAGCTCTATCACCTGATCCTGACCAAGGCGCAGGAGCTGGGCCTTTTTGTGGGCTTTTATCTGGATCCCTGCTTTGAGCACGGCGTGATACACGCTATGGGTGAGATCGACGACCACTCGCTGCGCGCCAAGCTGCTCACCTGCCGCGAATATGTCTGTGAGCGCGGTCAGATCACCAAGCAGCGCCTCTCTCCCGGCAAGCGTCTCTCGCTTGTGGCCTTTGACGAGGAGGCCTGCGACCTCATTGATCTGCGCGCCTTTGTGCAGGATGGCGTACTGGTATGGGAGGTGCCCCAGGGCAACTATATCATCAAAGAATATCTGCTGAGCGAGGATATGGATCGCGAGGGCGCCAACTACCTTTCCTACGAGGCGTCTCTTGGCTATATCCGTGGCGTTTTCTCGCTTTTTGCCGACACGTTCGCCCCTTTTTTGGGCAACACCCTCAGCCTGATCTCCTACTCCGGCGTTGGCTTTCACGGCCAGAACAGACGCACCTGGGACAGCTCCTTCAATCGCGTATTTGAAGAGCGCTTCGGCTTTGACCCTGCCCCCTATTACCCTGCGTTGTTCAGCGCGATCGGCAAGGATACCGAGCATCTCAAGGCCTGCTTCATGACGGTGCGCGCCTCGCTTTTGCAAAACGGCATTCTGCGCGCGCTGCACGATTTTGCCAAGGAGATGGGGCTTACCCCCTTTGGCAACCTTTCCGAGCCCAAGCTCACCGCCTGCTCCTTCTCTATGGGAGACGCTATGCTCAACAACGCCTACTCCCCTTGTGCGCTTTACGACAAGGCCTATATGTACGGCACCAACTCGGTCAAGATCGCGGCAGGCGCCGCCTACAACTTTGACGTAGACCGCGTGAACGCAGAGCTGTTCCGCAATTATGCCAGCTTTGACAGAGACCGCCTTTACAGAGATGCACTCAACGCCTTTGCAAGAGGCGCTAACTGCACCGCGGTGCACCTCCCCCCCGATATGACCGGGAACAGCGAATTCTGCGATCTGGTAGCCCGTGTGCAGACGATGCTGCAGGGTGGTCGGCACGTGGCGGATATTGCTATGCTCTACCCCATCTATCACCTGCATTGCAGAAGTGGGCTTTACTTTTCCGAGGCAAAGGGCTATGAGTATCCCTCCACCCCCTCCACCGCCGATTATATGACGCTGATCAACTCGATCTCCATTTACTCTGGGCACGATCTGACTCTGCTGCACCCCGATATTCTGAACACGCGCTGCCACGCCGAAAACGGTGTGCTGTATCTGGATAACCTGCACAACAAGGAGCAGTTCCGTGTGCTGGTGCTGCCCGCCACCTATATGATCAGTCTGCAAAATCTGCGCACGTTGAAGGATTTTTATGACGGCGGCGGCAAGATCCTGGCCACCGGTGTTCTACCCAAGCAGGCCTTTGAATACGATCCCAACGGCAAGAACGATCAGGAGGTCAGGGATCTTGTACGCGAGATCTTTGGTGACGAGGCCTGCGATCCGATGCGGATGCAGGACTATTGCTATCACAAAAACGACAAGGGCGGCGAAGCATATTTCCTTTATTTCAATGCCTCCGCGGCGGATGGCACGCGTATGACGCGCAGCTCCACCGTCAATCAGGCCCTGATCTCCTTCGCGCTGCCGCTGGATATCTATCTGCCCGGTATGCCCCGTTTGGAGATCACCGGCGCGCTCAACTCCATCTATCCCGAATTTCACACTATCGGTCTGCATCGCACGATGCCGGGCGGCGGTATGCTGAACCACATCCACAAGCGCTACGACGATTGTGACATTTACTACTTCTCCAACACCACACAGGCAGATTACAATCACCATGTGCTACTGCGCGGTGCCTTTGAGATCGAGGAGTGGAATCCGCACACCGGCGAAATAACGGAAAGGCACAGCAAGCTGCTCTCCTATCGCGGCGAGCTTTACACCACCCTGCGCCTGACCCTGAAGCAATGCTCCTCCACCTTCTTCCACGCCGTTCCGTTAAAGGAAATACCCGCAGAGGTGGAAAAGATCAGCTCCATCAAGCATCTGCAAAGCGAGCACGCCGCGCTGATGAGCGAGTTTTAAAAGAAGCGAGGTAACAAAAATGAAATTCTATCAAAGCTGGGAGGGCAGAAGCTGCAATCCCGAACGCAACGCCTGGTTTCCCGCCACCGTCCCCGGCAACATTCAAAAGGACTACGCCGTGGCCAATGGCTTTGCCGACGTACAGTTTGCCGACAACTACAAGCAGTTTGTGCCCCTGGAGAACGACCACTGGGAGTACCGTACAACGCTGAAATTCGATCACGTCCCCGGGGAAAAGGTCTTTTTTGTGACCCACGGTATCAACTATCGGTACGATATCCTGCTCAACGGAGAGTGCCTTTTTTCCTATGAGGGTATGTTCCGCGGCAACGAGGTGGAGCTGACCGACAAGCTCACCGGCAAGGATGTGCTGACCGTACATATCCATCCCCATCCCAAGAGCACACGCGGGAAGGCGGGCACCCGTGACGAGGCAAACGAATCCTGCAATCCCCCCGTATACTACGGCTGGGACTGGAACCCCCGTCTTTTGATCTCCGGCATCTGGGATGACACCTATATCGAGACCCGCTCCGACAGCTATATTGCAAATTGCGAGTTGCTCTCGGAGGTCAGCGACGACCTCTCCGTTGGCACCGTTCGCTGCAGCTTTGACTGCGCCCTGCCCTGCGAGATCCTGCTTTTAGACGAGGAAGGCAAGGAGGTCTACCGCGGCACCGACAAGCAGTTTACCGTCAACGCCCCCGCACTTTGGTGGTGCAACGGTCAGGGTAATCCCACCCTCTACACCTGGATCGTGCGCAACGCAAGGGAGGAGCGCACAGGCAAGATCGGCTTCCGCCGCCTGCGTCTTTTGCGCAATGCGGACGCGAGAGGCCCCAAAAGCTTCCCCAAGGGCAGATACGAGGCCCCCATCACCGTGGAGCTGAACAACCGCCGCATCTTCTGCAAGGGCTCCAACTGGGTCAACCCCGAGCTGTTTTGGGGCGAGATCACCAAGGAGCGCTACGAGGAGCTGATCCGCCTTGCCAAGGAGTGCCATATGAACATCTTCCGTATGTGGGGCGGCGCAGGCACACCCAAGGAAAGCTTTTACGATATCTGCGACCGCGAGGGCATTCTGCTCTGGCAGGAATTCGTGCTTGCCTGCAACGAATACACCGACGTTGGCAACTATATGCAGACGCTGGAAAACGAGGCCACGGGCATGATCAAAAAGTTCCGCCATCACCCCTGTCTTGCCTTTTGGTGCGGCGGCAACGAGCTGTTCAACGCCTGGTCGGGCATGGATGAGCAATCCGCCCCTCTGCGCCTTCTCAACAAGCTCTGCTACGAGCTGGACTACAAGCGCCCCTTCCTGTACACCTCCCCCCTTTACGGCATGGCACACGGCGGCTACGTGTTCTACTCCGAGGATCAGGGCGGTGACGTGATGCAGCAGTTCCAGAACAGCCGTAACACCGCATATACCGAGTTTGGTGTGCCTTCCCTTTCCGACGTGGAAACGCTGAAGCAGATCATTCCCGCAGACGAGCTGTTCCCCATCAAGGAGACCGAGGCATGGACCGCTCACCACGGCTTCAAGGCCTGGGGCAGGAGCAGATGGGTCTGCCAGGACGTTTACGAGCGCTATTTCGGCACCCCCGACTCTCTGGAGGAGCTGGTCGCAGGCGAGCAATGGATGCAGTGCGAAGGCTATCGCGGTGCCTTTGAGGAGATGCGCCGTCAGTGGCCCCATTGCAGCATGGGCATCAACTGGGACTACAACGAGCCCTGGATCACCGCCGCAGGCAACGAGCTGATCGCTTACCCCGCCAAGATCAATCCCTGCTACTACTACGTGCAAAAGGCCATGCGCCCCACCCTGTTCAGCGCCAGGATCCCGCGCTTTGACTGGAAGGAGGGCGAGACCTTTGAAGCGGAGCTTTGGCTCCTGAACGATGCGCCCGAGGCGGCAAGCGGCAAGGTACATGTGACCGCAAAAGTGGGCGAGGAGACCTTTGACCTGCTGGAGTGGAGCGCCGAGACGGATGCCAACAGCCACAAGCGCGGCCCCACGGTGCGCTTCGTCCTGCCCCGTGCGGAGGGTGCAAACAAGGTGATCCTGACCCTTTCCGCCGAGAACGGCATGGAAAGCGAATATGAATATCTCTATCGCGCCAAGAGCAGAAAGCCTGTTCTGCGCCAGCTGAACGTATAAGGAGGATATGGCATAATGAACACCTATCAGATCTGCAAGCTGCTTCCCGATTACGAGGCAAGGATCGGTGAGATCTCCCAGCCCTACGACTGCGAGGACGACTACACCGCCGTTTCTATCGTGGGCACCACGTTGGCGGAATTTTCGGCATACGTATCCGCCATTTCCGCAACGGGCGCCAAGCTCTACATGGAAAACGAGGTCGTGGGCAACCGCTTCGTCACCTTCCTTGTGACCGATGCCGAGGGCACCGAATATACCGTGCATCTGACGTATTATCCCATCCGCGGCAACGCTCGTGTGATATGGGGCAAGAAGGGCTTTTTGCCCGTACAGGACGATGCGGTATTTGCAAGCGGTGATCACCGCACCTCGGTGCTGCAGTACACCAGAAACGGCGTATGGAACGACCAGCCCGCCACCGGCGCTCCCGGTATGGCGAACATCATTACCCTGGCTGACGGCAGCTTTATTCTGATCGACGGCGGCCCCCGTCAGCGGGAGCGGCATTATACCAAGACGTTTGTAGACGGCGAATGGGTGGATGCCACCCCCGACGAGGAGCACGACTGCGACAAGCTCTACCGTCTGCTCTGTGAGCGTACCCCCGAGGGGCAAAAGCCGGTGATCACAGCCTGGTTCATCACCCACGCCCACAGCGATCACGTTGACCTTGCAGGCGATTTTTTGCGCAAATACAAGGACAAGGTGGAGGTACGCCTCGCCGCATACAACCTCCCCGACCCCCTGAAGCACCCCATCAAGAACGAGCCCAGTGAGATCCTGCACGTCACCCTGCAGCATATCGTCAAGGGCTTTGAGATCGCAGGTGCCACCCATTGGAAGCTCCACGCCGGTCAGCGCATGAGCTTCCCCGGCTGTGAGGTAGAGATCCTGCACACCCACGAGGATTACTTCCCCAAGTCCTACGCCTGGGGCAACCACACCGGCTCCGCCTTCCGCTTTAAGTTCAAGGGCAAGACCTATATGGTGCTGGGCGACTGCGAGAGCGACATCTGCCATCAGATGTTCTACAAGTACGGCAGTTATCTGAAAAGCGATATCCTGCAGCCCACCCATCACGGCGCCAACGGCGGTAGCACCGATCTGAACACCGTTATTGACCCCGATATTTGCCTTTGGACCGTGGATGCATGGCGCTTCCACACCGATGGTCGTATGCTGGGCTATCAGCGCGGCTATGAGTACAACTGGGTACTGCGCAACGATGAGTTCAAGGTCCGTCAGCACTACCACAACAGCGAGGACACCGAGATCTTTATGGACGAAAAATGATCAAAAGGCACCGAGCATTACTCGGTGCCTTTTTCAGCCTTCATTTCTTCACCAGATAAAATTCGGGGCTTTTCAGCAGCAGCCCCTCCTTGGTGGCTACGATCTCCACCTGCTGCGCCAAGCCGTATCGCTCCCGCAGATCCTTGGGGATCACAAGCCGCCCCAGCTTATCAAATTCCTTAACAATGCCGATTTCTGCCATTTTCTGTTCCTCTTTATATCGCAAAATTTAAAATTCCGATCTTTACCACAATTATAGCAAAGAAACATGATAAAGTCAAGTAAATTCTCATCTTTAGCACAAATGGAGCAGTTATGAAAATTTACGACTTTAACGGCAAAAAGAATATTTGCGGTCCGCGGGTAAAGGAAATTCGCAAGAAATTACAGCTCACCCAAGAGCAGGTAGCGGCAAAATTGCAGATAGAGGGTGTGATCGTAGAGCGCGATTGCGTCAGCCGCATTGAGATCGGCGACCGCTTTGTGGCGGACTATGAGCTATTGGTGCTTGCCAAGATCCTGAAGGTCTCCCCTGCCTATCTGCTGGGGCTGGAATAACGTAAAATCACGAAAACCCCCGAAAACGGCTACCGTTTTCGGGGGTTTTCTTTATGCAAGGCGTGTGATCGTAGGGGCGATCATTGATCGCCCGCAATCTCCGATCAACAATACGACTTTAGTGTCATCCTGAGCGGAGGGCGAAGCCCGTAGTCGAACTTTTGGTAGGCGAGGCTTGCCGAGCGGACAAAAGCGCAAGCGCCTTGCGCGCAGCGGGATCTCGTATGGAGTTTTGATGGCTTTTTGAAGCAAGGGTTACTTTCTTTGTGCAGCGTAATGGATGTAACACCTGTCGGGAAAGCTATTGGTCATCCGTAGTAGATCCCTGCGGTCACAGCTTTGCTGTTCCCTTGGTTTTGCTCGCTCGGGCAAAGCCTTCGACCCGCAAAACTTCGGTTCCGCTATCGCTCCACTCAGGATGACACGCTATTCCAAGCTTGGCGGTTTTGCGCAGCAAAATGGAGCCCCGATGGGCGACAAGACAAGCTTGAGCTGCTTGCGTAGCAAGTTGGCTCAGAGATGACGCGCTTATTTCAATTTTAGCGTTTTTTGTTATCAAAACGGGCGCACCGTTTCGTTGTAGGGGAGGGCTCTCCCCTACCGTCTTAAGTACAAAAAACACGCACCGTGTGGCGTTTTTATTGCAATTCGTCCAAAAAGCGCAAGCGGCTTGGCTTATTCTCCGCGCAGCAGCTTTTGTAACCGCAACCACGTGGCGGGGGCACCCTCTCCCTCGCGGATCTCCAAGATCACGGGGCCGTGGTGCAGGACCCCCGCGTGCCACGCCCACAAAAAGCCATCAAAGGAAACAAAGCCGTTATGCCAACCCGTAATGGGGTGATGGTTGTGCATCTTCTTATCTTCTTTTGAAAAAACGGTCTGATGCAGATGGTAGGCGTTCGCCAAGGGGCCGATCTGCGCGTACCATTTGCCGATCGGATACTCCTGCGAAAGCGGCATATTGTTCCGCGCGTGCCCCACGTCAAGGCGCAAATGGCAGCTGTCTGCGCCAAGCCGCTCGCGCAAGGCGTTCCGCCAGCCCAATATATCCATGGGCGTGCAGCCGTAGGGTAGCTTTAAAATATCCCGTTTGGTGCCGGGTGACGTGTGATTATTCTCTACTAAAATATCAATTCCCGCACGTGCCACGGGCAATAGCGCCTCTGCCATGGCATCGGCAAGGACTTCAAAGGCATTTGAACCGCTTTGCATCAGCGCTGTAGACAGATGCGGCGGATGAACGGTGACCATATTTGCCTCCGCGCGGACGGCATCCTGCGCCGACGCGCGGAATTTTTCCGCATGCAGCACGTCCGTATCAAATCCGAGGGATGGCAGATGCAGCGAAAAGGTCTTGCCGCCGCTTTTACGCCAGCGCTCCAACAGGGCAAGCTCCCCTTCTCCGATACTGCGCCACTCCAGATGGCGCACACCATTCTCGATGGCAAAGGGCATATCCCGTTCCGCCTTGCTTCTATTGTAGCAGGTGATGCCAAGCGCATCGGCAAGCTCCGCACGCTCCGTATCGCTCCACGACTCGGGCATGCCGCGGGTATAGCAGATCTCCTCTATACCGGAAAGTCCCGTAACGGTATCGAAAATAAGGATCTGCGCCGAGCCGCGGATGCATTTATCGGGATCCAAAGCTCGCAAGGAGACCGTAGGCACCCCTTCAAAATCTCCCTGCTCATACACGTGGCGATGTCCGCTTGCCCACAGCAAAACGTGATGGCCATCCTTCTCTCTTGCCGCGATCCAAGTCTGCAAAAACATACGGGACTCCTCATCCAGATATTTGGCAGGCTGGTGGCTGAAAAGCAAAACGTCCTCTCCGCCTGCAATGCGGGCAAGACGCTCCCGCTCCCCTGCGGAAATACGATCGTCAGCGGTATCCACACCGACCAAGCGAACATCCCCGACCTGCAAGCCACGCGGATAATTGCACAAAAAGCGGCGCAAGAGCGGTGCGGTACCGGGCGTGCGGATATCCGAATTGCCGGGCACGATCAGCGACGGGAACGGCAGCAGCTGCAGCTTCTCGCAAAAGCGGGTCGCCGCATCCGGAGCACCGCAAGCGGTGATATCCCCCAGCCACGCTGCCGCATCCGGCTGTAAGCGCCGCAGCTCCTCCAACGCCCAGTCAAGGGTCTCCTCCTGCGGCGTGTTTTCCACATCCGACAAATGCAGATCGGCAATCAAAGCAATTCTCATATTTTCACTCCTATTATCAAAAATCCGGTACCGTTTCGCGATTTATTGCAATTCGTCCAGGAAATAGGCGCGTGTCCAGGCGCGGTTGCCCGCCGCATCCCTGACCTCCAAACGGAACCAAGGTGCCGTACGGGTGGCACGGCACTCCTTTTCGCCCTCGATGAAATCGCTGATGTTGAAGGCGACCTCGTTGACGGGCTCCTCTGCCGTACCGCGCTTCACGTGCTTGTAGCGGATGCTGGTCACAAGACGGACGAATACCGCATCCGAGCAGGTCAGATGCACCACACCGTCCTCAATGTAAAGCTCCTTGATCTCGGGGCCGTTGGAGGAATAGCAATCCCCCCGCTCCAGCGCCTGCATCACCGTCACGTAGTCCAGCGCCTCCGCCCTGATCATCGTCCAACCGCCATAAGCGCTGGCGCCAAGGCTATGGGCATCGTCCGCGGCAACCGGCACCAAATGCTGCCCCTGGTTCAGCAGATCCTCAAAGGGCTGCACCGTATCCTCCATACCGCCCCGCGCGGAGCCGGTGTTATAGACCTCAATGCCCCAAAGCCCCTGCATACCGCTGTAGTCGCTGTAATTGTGCATTGACCAGACAGGATGATTATAGCAGGTCAAAAAGCCGTCTGCCCTTGCCTTGCGAATGAGATCGTTGTAGGCGGCAACCGAATAGTGCTTGCGATACTTATTGTTGGCGGCAAACTCGGAAATATAGGGCTTGGACTGCTCCAGCCAGACAAACTTGCCCGAGCAAACGGCGCAGTCGGTCTTTTCGGGATCCATGGCATACAGATTGAGGTGGGTGGATTTGTTGTACTTAAAGCCGCCCGGCCAACCGTCGTTGATCGCCAGCTCCACCGCGTTGATGGCAAGAAAATCCGCATCCGTCAATGCATTTTGCGGCACAAACACCTCGTGATCGGTAAAGGCGACGATAGAATATCCGTGTGCCTTATACCCTGCCTTGGTCTCCTCGGGGGTCATCTGACCGTCCGACACCGTGGTATGCACGTGCAGATTTGCCTTATAAAATTTGCCGGTTTCCGGCAGCAGATACTGTCTCATTTCACACCCCACTTATTGCAGATCGTTCAAAAAATAGGCTCTCGTCCAGGCAATATTGCCCTTGGTGTCCCGCACCTCCAGGCGCACCCAAGGCGCCCAACGGGGATACTCATGCGCCAGATTTTGCTCGATAAAGCCCTTCAGGTCAAAGCTCGCCTCGGTCAGCAGCTGCTCCTCGGTGGCGTGGCGCTTGCGATGGTAGCGGTAGTTGGAGACCAGCGCGATAGAAACCGCCTCGGAGGTGCTGATATGCAGCACGCCGTCCTCCATATGGATATCCTTGATCTCGGGGCCTGTAGAGGCGTAAAAGTCACCCCGTTCCAGGGCATTGATGACCGTGGCATAGTCCAGCTTCTCCGCCTTGACCGAGATCCAGCCGCCGAAGGCATCCCCCGGAGAATGGGTGTCGTCCGCCGCCACGGGCATCACGTTTTCACCCGAGCGCAGCAGATCCACCATAGGCTGGGTGGTATCGTGCTGACCGCCCCGATAGCATCCCGTATTAAAGACCTCCACGCCCCACAGGCCCTGCAGACCCATATAGTCGGTATAATCCAGGCTAGACCAGACGGGGTGGTTCAGGCAGACCAGAAAGCCCGCATCGTTCGCCTTTTTGATGGCATCGTTCACGCCCGCGATGGAGTAATGATTTTTATAAGGGTGATCGATCATTTCCTGCGTGGCGTATGCCTTGGCGTGCTCGGGCCAGATGTTTTTGAAGCTGAGCACGGGGCAAACGGTAATATCGGGCGACTTGGCGTAAAAATTGATATGATATGTCTTGTTATAGCAATAGCCGCCGTGCCACTTGTCGCTGGTGATGGTCTCCACCGCGTTGATGGCCAAAAACTCCTCGTCGGTCAGGTGATTTTGCGGCACCATGACCTCATGGTCGGTAAAGGCAACGATGGAATAGCCCTTCTCCTTGTACTTTTCCTTGATCTCCTCGGGGGTATAGCAGCCGTCCGAGATCTTGGTATGCGTGTGCATATTTGCCTTGTAAAATTGACCGTTTTCCGGCAACAGATACTTTTTCATATCGGTTCCTCACATCTCTTTTTTTGCCCCGTTCGAGGGCTTATTTTCATTGTACCCGCCTCCAAAGCAAATGTCAACCCCAAACGAAAAAATACCGCGATGACCAATTGGTCATCGCGGTATTTTTTATTGAGCATCCTCGGGTACCGGATCTGTCTCCTCTGCCTCAGCAGCCGTGGCGGGAACGGGTGCATCCGCATACTCGCGGCGGAATTTGGTCCACATAGGAACGATCACAAGGCAAACGATGCAGCCAAGAGCGCTGATGATCGCCCAGGAAAGCAGCGTGAAGCTCCAGCCCAGCGCCGCATTGTCAGCAAAAACAGCGAACAAAGGCGTAGCAATCGCCGCACCGACATACGTACCTGCATTGAGCAGGCCGGAAAAGGTAGCGACCTTGCCGCTTTTGATAAAGCGCTTGGGCACAACGGTGATCAGCATCAGGTTGATGCCGTGCATACAGGCTACGATCGCTGCCATCAATAGCATAGAAACGATCACAGAGGCCGGATTATCGGCCGGGATCAACAGATTTGCAAAGTACAGGATCAGCCCAAAAACAGCAGAGCCGCCGAAGATCACCGCCGAGCAGGTCACCTCGTTGCGGAACACCTTGCGGTGCAGCAGATCGAATACAGAAAAGCTGATAATACTGAATACCGCCAGGATCACCGTAGCAAAAATAGACTGCGATTCGCTGAGGCCAAAGCTCTCCAGCAGGAAGGAGGGCATCCAGTTGGTCACACCGTCACGCAGCATTCCCTGCAGCACGATGCCGATAAAGATCAGCACGATCGGCAGAAAGACCATTGCGGGCAATGGGATCGCGGTGGTATTTTCGCGCACCGGGGCGGCACTTTTGCTGTCAGCCGCTTGCGGCGCCCTGTGGAAGAAGCGAGGATACAGCAGCACCCAGATCGCAGCGATCGCAAGTCCCATTATGGCAAAGCACAGAATGATCGCATTCCAGGAGATCAGGTTCAACAGCAGCGGACAGAGCGAATAGATCAGGATCGTGCCGAAGGAAGATCCCCAGGAAACGCGGACCGCCGCGTAGCTATACTCCGCATCGGTCAGATTGGCAGAAAGCAACCGTACGATCGGCGGCCAGAGCATAGCGTGCGCATAACCGTTGATGCACCATACCACCGTCATGCAGGGAACGTTTTTCATAAAAGGAACGATGCCGCAGCAGAACATTGCAATGTTGCAGGCAGCAGCCAGCAGCAAGCCCACCGTCAGCATATATTTCGGCTTGATCTTATCGCCAAGAATGCCATTGATGATCTGCCCCGCACCGTAAAAGATCGTCATACCGGTAATGACCGGCGAGATCGCAGTCTTGGTGATCGCCATATCGGTATAGATCGTGACCAGCATCGCCGCCACGTTGATACGCATGATGTAGCTGCCAAAATACACCAGCATCAGCAAATACGCAATGCATTTGGCGCGCTTGGAAATCGTTTCTGACATAAGCCGTCCTCCGTTTTCAGATTACCTTTAACATTGTAGCACCGCTAACAGGAAATGTCAAGCAAGGCACTGCAACTTTGGCAAATACTTGCTAAAATGGCACAAAACACATACCGTTTTGGGGCTTTTGACGAAAGCGAAAAAGAGAGCACTGCAGTGCTCTCTTTTTCGCTTCCATGTCAGTCCTTGATCTCGACGTTGACCTTCTTGCCACAGGTACCGGCTACCGACTTCATCACGGAGCGGATCGCCTTGGCGATTCTGCCGTGACGGCCGATGACCATACCCATATCGTCCTCGTGAACGGCGAGCGTCAGGGTGACATCGTTGCCCTTCTCCTCCTCGGTTACCACAACATCATCGGGATGGTCCACGATGGCACGGGCAATGTCTGCGAGGATCTCCTTCAGGTTGACCATGTCGTCACCCCGAGGCCTTAAGCGATAACGCCGGCTTTCTTGAGAAGTGCCTTGGTGGTGTCGCTGGGCTGAGCGCCGTTGGCGAGCCACTTCTTAGCGGCATCCTCGTTGACCTTCAGCTCCTTGGAGTTAGGGTTGTAGAAGCCGATCTCCTCGATGAAGCGGCCATCGCGAGGGCTGCGCTGATCAGCAACAACGATGCGGTAGCAAGCGGAATGGGTCTTACCGGTTCTGGTGAGTCTGATTTTAACCATGGTTAAAATTCTCCTTTGTTTTTATAAATAATTTTTTTGGAAAGCTTGTTTTGGAGGGGGTCACATCGGGAATTTCATTTTTCCCTTGCCGAACATACCCTTTTTCATATTGCCGTTCGCCAGCTGCTTCATCATCTTGCGAACCTGCTCGAACTGCTTGAGCAGCTTGTTGACATCCTCTGCCGTGGTGCCACTGCCCTTTGCAATGCGCTGCTTGCGGGAGGAGCCGATGATATCCGGCTTCTCGCGCTCCTTTTTGGTCATGGATTTGATGATCGCCTCGGTGCGCGCCAGCTGCTTCTCATCGATCTTAGCATCCTTCAAAGCGCCTGCGTTCACGCCCGGCATCATACCGAGCAGGCTCTCAATATTGCCCATCTTTTTGAGCTGTGCGAACTGATCCAGATAATCATCCAGCGTGAAGGTCGCCTCACGGATCTTCTTTTCCAAAGCCTTAGCCTGCTTTTCGTCGAAGGCCTGCTCTGCCTTTTCAATAAGAGAGAGCACATCGCCCATACCAAGAATACGGCTGGCCATGCGGTCGGGATAGAAGGGCTCGATGGCATCGATCTTCTCACCGACACCGACGAATTTGATCGGCTTGCCTGTCACGTGCCGCACCGAAAGTGCCGCGCCGCCACGGGTATCGCCGTCCAGCTTGGTCAAAATCACACCGGTCACGTCAAGCTGACTGTTGAAATGGTCAGCGACCGTAACGGCATCCTGACCGATCATCGCATCGATGGTCAGCAGGATCTCGGTGGGCTCCACCGCCTTTTTGATATCCTGCAGCTCGCCCATCAGCTCCTCGTCGATGTGCAAGCGACCGGCTGTATCGATAAAGACCATATCGTAGCCCATCTTCTGTGCGTGCTTCAGGCCTTCTCTTGCGATCTTGACCGGCTTTTCCTTTTCGCCTAAGGTGAATACCGGAATATCCAGCTTTTCGCCAAGGATCTGCAGCTGCTTGATCGCCGCGGGACGGTAAACGTCACAGGCGACCAGCAAGGGCTTTTTGCCCTGCTTTTTATACATCCCCGCCAGCTTACCGGCGTGAGTGGTCTTACCGGCGCCCTGCAGACCGACCATCATCACAACGGTAGGCGGCATCGGCGCAATGGTGAGCTTGGCTTGGGTCTCGCCCATCAGACGGATCATTTCCTCGTTGACGATCTTGACGATCTGCTGCGCAGGCAGAAGCGATTCCATCACCTCAGCACCGACAGCACGCTCGGAGACCATCTTGACAAAGTCTCGCACGACCTTGAAGTTCACATCAGCCTCCAGCAGCGCAAGCTTGATCTCGCGCATACCGGCCTTGACGTCTGCCTCGGTCAGCTTACCCTTATTGCGGAAAAATTTAAAGGCGTTACTCAGTTTTTCGCTCAAACTCTCAAACATTTATGTGACCGCCTTTCTCTTTTATTTTTGCGGAAGCGTGCCTCCCGCCGCAAGGACCAGCCTTTCTGCCGCTGCGCGCACCTCATCGGTCATGGGCAACGCCAACAGCGCTTCGCTGATCTCCGCAACCTCCATGGCACGGCGATGCAGCTGGAGATGCTCCTCTAAAAACAATAGCTCCTCCTCCGCCTTTTTGATGCTGTCACGCACGCCTTGACGGGAAATACCCACCTCTGCGGCGATCTCAGCAAGCGACAGATCCTGATTGTAATAATAATCCAGCATGGTGCGATGGCGCTCGCCAAGCACGGGACTGTACTGATCCAGCAAAAAGGAAAGCTGCAGATTTTTTTCAAACATAGCATCACCTGTAAAGCAAAATCCTTTACAGAGTATATCACACTCTCTCCTCCCTGTCAAGCCCTTTTTTAGATTTTATTTCGGTTTTTTTCGCCTTTTGTTTAAAATAAACGGAAACAAACCCAAAATTAAAAGGATGATTGTCGATAAAACACTTGACAATAAAGCAAAACCATGGTAAAATATTGAATTGATGCGGGCAAGTTTTTGCTGCCCGTCTCCTTACCGCATATAAATATTGTATGTGTGCGGTCTAACGTCCATAGGGAGGTGTAAAATATGGAAAAGGTAATCAACTCTTACGAAACCCTGTTCATCGTTGACGTTGAGAACGGCGAGGAGGCTGTAAAGGCTTCTGTTGCTAAGTTCACCGACATCATCGCAAAGAACGCCGAGGTCGTAGAAGTCGCTGATTGGGGCAAGCGCCGTCTTGCATACCCCATCAATGACAAGCCCGAGGGCTACTACACGGTCGTGACCTTCAAGTCCGAGCCTGAGTTCCCCGCTGAGCTTGAGCGTCTCTACAACATCGATGAGAACATCATGCGCTCCATGGTGATCCGTCTCGAGTACGAGGCAGTTGCTAAGGCTGCCGAGCCCGCTCCTGCTGAGGAAGCTGCCGCTGAGGAAGCTCCTGCTGCAGAGGCTCCCGCTGCTGACGCAGAGTAATCTGAAAGGATAGGAGGCGTTTGGTATGTCTAGTCTGAACCTGAATAAAGTGGTTCTCTGTGGCCGTTTGACCGCAGACCCCGAACTCAAGTCGACCCAAAACGGCGTGTCCGTTGTCACCTTTACGCTCGCCGTTAACCGCAGATTCCAGTCCCGTTCTGCTGACGCCGCTCAGGGACAGCAGGCTGATTTCATCAACCTGGTTGCATGGCGTCAAACCGCGGAATTCATTTCCAAGTACTTCAAAAAGGGCTCCGCTCTGTGCGTGACCGGCTCTATCCAGACCAGAAACTGGCAGGATCAGCAGGGTCAGCGCCGTTACGCCACCGAGGTGGTCGTGGACGAGGCCATGTTTGTTGACAGCAGAAATGAGAGCAACGCAGGCGGCTATATGGCCGACGCGTATGCCGCTCCCGCACCGTCCTTCTCTACCCCCGATGCTGGCGCGCCCAACTTTGAGGAGCTGAAGGCCGACGACGATCTGCCCTTCTGACAGATCACCAAAATATTATAGGAGGAATTCGTCATTATGGATAGAACCGAGAACACCGCGCGTCCTATGCGCCCCATGAACCGCAAGAGAAAGAAGGTTTGCATCTTCTGCGCAGATAAGGTTGAGTTCATCGATTACAAGGACACCGCAAAGCTCCGCAAGTTCATCAGCGAGCGTGGCAAGATCCTGCCCCGCCGTATCTCCGGTGCTTGCGCAAAGCATCAGCGCGAGCTGAACACCGCTATCAAGCGTGCTCGTCAGGTCGCTCTGCTGCCCTACGTGACCGACTAATTTGCAGCAACTGCAAAAAGCACTCTGTGAAAACAGAGTGCTTTTTTCTATTTCAAGCTAAATCTATTCTGTCGCAAGGCATCATGTCTTTATGAATTTGCGCAAAAAAGAAGATTTTGCCACAAAAAGGAAAAAATCCAACTTCTTAAAATTCAAAAAGCCCCTTTG
This sequence comes from Oscillospiraceae bacterium, assembly GCA_015065135.1. GTDB lineage: Bacteria > Bacillota > Clostridia > Oscillospirales > CAG-272 > Firm-07. The sequence continues at coordinate 38,873 of SVQY01000006.1, forward strand.
GGAAGACTCCCCCGCGAAAATCTTTACAGCTTCTTTAGCTTGATCAAATAACAAGTAAAATTCGGCACGTTCGGCTCCCAGATGAAGCGATCGCTGTAGACAACCGCCTTCTGTATGAGCGTGAGATCGTGATCACTATCCAGCAAATAGATCTCCGCTTCCACGCCGTTTTCAAAGGAAAGTCCCGTTATGTCAAGACGGATGAATTTCGGCGCGGTGCTGTCGTCATCGTTATAATGCGTCAGCACGACGGCGGCCTCGTTTTCATTCTTCGCGGCGCATACGAATGCGTCCGTGTCGTCCGAGCCGCATTCAACGTAAGTGCCGAGCTTATACAGCTCGTTGAACATGGGGAAGGTGAAATACGCGGTCGTGGTGACCTTGCCGAGCTGGTTCAAGTCGAACAGGCCGTTCCACGCCGTGGGACGCGCATCGTAATACATCAGCATATCCACGGGAAGCATCTGGCAGGCGCACATGGTGCCGAGCGTAAAGGACGCGCCCTTGATCTGCCGCTCAACGATATGGCTGTATTTGATCTCTTCACCGTGCCAACCGAGCACGTAGTTCCACTCGTTGAGGATGCTTTCGGTCTCGGTGTAGCCGTAGCGGTCAAGCAATTCGCGGACTTTCTTTGCTCTATCGGTAACCTTTTCGACCGTATGGGCGTAAACGTGCCAGGAGAAGAAGTCAAGCGGTGCTTTGAGCTGTGCGAGAAAGTCCTCTGCCCAGTCCAGCTTGCCCGCAATGGCGGGGCCGCCGATCTTTAGATGGGGAAAGCACTGCTTCAGATGCGTTGCGGCAACGTGGTAGAATTCAAAGAACTGTGCCTTCGTTCCACCCCAGGTGCGCTTGTTCGTTGCATCATCGGCATCGAGATCGGGCTCGTTCCAGATCTCCCAGTACTGCATATCGCGGCAGCTACCGTCCGCCCAGCCCTCCGTATAGTGACGGATGATGTGCTCGCAGATGACCGCCCATTTGTGAAAGTCCTTCGGCGGGAGAGTACCGTATTTCTTGATCTCGTGCTCGATGCGGTGACCGAGACGGTAAAAGACCTTCGTTCCCGCCGCTTCGATCATATCCATATAGTGGTCGGTGCAGGCGAAATCGTAGGAATTCGGATCATAGGGGTCGGCATCGAAATTCGGGAAGATAAACGCAACGTCAACGGTGTGTTCCAATCCGTACTTCGCATAAAAAGATGAGTCGTGCGTGCGCGCGTATGGGATCCCTGCGGCACGAAACTCCTCAAGGTTTCCGTTTTTCACGTTCGGGGGTGGATTGTGCCAGCCGAGATGCTTACTGCCGACTTCACAGCTCGGGCCATTGTTTGTGGCGTGCATCGGCTTGATCCTGCCTTTTGCTTCAGCAAAATTGACGTTCAGACGAGACATAAAGACCTCCGTTTTATAGAAGATTGATTTGGCGTATTTTTATTATATCATACGGTGTGGAAAAATCAATATCCTTCCACGAAACAACCACATTGCGCTCAGCACTCGTATGAGGTCTCCACATCCGCAACGCCCACACCGTCCCGATACTGCCCCGGGGTGATCGAAAACCGTTTTCGGAACATCCGTATGTAATTAGAGCAGTCCGAAAAGCCCGCCTCCATGCACGCGGAAAGCACCGTGCTGCCGTTTTTTAAGAGATAGCGGGAATAGGCAAGCCGCTTCGCCTCAATATATTTCTTCGGCGTGGTCAGGAGATAAGTCCTGAAGAGCCTGTTCAGCGTACTTGTGCTGATGAAATATTTCTCGGTGAAGTATTCAAGCGACTGCACGGTTTTGAAGCTTTCGTCGATATCCGCGAGGATCTTACGAAGAAGCTCAGGAATTTGCTGAACGTGATCGTCAGACGTTATGCTTTTGCGGAAAACATGCAGCATTTCGAGCGTGAGATACAGCTGCATATGTGTGTCACAGGCCTCTTTTGCGCTCGCGAGTGCCGTGTAGATCTCTTGTAGCCGCCGCTTGGCGTCGGCGCCGGGGCTGATCAAATTTCCGTTCCCGGGGGTGCGCTCAATGAAATCGGCAAAAAGCGTGCGGCATGACGGATCGAACCAGAAGCAGAGGTGGCGATGATGCGAGTATGAATTCAGAATACAGTGATGCCGCTCGTTGGGGGCGGTCACGATGGCGTCGCCAGGAGAAAGCTTATACAGAGAGGATTCCACCACGAAGGAAACGTCGCCCTCCAACAGGATATACATCTCCATCTGGTCGTGCAGATGGAGCGGCCAGACGCGTGGGGACTTGAAGGCATCCTTATTGTTGATGTAATACTTTACGCTGTAGCTTTCAAGCTCGGGAATGTGTATATGAATGCATTCGTTCAAAGCTATCGCCTCCTTTTATTCTCAAGATGCGCGATTCAGCCGTCGTTCTTGACGACCGAGATCTTTGTTACCACCGTATTAAGATAAACGATGACACCGAGGACGAGGATCGCGCTGATCGCGGACGCGACCTGCTGTGCATAAACGTTCAACCCGAGGAAACGGTTGCCGTCCGCCTGGATCTTGTCAATCAGCTGCCCCGCGAGAAGGGTGGTGAAAAAACCCGCGATCCCTGCGATCGAATTCTTCAGCGCTAGGGCACAAACTCGCTTTTCACGGCTGACGCGCTCGTAGATCAGATTGATCCCGCCGCTGTTGATCCCCGCCATACCGATCGCGTACAGCATATAGTAGATCGCGTAAAATACCTTTCCGTTGGACGGAACGGTGAAGACGTTGACGGTAAAGCCGATCATCGCGGCGCCAAAGCAGATGTTCAACATTTGTGCAAAGGAATGCTTGTCCGCATATTTGCCGAGCGGACGGGAGAAGAGGGCTCTGCAGATCGAGTACGCCGCCGAAAGGATCGAGACGTAGACCATCGAAAAGCCGAGCTCCTTGATCTGATACACGCCAAGGAAGGGGGTCGTGACGCAATGCGCGATATTCCACAGCACCGATACCAGAACGATCTTGATGAAGCTGGGGTCGCGGATCAGATCGGAGAGAAGCGCCTTTGAGGAAAGGGCGTTCGTGCTCGGTGGCTCCTTTTCCCTTGACAGGAAGAGCGTTGCGGTGTGGAGCAGGGTCAAAACAAAAAGCGTAATGCCGCAGATAACGAAAGCGCCCTTGATGTTACCGCTTTCTTCAAAACGATCCATCACGTTGCCCATAGCGAACGAGAAGATCATGCCGCCGATGAGAGAAATGATCTCCTTGTTGGCGGTAAAGCGTCCACGCTTGCGGTCGTCCACAAGCGACATGAACCAGTTGATCTTCGGGGACTGCACGAGGTTGTTGACGATGCGACCGACGAAAATCAGTATCACGAATACGACGATCTTCGCGCTCCTCGGGATGCTGACAAACGGCACGACGTAGAGCAGCGTAAAGCAAAGCTGATTCAGGCTGTGAAGCACCGTCACGCTCCGTTTTACGCGCTTGTTGCCCCACAAAAATACGGCAAGGATCTGCAAACTGCATCCGAGCGTCGCGAGGGAGCTCAGAATGCCCGTCATACTGTCCGAAAGTCCGAGCGCATTTGTCAATTTCGCAAAATACGCACCGCTGACAAAAATCGAAATGAAATACTCAAACGCCGCTTCGAGAATGTACATGACGCGGCTGAAACGGTAAAAATCTTTTTCCATGATGAATGTTCCTTCCTGTTTTCGTATTCATTATACAGCAAAAATAAATCAATTTCTATGTGATTTTCCCCAAAACATATGTAAATTTTATCATTGTCGCCGTAAAGGCGCTCTCCACGAAGGAATGCCCGATCCCGAACTTCCGAGCTTATAAACAAAAAATCAAATACGTTATATAAATATAAATGCATTAGTTAACAAGTAGAAATATTCTGTAAAGCGATTTAAAAAGCAAATAAAGCTAAAAAAGCACTCTGTGAAAACAGAGTGCTTTTTCTATGCGCTTGATTTTTTGCCGCAAATGGAGTATAATGTAGAAAAAGGAGGTGGACGTATGCGCGTTTTTCTGACAGATCTGAATATATCGCAGGAGGACGCGGAGCGCCTGGTCGCCGCGCTGCCCCTCTCACAAGCCACTCGTGCCAAAAGCCTCGGCGCTACGGTGGGCTTTCATCTGGTGCGCTATGCCCTGCGCCAAACGGCACCCGAAGTGGCAAAGCTGCCCTGGCAGATCCGCCGAGGGGGCAAGCCCTGCCTGCCTGCGGGTGCGCCCTACTTTAACCTTTCCCACAGCAACCACGGCGTTGCCGTGGTCCTTTCGGACAGGGAGGAGGTCGGGATAGATCTGGAGGAGATCCGCCCCCATGCGCTCCGCCTTGCCGAGCGGTTTTACAGCGAAAGTGAACAAGCGGCCGTCTCCGCTGCCAAGGACCCGCAAAGCGAGCTGATCCGCATCTGGAGCGCCAAGGAGGCGGAGGCAAAGCGTCTTGGCACAGGACTTGGCAACCGCATCGCGGAGATCCCCATCGACGGGGTCGCCGCCATTTGCGTGGAGCTTGATGGCAAGCCCCATTGGCTCTCCGTTTCTCCTGCCACCGCAATGCCACACATTGAGTGGATCACGGCCGATCTGCTACTATAAGAAGAAGCCGATGCAATGCATCGGCTTCTTCTTTATTTGTTGTCGTGAGACAGGAAATGTCTTGTCTTTTCGCTTTGCGGATTGTCAAACACCTGCTCGGGAGTTCCCTCCTCCTCGATCACGCCGTCCGCCATAAAGATCACGTGATCGGACACGTTCTTGGCAAACTCCATCTCGTGGGTGACGATGATCATGGTGCGGTTTTCCTCGCGCAGGGAGCGGATCACGCGCAGCACCTCTCCGGTCAGCTCGGGGTCAAGCGCCGAGGTCGGCTCGTCAAAGCAAAGGATCTCGGGCTCCAGCATCAAGGCTCTTGCGATCGCCACGCGCTGGCACTGACCGCCGGAAAGCTCGCAGGGGTAATGCCCTGCCTTGTCCGACAGATCCATACGCGCCAGAATGGCATCGGCACGCTCCTCGATCGCCTTCATCTCAGCAGCGACCAGCTCCTTGTTTTTGTGGAGCTTCTGTGCCTTCAGGCGCTCCTTGGCCTGCAGCTGCGCCGCCAGGAGCAGATTGCCCTTTGCGGTATACTGCGGAAAGAGATTGAAGGACTGAAATACAAGGCCGAAATGCAAGCGACGGCGGCGCAGCTCCTGCTCCGAAAGCTTACCCTCTCTGGCTGCGTCGTCCATAACGGTCTCGCCATTGACGATGATCTCGCCCTCATCCGGCTTTTCCAAGAAATTGATGCAACGCAGCAGCGTGGTCTTGCCGCTACCGGAGGAACCGATGATAGAAAGGACCTGACCCTTCTCCAGCGAGAAGTCGATCCCCTTCAGCACCTCGGTGTTACCGAAGGATTTTTTGATATTCTTAACTTCCAAAAACGCCATAATTACACCTTGAAATAATCTAATTTCTTTTCCAGCTTGCCAAAGACGATGGTGAGCAGACCGTTAAAGAGCAGGTAGAACACGCCCGCATAGAAGAGCGGCCACAAAATGACCTCTTTGTTGACGATCTGCTTGGCAATGGTAAACAGATCCACGTGCACGACCACGCTGGCAAGCGCCGTATCCTTGACCAGAGTAATGATCTCGTTGGACATCGGGGCAATGATCCGCTTGGTCACCTGTAGCAGCACCACGCGGAAAAAGATCTGCCGCTTGGTCATACCAAGCACGTAGCCTGCCTCGTACTGACCCTGCGAAATGCTCTCGATGCCGCCGCGGAAGATCTCGGAAAAGTAGCATGCGTAATTGATGGTAAAGGCGATGCAGACCATCATGATCTGCTGCTCGATGGTACGGATCGGAATGTTCAGCCATAGGCCCGGGCCATAGGCAAAAATAATGATCTGCAGCATCAACGGCGTGCCTCTGATGACCCAGACCAAGCCGCGCGCCATGGCGCTGAGCGGCTTGAATTTGGACATAGAGCCAAAAGCAACGACCAACCCCAAGGGGATGGCCGTTACTAATGTGATGCCGAAGATTGCAAGTGTATACGCGAAGCCCTCAAGGAGCTGTGCGGTGATTTGCAAAAAACTCATCTAAATATTATTCCTCTTCCTTTTCCTTCACAACGCAGCTCATGCCGGCGGAGCCGTCCTCGGCACCGATGATAGCCTTCTTCATATCGTCGGTGGTCTTGTACTTATCCTGGTCGGCCTTGCGGATCACGGCGACCTGCTTGTTGTTCATATAGGGGATGGTAACTGCCATCTTCTCCTGACGCTCGGGCGTGATGGTCATACCGTTCCAGATCAGGTCGATGGCCTTGCTCTCAAGCTCAGCTTCCTTGGTGTTCCAGTTGATCAGCTTGAACTCAACCTCGATATTAAAGAGGGCGGCAACAGCCTTGGCCAGCTCAACGTCAAAGCCGACGAGGTTACCGTTTGCATCCTTGTAGGAGATGGGAGCAAAGTCGGTGTAACCAACGATCATCTTGCCCTGGCCCATCACGTAGTTGAAGTCTTCCATAGCCGCTGCGTCGGGCTCCTCGATCACAAGCGAGGTGTCGATGCAGATCTCATTCTGCAGGCCGTACTTGGTAGCGATCTCGGCGACCTTGCCATCCTTGGCAAGCTCGATCAGCGCTGCGCTGACAGCGTCAGCCAGGCCACTGCCCTTGCGGGCGGCAATGCCGTACTGCTCGGTAGCGAGGGTGAGGCCCTCAACGATCATCAGGGAGTTTGCGAACTCGGTGTCCTGGCTCATATAGTAGCCGGCCATAACGCTATCCATCACACCAACGTCGATGGTCTTGGCATTGAGCGCCAGCAGAACGCTCATCTGATCTTCTGCAGGGGTAAAGGACTTACCGAACTTCAGGTCTTCATTGGAGCAGGAAGCAAAGGACAGTACGCAGCCGGCGATCATCAGAACGGCCAGTGCAATGGTGAGAATTCTTTTCATTTTCTAAAATCTCTCTTTCTTAATAGTCGCTTTAGCACTTTACTTTGCTAAAGCACGGTACTATCATACCACTATTCCCTCTGTTTGTCAAGTCCTTTTTGCTTTTTTCTTTCTTTTTCTGCAAAAATACCGCATTTTACATATTATTATATGCACACAATCAAAAAAGCACCCCCACGGTAGCCCGTGGGGGTGCTTTTTTGATGGGTTACAGAACGGTAGGAACGAAGAAATAGACCAGGAACAGCGCGGTGACGACAAGTGCCACTATGGAAACGTTCCACTTGGGCTTCTCGGGAGCCTCCTCACCCTCAGCAGTCTTCTTGCCAACGATCGCATACTTGATCCACTCTGCACCGTAAGCGATAGCAGACATCACGGTGTAGGAGATCATGCCGATGCCGATACCCTTGGTGATGGAGTAAGAAAGCACCATCACAACGATGGTAAGGAAACCGGTGGTTGCATTGATGGCATTGCTGAAGTCCACGTTCTTCACGTTGTTCTTCATCATCAGCACGCCTACGTAGATCAGCGCTGCAGCGGTAGCGGCAGAGGGGATCATGGCAAAGAAAGGCATTGCGAAGATGGCGATCAGGAACATGCAAGCGGTGGTGAAGGCAGTCAGACCGGTTCTACCACCTGCGGAAACGCCTGCACCGGACTCTACGAAGGTAGTAACGGTAGAGGTGCCAAGTGCTGCGCCGGCACAGGTTGCGATCGCATCGGACATCATGATCTTGCCATAGTTGTGAGGCTTGTTGTTCTCATCGGAGAGCACACGGTTGCCGCCGCAGCAGCCCACGATGGTGCCCATGGTATCGAACATATCGATCATGCACATGGTGATGATCAGCATGATCACGGTGAAAACAGAGCCCTCGGGGAAGCCGGTGGAGAACGCATCGGTAAAGGATGCGAACACGCTGGTCTCACCCACGGAGAAGAAGTTTGCAAAGTTTTCCCAGAACTTCCAGGAAATGCCCTCGGTGCCGAGGATGATCTTGACGTTTGTCACGCCAAAGGGAATGCCAACGACGGTAGCGCCCAAAATGCCAAGGATCACGGAGCCCTTGACGTTCAGCTTATCCAGAATTGCGATGAGGAACAGACCGATCAGCGCGACGATCGCAGACTTGCAGGTATCCCAGTTGGTGAAATCTGCCAGTGCGACCTGCGTGTACTGATTGCTGACGATCACGCCTGCATTCTGGAAGCCGATGTAAGCAATGAACAAACCGATGCCAACGGAGATCGCGCTGCGAACTGCAACGGGCATGCCGTCAAAAATCAGCTCGCGGAAGGTTTTACCCTTGATCTTGATCACAGAGAGCAGCAGGAACACCACGCCGGAGATCAGCACCATCAAAAAAGCCTGACCCAACGAGAAGGTGAAGCCGTAGGCGAACGCGCCAACGCCACCGCCGATGATGCTACCGAGCAGGGAGTTCAGACCCATGCCGGAAGCCTGCGCCAAAGGCATCTTTGCGAGGAACGCCATCAGCAGCGTACCGATGATCGCGCCAAATGCCGTAGCGATGAACAGCGAGGATCATCTGGGATCTGCCGTGCCCGCATACAGGATCTGGTTGGGATTGACCGTCAGAATGTAAGCCATTGCAAGGAAGGTAACGATACCTGCAATGATCTCTGTTCTGACAGTTGTTTGCTTCTCAACGGGATCAAAGCCGAGAAGTTTTGCAAACTTGTTCATTGATTTTCTCCTTTTTGTTTTATTATAATTTGGATGGTTTTCCATCACAATCAAATTATAACACCTATATCTTGTGTTGTCAATCACCTTTTTCGCAAAATAAACACAATTTCGTCACATATCGCCAAAGGAAAAGCCCCTTGCCGTTTGGCAAGGGGCTTTTGAAGCGCTTCAGATTCATCCGCTCATTTTGAGCGAGAGAAATCGTGCGAGCCAACTTCGCTCCGCGAAGCAGATGAAGCATTGCCTTGGTGGCTACCACCACCATTTGCTTCGCAACACGGCAAGCTTCTGTGCGGCTTACCGCTTTTGAGCGAGAGAAATCGTGCGAGCCAACTTCGCTCCGCGAAGCAGATGAAGCATTGCCTTGGTGGCTACCACCACCATTTGCTTCGCAACACGGCAAGCTTCTGTGCGGCTTACCGCTTTTGAGCGAGAGAAATCGTGCGAGCCAAGTGCGCACCGGAGCAGACGGACGAAGGCGATCTTGGCGATCGGCGAGGTCGTCTGCGAGGAGCAAGCGAAGTATCGTGCGATTTATCCGCTCAAAAATTAGCAAACGCCGAATGCAAGCATAGCACGGGCAACCTTCAGGAAGCCGGCGATGTTAGCGCCTGCAACCAGATCGTCGCCAAGGCCGTACTCGTGAGCAGCATCCAGAGAAGCGGTGAAGATGTTGTGCATGATCATATGCAGCTTCTCATCGACCTCCTCAGCGGTCCAGTTGTAGCGCATGGAGTTCTGAGACATCTCCAGACCGGAAACGGACACGCCGCCGGCATTTACTGCCTTGGAGGGAGCCACGACAACGCCGTTGGCCTTCAGGTAAGCAATAGCCTCGTTGGTGGTGGGCATATTGGCGACCTCAACATAATACTTCAGGCCGTTCTTGACCATAGCCTCAGCCTCAGCCATGCCGACCTCGTTCTGAGTAGCGCAAGGCATCATAACGTCAGCCTTAACACCCCAGGGCTTCTGCTTGGGGAAGAACTGTACGCCGAACTTGTCAGCATAATCCTCTGCACGGTTGCGGCAGGAAGCGCGCATCTCGAGCATGTAGTTGATCTTCTCCTCGGTGGAAACGCCGTCGGGATCGTAGATGTAGCCGTCGGGACCCGAGATAGTCAGCACCTTACCGCCCAGCTCGGTGATCTTCTTCACAGCACCCCAAGCCACGTTGCCGAAGCCGGAGATAGCGAAGGTCTTGCCCTTGATATCGTCGCCGAAGTAGTTCAGCATATCAACGGTGTAGTAAACGGCACCGAAGCCGGTTGCCTCGGGACGCAGGATGGAGCCGCCGTAAGGCATGCCCTTACCGGTCAGCACGCCGGTGAACTCGTCACGCAGTCTCTTGTACTGGCCGAAGAGGTAGCCGATCTCACGAGCGCCTACGCCGATATCGCCTGCGGGCACGTCGGTGTTAGCGCCGATGTACTTCTGCAGCTCGGTCATGAAGGACTGGCAGAAGCGCATAACCTCTGCGTCAGACTTGCCCTGGGGGTTGAAGTCGGAGCCGCCCTTACCGCCGCCCATGGGGAGAGAGGTGAGGGAGTTCTTGAAGGTCTGCTCGAAGCCGAGGAACTTCATGATGCTCTCGTTAACGGTGGGATGGAAGCGCAGGCCGCCCTTGTAGGGACCGATAGCGCTGTTGAACTGTACGCGGTAGCCGCGGTTGACCTGGGTCTTGCCCTGATCATCCACCCACGGAACGCGGAACTTGATCACACGCTCGGGCTCAACGATCAGGTCGATGATGCCCTGCTCGATGAACTCGGGGCTCTTTGCGAGCACGGGCTCCAGAGACTCCAGCACCTCGCTGACGGTCTGGTGGAACTCTACCTCACCGGGGTTGCGCTGCTTAACCTGCTCTACGACGCCGGCAATATATGCCTTGACTTCTTCTCTGCTCATGTTTGCCATTTGTATTTCCTCCTAAATAGAGAACAGAATTGTTCGTCGCGAAGATCCGAAACGAACTTGACTTTATCATTTTAGCACAATAAACCGTTTCTTGTCAATAGAAATTTGCAAGAAGGATGGTCGAAAAATTGCATTTTTTTCGTCTTTTTCGGTTTTTTATGCAAAGTTTTGCTTTTTTTGCCACAAAATTGCAGTCCGGGCTTCAAATTTCGCCTTTCATATTGCGCCGCAACGCCGCATAGGATAGGACAGATCAATTTTTGCGGAAGCGAGGGATTTTGTATGCAAGCAAAGACGAGGCGCAAGCTCCTCACCTACGGCATCTGCGGCGTGGCCGCGCTGAGCCTTTCACTGGGTGCTTTTCTTTTATTCGGTCGCCGCGAGGCAGAGTCTGCGGTGATCAGCGCCGGACTGCAGCAGCTGGCCGACGACGCGTATGTTGCCTGCTCGGCAAAATCGGGACAAAGCATCTCCTTTACCCCCGAATGGTTTGACGACACCCTACAGGGCGGCGCGGTCAGCGCCATTACCGTCACTTCCCTGCCCCCTGTGACCGAGGGCAAGCTGCTGCTGGGACACAGCGAGGTCAATGAGGGGCAGACCGTATCGCGCGAGATGCTTTCTATGCTCTGCTTTGCGCCCGGCGAGGGCGTGACCGAAAGCAGTTTTGAATTTGTGCCCACCACGCTTTCCGGTCCGGGCGGTTATTCGCTGCGCTGCCATCTTTTTGTGACCGATACGGTAAACTGCTGCCCTACCGCCGGCAAGACGGTGACGGCGGTCTCCACGCACGCCGCGCTGACACTGACCGGCACGCTCTGCGCTGAGGATCCGGAGGGTGGCGCGCTGCGCTATGAGATCGTGGAGCGCCCCGCAAACGGCACCGTGCTTTTGGATAGCCTCACCGGCAGCTTTACCTATCGCCCGGCCGAGGGCTTTTGCGGCGAGGACCGCTTCACCTGGCGCGCGCAGGATCTGCAGGGCGGCTACTCTGCGCCCGAGGCTGTCACCGTTACGGTACACGCCAGGACCACCGGCTATCTCTTTACCGATATTCATGAGGATAACGTGCAATCCGCCGCGCTGCGCGTGACCGAAAAGGGGCTGATGGGCGGCGAGGCCACCGGCGGCAAGCATTATTTTCACCCCAAGCGCGCGCTGAACCGCGCCGCCTTTGTGGCGATACTGCTGGAGGCAGCCGAGATCAAGGCCCCGGAGGCCACCGATACGGGCTATACCGATGATGCGGATATTCCTATGGGGATGAAGGGCGCCATTCGCTATGCCCGTGAGCAGGGATGGCTGGGCGAGGACACCACCTTCCGCCCAAACGACCCGATCACGCGAGCAGAGGCGGCACAGATCGCCGCCAAGGTCCTTGCCCTCTCCGCACCCGGATATCATGAAACGGTAGAGGATTTTGATGTCATTCCCGTGGGTGTGGCAGACGCGCTTTACGCCATCTACGAGGGTGGATATATCTCGACTATGACGGATGGAACCCTCGCGCCTATGGGCGAGCTGACACGGGGGGATGCCGCCAAATTCTTCGCTCGCATACTGGACGGAAAGGCATAAGAAAAAAGCAGGCAAACGCCTGCTTTTTTCATTATTCCAAATCACCTTTATTCCGCAACACCGACACCAATATAATACGGCACGCGAAAAGCCCCCCGGTGATACTCCACAATATAAAGATCACCTTCCTCTAAGGCATAATAATCTGACATCGGCACATCAATATCAAAGGTATAACCGTTCACAGTCACCGTAAATTCGTGCGCGCTCTGCCGCCTTCTGCCCCCTGAGCGATAGCTCTTATTTTCTATCTCTACCGTATACCGTTCCGGCTCACTACGGTCAAAAATATGATTTGCGTGAGCGAAAATAAATCCCATCATAACGAACACCAAAAAGGCTGTAAGCGCAAACACACCGATGCTTGCCCAAATGCCGAGGCCCTTGAACGCACATTTCAAGGCCAAAAGCGCACCGCTGATCACACCAAGTCCAAGAGCAACATACCAAAGTGGAAACAAAATCACATCCACAAAGGCATATCTGTTGACATTAAATAATAGGAGAAAAAGCCCCGCAAAGCCCACTGCGCAAAGCGTTGCGGTCAGCGCCGCAGTATTCTTTGTTTTCTTCGTCTTTCCTTTTGCCATGTCAGATCCTATTTGCTTCCTTCTTTATTCCATTCTATATAATACGCCTCCGGGATGACCATATCACCGCGGCAGAGGTCGCGGTCGGTCTCCGCCCAAAGGCGGCGCAGCATCTCGGTACCCTTCACCGTATCAAAAATGCCCACGGTGGCGTTGCCCAGCTTGCCAAAGGTCAGCGCGTCGCAATAGATCATAGGCAGACGGTAGTTGTCAAAATACTCAGAGCCGCCTTGGTCGTGCTTGCGGAAGATCACCTGATGCTCCCTGCCCTCGTGGTCGATGACCGTCAGCGAGATCGGCTCGGAAAGCCGTCCGGGCAGCCCCAGCATCTCATCCACCGCATGGATGTAGGTGTTACGGGTCAGCCCCACGCCAAGCAGCAGGATCTTTGCCTTCTCCTCCAGCAGCCTGCCCCACGCGCCGTGGGGCGGACAAGGAGAGCCGGTATTTTCCTCGCCTGCGAGATACGCAGCGGCACGCTTGCCAAATCCTGTGATCGAATGGGTGGGATGCAAGGAGCGGAAGCCGTCCTTGCGGAATGCCGCTACCGTTGGCAGCGCACCGATGCAGGGCAGCGTCTCGCGCACGTCATACACGGGCTGCTCACGCCCCACGTCACGCCAGGTGTGGGTAGGAACCAGAAAAAGGCCGTCGGTGAGGTAGGAAACAAAGCCGTCGATCAGGCCATCGCAGCCACCCTCCACCTCGCCGATGGCGCGCATAGAGGTGTGGACAAGCACCGTATCGGTGCTTTGGATGCCGTTTTCCTTTAAAAATTGATGGATGTCCGCCCTTGTCAGCATATCACGCCCTCGCTTCCGTTGTTCTGCCCCCATTATAACGCACCGCGCAAAGAAAGTCAAGCAAACGCAGCGCAAATGCAAAAAGCACCCCAACGGGGTGCCTTTTGCGGTCATTTTCCTTGCTTTTCATATTGCGCGAACGGCAGAGGCTCGGCATGCAGCTTCTCAACCATAAACGGGTTAAGCTGACACGGGATATTGCTTTTGGAGCCGATCGGCGCTACCGCCTCCAATCGCAAAATGCAATGCCCCTCGCACGCCTCAATATCATAATAGTAACGCTTCTTATCGCCTTGCGCGGATATAAAGCAGATCACCGCGCTATCGGTATCGATCTCGCAGGAAAGCTCGTAGCCACCAACCTCCTCGCCAAGAGTGTGAAGGATCTCCTCGCGCGGCATACGCACCTTATAAATATATTTGCGCATCATCGGGTCATAGTTTACGGTGTCGCCCGTCGCCTCGCGGTGTCGCTTTTGCATACGCTTCACTTCCGCCGATACAAAGAACAAAAGAAAGAGACAAAAGAATATCACCCAAACCCAGGGCTTCATAAGCTCACCGCCTTTCCAGAGATATGAGAGAACAATATAATTATTCTTCCGCAAACTTCCAATGATAACCGCCGGCTGTTGTTTGCGCAACAGGGACACCCATTTTTAATACCGTTAATATTTGTTCTGTTATTTGGAGACGTTTTCCATTCATAACCGCATTTCTTACATTTCCACCAAACTTTTTGAGCACTACCGTGAGAAACCCAATCGGGATATAACGACATTTTTTCATTCTTCTCCCAATCCCACTCAGCAATTAAAGCAGGGAAATCAACAACATACTTCTTCTTGTTTTGCTCTGCCATAATTGCCTCCTTTGAAAATAGTGTTTATTGAATTATATCAAAAAATCAATTTATAATCAAGTGTTAAAATCCAAACTTGACACTTTTAGGAAAGGCTCGAGCTATACTCCTGCGAGCCAACCCATTGATCAAAGACAGCTTGAGCTTGTCGGGATCGCGCAAGCGCCACGGCGCTTGCTTGCACTTTTGCGGTGCCCGCATCGCCGTTCCCTCGCTATCGCTCGGTCCGCCTCTGCGACCGCGGCAACTCCTCGCCCTCCCTCCCCCTGCCCCCGGCAGCGGTCGGGCTCGTCCCTCTCGCGCCTTCGGCGCGAGGGTCTCTCCTTCTCCGCCAAAAAAAGAGGCGCCCTTGCGGGTGCCTCTTTTTTTGGCGGAGAAGGAGAGACTCGAACTCTCGCGCCGGGTTTAATCCGACCTACGCCCTTAGCAGGGGCGCCTCGTCACCAACTTGAGTACTTCTCCATACCAATTATGTAGGTGGGATCAATCCCACGTTATTTTTTGCCCTTTTTGCAAAGGTGCTTTATTATTATATCTTATTGCAACGTCTTTGTCAACCCTTTTTTGAAATAAAAAATCTTTTTTTCAAGCGAAAAAAAGAGGGTGAATTTTTTCCAAAAAAATTTGACAAAAGTGGTTGACTTTTCGGTTTTACCGTGGTAAATTGAAGGCACAACCGGAAAGGAGAGTCGCTGCTCTTTCACGGGCACGACGCCAAAGGGCGAATGGAACTGACTTTTTTGACCAATCAGAAATTGGAAGAGAAGCAGGGCTTGCTCCTGCAGGCCCAGAGCCACGAGGATGATCCCATCCTGTTCACCATCATTGGCGAGATCGGCCGGGACAGCCGTTATAACACAACGGCATTAGCGGTAACAGCCACCTCCCTTTTTACCGTGGATTTTGACCACGGAACGGTGTCTGAGCGGATCCTCTTCTCCGACATTGAGGATGTCTACACCAAGCGCATGTACGGTAACGGCTTGATGCGCGTGAAGAAAAAGGACGGACAGACCGTTGACCTTTTCCGCTTCACCTTTACCGTTGCCGGCCTTTGTGATGCGGCCATCGCCTTTGTGCAGGGTGTGCGTGACGGTGAGAGTGCCGAAAGCGAGATGGAAGCCATCCACGGTGCTTACGAAAAGCTGCTTTCGGTCTGCCCCAAGTGCGGCCGCACGCTTTCTGCCCCCGGCGTGCCCTGCATCAGCTGTATGAACAAGGGCAAGCTCCTGAAGCGCCTTGCCTCCTATCTGAGATCCGAGGTCGGCATTCTGATCGTTTCGGTCATTCTGTCGATCCTGACCACCGCCATGGCGCTGGTCCCCCCCTTCCTTACCCGAACACTGGTAGACGACATCCTGCCCGACAAAAACCGTCAGGCATTGCTATTCGTCTCTTTGGTGCTGATCGGCATTCACGTTTTCCGCTTTTTACTGGCAGGCATACGCGGCTATCTGCTGCGCATTTCGGGCAACCGCATCGTGGCCAATATCCGCCGCGAGGTCTACGAAAAGGCACAGCATCTGCCAATGCGCTTTTACGATAAGACCTCTACCGGCGCGGTGATCAACCGTATCAGCGGCGACACCGCCACCCTGCAGGCCTTTATGCTCCGCGTGACCCAGGAGGTTGTGGTGCAGGCCTTTAAGCTGGTGGGTATCATTGTCGTTATGCTGGTCATGGACCCCAAGCTGACACTGTTTTCGCTGATCCCGGTGCCCATCGTGGTCATCGGCTCGCGCATTTTCCGCAAAAAGATCGCGCCCTTCTATCGCCGCATCTGGCGGCGTTCCTCCTCGGTGACCTCGGTGCTGACCGACACCATTCCCGGCATCCGCGTGATCAAGTCCTTCACCAATGAGAAGAACACCACCGAGCGCTTTGCCGAGACCGTTGAGGAATGGCGCGTGACCGATACCAAGGCAGGCAAGATCCTGAACGCCTACCCTGCCATCGTCAACGCCCTTATCGCCTGCGGCAGCGTGGTGATCTGGAGCTTTGGTGGCAATATGGTCATTGATGCCCTGCAAAACGGCAACACGGGCAGCCTGACCATCGGTCTGCTGGTCTCCTTCATCTCCTACGCCTCGATGTTCTACGAGCCGGTCAACTTCTTTGCGAACTTCTCCGACTCCACCCAGAGTGCAATGGCCTCCGCCGAGCGCATTATGGATATTCTGGATGCCGAGCCCGAGCATGATTTCGGCAAGGGCAATGTAGATGCCAACATCGGCGGCCGCATCGAATTCAAGCACGTCAATTTTTCCTTCGACCGTACCAAAAAGGTACTCAAGGATGTCAATCTGGTCATTGAGCCGGGCGATATCGTCGGCATCGTGGGCACCACGGGCTCGGGCAAATCCACGTTGGTGAATCTGCTGCTGCGCTACTACGATCACTACGATGGAGAGATCACCATTGACGGTGTGGATATCCGCAATATCGATATGCAATATTATCGCTCCCGCATCGGTTACGTGCAGCAAGAGCCGATGATGTTCCACGATACGATCTACAACAACATCTCCTACGGTGACGACACCTTCTCTGTGGATGAGGTCATCAACGCCGCAGACGTGGCAAACGCCCACGAATTCATCGTGCGTCAGCCCGATGGCTACGACTCGATGCTGGGTGAGCGCGGTGTCGGTCTTTCGGGTGGCGAACGGCAGCGCATCTCCATTGCGCGCGCTATGCTCCGCAACCCCAGTATGCTGGTCTTTGACGAGGCGACCGCCTCGGTGGACTCGGAGACCGAGCATCTCATTCAGGATGCCATTGAGCATCTGATCACCGGCCGCACCACCATTATGATCGCGCACCGTCTCTCCACGCTCTCCAAGGCCAACAAGATCGTGGTCGTGGACAACGGCAACATCATCGAGTGCGGCACGCCTCAGGAGCTGATGGAGCTGAAGGGCAAGTATTACCGTCTGGTAGAGATCCAATCCATGTCGGACAAGGCGGCAGAGATCCGCCGCGCCGAGCGCTTCGAATAAGGGGGTGCACTATGGGACGCATTTATATTGACCAATACACCGGCCGCATCAAGCGCACCGACGTCTATCTGGTAAAGCTGACGTTAAAAGACGGTACCGTTATCGAAAATCTGGAGCCGCGCCGGCTCTTCCCCGTGACCAACGCCAATATGTTCATCACACTTTTGGATAGTGACGAAAAGGAGGTCGCCTTTGTGCGCGACCTGGAGGAGCTGGATAAGGACTCCGCCAGAGAGCTGCAGGAATGCTTCAAGGAATACTACCGCATTCCGCAGATCACCCGCCTGATCGAAAGCGACGAAAAATTCGGTTCACTGACCTGGAAGGTGGAGACCGATCACGGCATCGTTTCCTTCCGCATCCGCAACCGCCACAGCGATATCAAATGCTTTGGCAACAAACGCGTGCTGATCAGAGACACCAACGATAACCGCTACGAGATCGACGATTACAAGCTGCTGGATGCTCACAGCAGACACCTGTTGTTCTCCTATCTGTAAGCAAAAAAGCACCGCTCCCGTGAGAGCGGTGCTTTTTATTTGCCGTCAATGTGATCGTGTCGTCCAATGAGATAACCCTGCTTGTATTGCATCGGCGTCACCCCCATTACGGTCTTGAAATTGCGGTTAAAGGTGCTTTGCGACTCGAAGCCCACCGCCAGATAGATCTCGGTGATGCTCTTTTCACCCGAAAGCAGCAGCGTGCATGCCTCCCGTACCCGATAGTCATTTAGCACCCGACAAAAGGAAGCCCCAAAGCTCTTGTTGACCAAGGCGGAAAGATAACGGGGATGATACCCCAGCGCCTTGGCCACCGACGCTTCGCTGATCTGCTCGGTGTAATGCTTTTCCATATACTCCGAAAAAGCAAAGACAAAGCCATCTCCGCGCTCGGGAGCAGTGAACAAAGGCTTATTTTTGGCATAAGCGGCTGCAATGCGATAAAGTGCCGCGCGGAATAAAAGGGGCTCTCCCTCAGAGCCCTTCAATTCTTCAAACAGCTCTTTGCCGTCAAGGATCATCGGGTCCCGCCTGACCCCTGCTTGCGCCTCTTCACAGATCTCGGGGAGGTAATTTTTGTTAAAGATCAAAATGCCGGTTTCGGAATGTGTTCTTGTACAATAGGAGTGAGCGAGGTCCGGCAGGATCAACACAAGCGATCCCTTTTGTGCAACATAGGTCGAGCGATCCACCACGACCTCGATCTCCCCCTCCCACACATACAAAAGCTCAAAGCTGGTATGAAAATGGAGCGGAAAGTCCAAATTCCTGTTGCGACCCACGTTGGTCTTCAAAAAAGCGGGGCTTGATCGATGAGTTTCATAAAATGCCATAAAACCACTCCGTTTTCTGCTTTTTTCTGATCTTTTGATTGGAATTATACCACAATCGAATGGTTTTTTCAAGAGGGGTGTGTTAAAATAAAGCTGTACCCCTTCATTTTTTAAAAAGGAGCATACCAATGAAAAAAGCACTGATCTTTTACGGCGGTTGGAACGGGCACGAGCCCGAGCTGGTCTCGGCACGCTTTCAGCGGTTGCTGGAGAAAAACGGATATGCCGTTGATCGCTATGACAATATGGAATGCCTTGCCGACCGCGAAAAGCTGCTGGAATATGACCTGCTGGTGTCTGCGGTGACCATGAGTGAGCTGCCACGCGACTATGAGAAGAATATCTCCTTTGCCGTATCGCGCGGCGTGGGTCTGGCGGGCTGCCACGGCGGCATGTGCGACTCCTTCCGCAAATCGGTGGAATGGCAATTTATCACCGGCGGTCAATGGGTAAGCCATCCCGGCGGGGACGGCATCACCTACAAGGTGAACGTGCATCACGGCTCCTCCCCCATCACCGAGGGGCTTTCGGATTTTGAGGTCACCTCCGAGCACTATTATCTTCACATCGATCCCGCCATCGAGGTGCTGGCCTCCACACGCTTCCCTCTTGTCAACTATTATCACGCCGCCAACAAGCCCGTGGATATGCCCGTAGCTTGGACGAAATATTGGGGGCTTGGCCGTGTGTTCTATTGCTCACTCGGGCATCACGATGACGTGTTTGACAACTCCCCCACCGCCGAGGTGCTGATGGAACGCGGCATGCTTTGGGCGGGCGATGGCAAGCAATTTGCCGCCCAAAACGACCTGGATCCTGCCGTGTTTGACAATATGGCAAAAATGTATTGATAAGGAGGACCGATTATGATGAACGTGGGAATGGTCGGTGTCGGCAACATCAGCGGCATCTATCTCAAAAACTTTAAAGAGACCTTCAAAGGCGTGCGCCTTCTGGCGGTGTGCGATCTCATCCGCGAGCGCGCCGAAAAAGCGCAAAAAGAGTATAACGTACCCCGTATTTACGATACAATGGATGAGCTTTTTGCCGATCCCGAGATCGACATCGTGCTCAATCTGACACGCCCCTATCAGCACTATGAGGTCTCCCGTGCGGCGCTGCTTGCAGGCAAGCACGTTTATTCGGAGAAGCCTCTCGGCGCAGATTTTGAAGAAGGCAGGGCTTTGGTAAAGCTGGCTGAGGAAAAGGGACTTTGGATCGGCGGTGCCCCCGACACCTTTATGGGCGCGGGCATCCAGAGCTGTCGCAAGCTGATCGACGAAGGATTGCTGGGCGAGATCATCGGCGGCCGTTGCGTAATGGCGCATCGCGGTGTGGAGAGCTGGCACACAGACCCCGATTTTTATTATCAAAGAGGCGGCGGTCCTGTGCTGGATATGGGCCCCTATTACATCACCGCGCTGATCAATCTGCTGGGCGGTGTAAAAAAGGTCTACGCCACGGCCAAGACCACCTTTGCCGAGCGTCTTATCACGGCAGAGCCTCATGTAGGCGAGATCATCAAAGTGAATGTCCCTACGCATTATGAGATCCTGCTGCAGTTTGAAAAGGACGTGACCGTATCGTTTATGGCCACCTTCGACACCTATAAGGTGCCTGCAGACAACATTCTCCTTTACGGCACCAAGGGCAACCTTGCCGTGCCCGACCCCAACTGCTTCGGTGCGCAAAAGGGTATGCGCTTCTATGATGGAGAGAAGAAGGAGGAGCGCGAGCTGCCCCTGACCTTTGACTATGCCGAAAACTCCCGTTGCCTCGGTCTTGCGGATCTTGCCGCCGCCATCGAGCAAAAGCGCTCGCCCAGGACCTCTTATCTCCAGACCTATCACGTGCTGGAGGTGATGACCGGTGCGCTGAAGAGTGCCGAGACCGGTATGCCTTATGTGATGACCACCGCGTTCAAGCGCGAAGCACCGATGGATCCCTCTCTCCCCCACGGCGTGCTTTGATACCAAAAGCTTGCCACGCGCACCGATTTTCTGTGCGCGTGGCAAGTTTTCTATTTACAATTCATATAAACCGTGGTATAATAAATACATCCAAAATCCAAAAAGAAGGGATGATATAGCTATGGGATTTTTAACAGGTAAGACCGCCATCATCACCGGCGCAGGCTATGCCGTGCTGTCGGACGGCAGATGCGGCTCGATCGGATACGGCATTGCCACCGCCTACGCCAAGGAGGGCGCCAATCTGGTGATCACCGGCCGCAACGTTGCCAAGCTGGAGAAAGCAAAGGAGGAGCTGGAGCGCCTTTACGGCGTCAAGGTGCTGGCGCTGGCTGCGGACATTGCCGCAGGCAAGGATAACGAGGCCACCGCCAAGGGTGTTGCCGAGGCTGCCATGAAGGCGTTCGGCCGCATTGACGTGCTGATCAACAATGCACAGGCATCCGCCTCCGGCGTGACCATTCAGGATCACACCACCGAGCAGTTCGATCTCGCTATGTACTCAGGGCTTTACGCCACCTTTTACTATATGAAGGCCTGCTACCCCTATCTGAAGGAGACCAAGGGCAGCATCATCAACTTTGCCTCCGGTGCGGGTCTGTTTGGCAATTACGGCCAATGCTCCTACGCCGCCGCCAAGGAGGGCATCCGCGGTCTTTCCCGCGTGGCTGCCACCGAGTGGGCCAAGGACGGCATCAACACCAACGTGGTCTGTCCCCTTGCCTGGACGGCACAGCTGGAGGGCTTTGAAAAGGCTTATCCCGAGGCGTTCAAGGCAAACGTCAAGATGCCCCCCGCCGGCCATTACGGCGATCCCGAGACCGAGATCGGCAGAGTCTGCGTGCAGCTTGCCAACCCCGACTTCAAGTATATGAACGGCGAGACCCTGACCCTGGAGGGCGGCATGGGTCTGAGACCCTAAAGCCTTCGCCGCAAGGCGAATATATGGCAACGGAGCAAGGCGACGTTATATCGCATTTTCGCGCAAGCGAAAATATATCGTGCCGCAAGGCATATCGCAAAAAGGACAGAGAGCTTCACGTTCTCTGTCCTTTTTTATCAGTATTCATTTACTGTAAAGCGCTTCCTCATCCAGAGGGATCTCTCCATTCTCCTTCTCGTATTCATCCACACAATTTTGTGCCAAAAATTCGAGCTGCGCATTTAACGAGCGCTTGTTACTCTTTGCAATTTGTGTTATTTTATAAAGAAGCTCCGGCTCAAATCTGATTCCGGTTTGTATTCTGTTCGTAGCCATGATAACACCTCGAAAACATTTTGATAACATTATACAGATTTTCTTCTTGACTTTATACAAACAAAGTGTTATCATTAATACAAAACAAGCAAAATTATAAGTGTTTTGAGGGAAATTATCGTGAACGGAACAGAAAGACGTATCGATGCTCTTGGCAGAATCGTGTTACCGGCAAATATCCGAAACAAATTAGGGTTAAAAACAAACTCAAAGGTTTTCATTTGCTTAAACGACGATGCCATTTTAATCACCTCGGCGGAAAAGCACTGTGCTCTTTGCGGTCACAACATTGATGTCGGCAAAGAACTGCGCTTGTGCGCTGATTGCATAGAAAAAGTTAAAAATTCTCACTAAAAAAGAAGGAGCAGAGATAACAGTCTGCGCCTTCTTTTTTGGGATTTTCGATACCGTTACGGTATTTTACGCATTTTTTGCCGCCGTGTATGCCAGCTGCATTGCCAGTGCATCCTCGGACTGCGTGCCGGCGGATTCGCTGATGATGCGAGGACAAAGACCGTCCCGCACCAAAGCCTCGGCAAGCGGCTCAAAGCTGGGGCCGTATACGGTATCGGCAAAGGTCAGATGACGCTTTTCGCCCGCCTCACTATACTCGATCTTGGAAAAATGACAATGCATATACCGCGCCTTTTCGTCTCCAAGTCCGTTTGCAACCGCATCAAAAACGCGGCGATAGCTATCCGCATCGGTAAAAAACTCGCCCCGTTCACGGGCATTCAGGTGGCCGAAGTCCACCACGGGATAAAAATGAGGATCCAACCGACACAGCTCTATGATCTCCTCCAAAGTGCCCAGCTGATTGACCTTTCCCATAGTCTCCAGCCCCAAGTGGATAGGGGTATCCCCCACCGCCTCCAGTGTTTTCAACAGCGTATCCGATGCCAGCGCCATCGCCTCTGCGCGAGAGATCTTGGCAGCGGATCCGGCATGGATCACGATAGTATCCGCCCCCAGCAGCGAGGCGGCCTCCAGGGACTGCTTGATATAATCGATGCTTTTCAGACGCTTTTCGGGATCGGTACCCGAAAGCGAGATGTAGTAGGGGGCGTGAAGCGACATTTCAATACCCTGCTCCCGCGCGGCAGCACCGATAGCGGTCATTGTTGCCACGTTTACACGCAAGCCGTTCCCTGCCTCAAACTCATAAGCACCAAGGCCCATAGCACGCACGAAGGCAGGTGCCTGCAGCGTAGATTTATTACCGGCAGCATAAAAGCTCTCGCTATTGCCGCCGGGACCGAAAATTGCCTGTTTTCTCATACCGTTTTGTACTCCTTCGTGAGCGGACTGCCCTGTCGGATATCCTCCTCGTCTGGGTGCCTTTTGTAGTAACGCCGCAAAATGCCCCGTTCAAAATAGCGCTTTAGCCTGGTGCCACGATCGGTGCGATCTACAATGGGCGGTACAAGGAAGGCGCGCATCCCGGAAAGATGAGCGCAAAGCACGTCGGTAAAGATCTGATCGCCCATCAGAGCTGCGTGCTTTTGATCCACGCCCAATCTTTTCAGCATTTTTTTAGCCTGCGCCGGCAGCGGCTTGTGTGCATCATAACGCATCGGCAATCCCAAGCTTTTGTTAAATAACTCGACCCGTTCGGCGTGATTATTGGAAAGGAACGCCACTTTGATCCCTGCCTCGCGCAACGCGTTCAGCCACGCGGCAATCTGCGCATCCGGCTCCGGCTGCTCATAGGGCGCCAACGTGTTATCAATATCCAACAGCAGCGCTTCAATCTCTTGCTCGCGCAAAAATTCGGGCGTGAGCGATCGATAGCAAGGGAAGGTGCGATCCGGCTTAAACAGCGACATAGGATTCCCCTTTCTTCTATTTCACATCTACCGCTATTTTAGCACATTTTCGTAAAAATAGCAATACGTATATAAAAAATCGCGCACCAAGGTGCGCGATTTTGATTCAGATGGTCTGCCCGGAATTCCACTCGCGCTTGCGTTCCTCGTAGAAAGCTGCATTAGCAGCCTCCATATACGGTGTCAGGAAGAAGAAGCCGATGCCAAGCGTCAGGATGGAAAGGAAGGCCCAACCAATGAAGCTGAGCCGCAGGCAAAACAGCTTCCACTTATAGCCGTCCATCATTTGACGGGAAAGCGTAATAGCATCGTCTGCGCCGATATCGGGATTATCCACACGAATGTAGAAGGTCAACGCATAAGAAAAGGGCTTGATAAAGATCGGGATGAAGAGCAGGCTCCACAAAAAGGTATACAGAGTATGCAACAGATAGGTCGTCAGGTTGCCACCGAACCGATCAAAGCCGGAAAACAGGTCATTGAACTCCGGTTTGTCGCCACGGATCACCTTCAAGTAGGCCAAGGCAAGACCAACGATCAACGGACCGCCTATGATGTACATACCGATACCGGAAATAAAGGAAATAGCGTTGACGATCAGGCTGTATACAAAAGAAAGCAGGATCATAGTTCCCCACTGTCCCTGCAGACGCTCTCTGGCTACCGCACGATAATCTCTTGCACGCATACTAAAAACCATCCTTTCGCCTCATTGGTTTTATTATATTCTTTTTTTCTTTATTTGTCAAGATAATTGTAAAAACACCAAGCCGCTTCCAAGCCACTAAAAAAGCCAAAAAAATTTTCTTTTTTGCATTTTTACTATTGACAAACGCAAGGGAATGTGATATTATAGTAAGGCAGTTTTGGAAATGCACCACGTGCGGGTGTAGTTCAATGGTAGAATTCCAGCCTTCCAAGCTGGCCGCGTGGGTTCGATTCCCATCACCCGCTCCAATGCACGCGCCTTTAGCTCAGCTGGATAGAGCAACTGCCTTCTAAGCAGTAGGTCGGGGGTTCGAGCCCCTCAAGGCGCGCCACTGCAAAAACAACATATGGTGAGTGTAGCTCAGTTGGTTAGAGCGCCAGGTTGTGGCCCTGGAGGTCGTGGGTTCGACTCCCATCACCCACCCCAAAAACGAAAACCACCCCAAACGGGGTGGTTTTTTCGTTTTTGGGGGGAGTGATCTCTTGGAGCGAACCCTACGCGCAAGCTATACTTTGAAAATCGCACCGTCTGCGAAGCGCGTGAGAAAGAACGCCGTCCGCTTGCGGTGATGCCTGTTGGCATCAAGGGGTTCTTTCTTCCTCGGCTGTGCCGAGGAGCATCGACCATCCCATCACCCACCCCCAATAGGGTGCAACACAAGAACAAAGCGACCACACACGGGACAATCTCGTATGTGGTCGTTCCTTACATAAAAATCTCGTTTTGTGCGCGTATAGCCCGCTTTAACCGCTGATAATTTTCAAGCATCGCAGGATCTGCTTCCGTTCAGATCTCCAGATCGGCAAACACAGGCAGATGATCGGTGGCATCCAGCACCGGCTGCTCCGAAACCGTCTCATAGGAAAGGACGCGATATTCCCCCATGCCTACAATGTGATCCAAGGAGTACTGAAAGGGGGCGTTGGAAGACTTGCCGTGATATCTGCCGTCCTCCCCCCGAACGGGATAACCGTGATAAGTGCTGCAGGCAGGCCGTGCGGGAGCCTGATCGACCAGCTGCAGAATGCCGCGCCTGGCAAAAACGGGAAACACAGAGGATTCCGTATTGGTGTTCATATCTCCAAAAGCAAAAGCGGCCACGCACCCGTAGTGCTCCTTCAGATACCGCATACGCCACGCGATCTGCTCTGCATTGAATTCCCGCGCCTCGTCGTACTGCGGACCCTGACGGTATTCAAAATGCGCATTGCATACCGCGATCTTTTGCTCGGTCTGCTTATCAATGAGCACCGCCCATTGGATATTTTTGGAGCCATCCTCGGTGTGGGTCATCTGCTCAAATCCGCTCTTGCGCACGCTGAAGCGGGATCCCTTGACAAGCATGGCATTGTAATTACCCACACCTGCGGGAGCATCATCAAGCAACAAATAACCCGCATTTTTCATATTGGTCATAAGGGTGCTTGCATGCCAGGAAGGAGTCACCTCCTGCATGCCCAGCACGTCGGGAGCGTATTTGCTGTACACCTCAAACAGCTGATCCTCTCTTACCTGCACCTCGTTGCCAAAATAGTCGCCCCAAATATTGGACGTCATTACTCTAATCATACATCGGCCTCCCTTCGAGCTTTGCTTCATTGTAGCACAAGCAAAGCGAAAAAGCAATCCTGTACTCAAATTTATGCTATTGAAATAATGACTTCGATATGATATAATGATACGCAGAAATCACCTTTTTACAGGAGACGTTTATGCAAGCTACACCCTACTTTCCCCCCGAGACCATCCGCAAATACAATTCCCGACTGATGGATATCTACAGTCTGTACATGAATGTCTTCCCCAATGCCATTGACGAAAAAACGGTACGGGAGATCGCTAAGGACTGTCGCATTCCTCTGACCGAGGCCTTTGCCCATATGATCGCCGCCTTGATGGAGCTTGATGCCGGGGGCAAGGACCGCGCCTTTTTTCAATACTGGCTGCTTCCCTCGCTATGCGAGCTGAAGCCTGAGCCGTATCGCAACGATGCTTATTTTCGAAACATCCACATTCCCGCTGATATCCGCGGAAAATGGGAGCTGCGGCAGGAATCGCTGAAGCCCTTTGAGCCTTTTGTCTGCAATGATATTGTGGTGACCGAGGACCGCCGTATGATCCCACAGATCGGATTTTTTACCGAGGAATACCCCTTCCCTGCCGTGCTGGAAAACGGCAGAGAATGGATGACACTGCAGCCCAACGAAATGGTGACCACCTGGCCTGCCATCAAGGAGGCAAGCGGACGTGTGCTGACCTATGGCCTTGGGCTTGGTTATTTCGCCTATCACGCCAGCGAGAAGAAAGAGGTAGAGTCAGTCACAGTAGTGGACATCAGCGACGACGTGATCGCACTATTCCAAAAGCATATCCTGCCCCAGTTTCCTCATAAGGAAAAGGTCCGCATCGTCAAGTCGGATGCCTTTGCCTTTGCCGATCGTGAAATGAAGGGCAACTTTGATTTTGTATTCGGTGACATCTGGCACGATGCCGGCGACGGACGCGAGCTCTATTTGCGCATGAAGGAATGGGAAACAAAATATCCCGATATCCGCTTCAGCTTCTGGCTGGAGGACACCATTCGCTGCTATCTGGACACCTCGCTCTGGAACATGCCGCAATCTTGAAGAAAAAGCCTCTGCGCTGTTTGCGCAGAGGCTTTTTCTATTTTTGGATAAAAATTTTCCAATTTCAGTGCCGTTTCATATTATTTTTTCAAAAATTGATTTTATTTGATTTCAAAAATTTCAATAACGCGTTGATCGGCCAAGGCTTTTTGCGTGAATGTGCTTCCCTCCAGCACAAGATAGCAAGGAACAGTGCCGCCCTTGGGGATCGATACAGATCCGGGATTCAAACAAAGCTGGCCGCCTACGCATTTGGTTGCCCCCGCCACGTGCGTGTGGCCGTGTAGCAATATGTCTCTCTCCCCCATCGGCATCGGCGCATCCTCATGATAGCGATGTCCGTGGGTCAGATAGACCAAGCGATTGCAAGGCATGGGCAAAACGGCGTAATCCGCCAGGATCGGGAATTCCAGCACCATCTGATCCACCTCAGTATCACAATTGCCCCTCACAGCCAGGATCTTTTCCTTGATGCCGTTGAGCGCGGTGATCACGCCCTTGGGGTCATAAGCGGCAGGCAGATCGTTACGAGGTCCGTGATAAAGCAGATCCCCCAAAAGCACCAGACGGTCGGCGCCCTCTCTTTCAAACACCTGCAGCAGCTGCCGGACAGCGGCAAGATCACCGTGCAGATCGGATGCGATCAAAAGCTTCATATAATGTTATCCTCTCTTTCCTGATACGGTAAAGCAGGCGGTGCCGTAGCGGCACCGCCTGCTTGCTCGGCTTTAAGAATTGGCCGTATTTTCGTCCTTTTCTTCGGCATGCGCATCTGCGGGCTTTGCCTCGGAGATCGCTGCCTTTTCTACATCGTTTTTCTCGTAATTCTCGATATCTTCGGTATTCATTGCGTGCTTGTGCACGATGGGCTGCCATTCCACGCGGGTAAAGAAGGCCACCAGAGAGATCGGAAGGTAGGTAAGCATAAAGAGCGGGAAGGTAAAGAGATGGAATACTGCCTTCCATTTGGGGCAATGGATCTTCTTCCACTCGGTGATCAGTGTAAAGAAGCCCATCACGAATAGCATACCGTAGCCAAAGCCAAGGAAGCTGCCAAGGCTACCAAGCAGCGCCAACGAGAAGCTATGCTCAAAGATCGCATGCAGGATCAGCAGGACGACAGTACCTGCCAACTGGATCATAGAGAGGATGAAGGCGGGCATAATGTTCATCGTCATATCAAAGCAGGACCACTTGAACATGACCGAGCCCTTGACCAAATCCCATCCGTAATGGCGGAAGACCTGGAAGAAGCCCTTTGCCCAACGCTTACGCTGACGCCAGGACTGGCGGAAGGTCTCGGGTTGCTCGTCAAACAACTCAGCACTATGGCAATAGCCCACGCGCTCGCCGTGCAGCACAGAATCGATCGTAAACTCAATATCCTCGGTCAGCAGGAAATGCTTCCAACCATTATTTTTCTCAATGATCTCACTATCGATCAGAAAGCCGGTTCCGGAAATGGCGGCACTGGTGCCCAGCAGCGAGCGAGGGTTGTTCAGATGGCGCGCCTCGCGCATAAACCAAAGCGAATAACCGGCGCTGACCCAGTTGTGACCATAGTTCTTGGAGTTGCGGTAGGAGGTCAGGATGCGGTTGCCGGCACAATGTGCCTTGTCCATTTCCTCCACATAATTGGCGCGCAAAACGTTATCGGCATCGATGACCATATAGGCATCGTAATAGCGCAGACCCTTATCACGCTTGATGCAATTAAACAGGAACTCCAGCGCATAGCCCTTACCGACACGCTCCTTGTTCTGGCGCTCATAAACGATAGCACCCAGCTCTCTTGCCACATCTGCCGTGCGGTCCGTGCAGTTATCGGCCACCACGTAAATGTCGATCAGCTCGGCAGGATAGGTCTGACCCAGAATACTTTTCAGCAGATTGGGCAGCACCAGCTCCTCGTTTCTGGCAGCGATCAGCATACCGTAGCGCTTGGTCTGATCGGTTTCGGGATAGCGCTTTGGCTTGCGGATGAGTGCAATGAAGATGTACAGAAACTGATAGGTATAGAAGACCATAAACAGGATGCCGATAGACATCATAATATAATGTCCGATCGCCTCGTACACGCTGTATCCGGGGGGATGCATCAACCATTCACGTATCGCATTAAAAACCTTTTCCATAATTTTTTAACTCTCCTGTGTCCGGCAGGCTCTTTGAGCCATAATGTGTAAAACGAGCTGATAAACGCCAAAAACGGCAAGATACGGAACAAAGGCTTGAATAAGCCACATACAGATCGAAAAGATCGGTGGGCCACCCGTCCATTTATACAGCAGCGCAATGGGCGTGCCCGTAAAATTCTGGGACATAAACATCAGATTAGCCGCAGCACCGGGATGGGTGGCATCCCAGATCAGATTGAAGCTGAGCGCCAGCACGCACATGGTGCTGATCAACCCGGCACAGTAGAAAATATCCTTCAGGCTCAGTCGGCAAACGCCGCGAATGAGCAGCAACAATCCAAGGAACACCATCAATCCGTGCAGCAAAAAGCTGTGAAAGGAAATGAAATGGAAGGCAGGATAGCGCGGCAGCGAGGTGTTTGGCACGATCAGAAAGCACAGGCCACCCACGATGCCACCCGTGGAGATAAATACGTCTCCAAGGCGTTGCAGCCAGCCCTTGCCCACCGAGCTGAACAGTCCTGCGTACAAGATCAGACTGCAATAATACAACGGGATAAAATCATTGGGGTTTCGCGACCCGGTCACCAGCAGCACAAAAAAGATCTTGGCGACCTCCAGCCCCCACAGTCCGCACGTCACGATACGAACGGTACGGCGCACCTGCTGCTCGGTCATCTGCCGGCTGAGATAGAGGCCGCCGGCGATCAGCAGGGCGGTAACGACCAGCATCAGCCAATGCTCCAGTCCAAACAAGCCGCAGGGCTCGAATTCATACGGTTTACAAAAAAACATCTTTTCCTCCGTCAGGGGCGCTCGGCCATGTCAAAGTTGATGCGCCGCTCCTCGATCACCAGCGGGCGCTTGTTCACTCTGGCGCGCAGGGTCAACAGATATTCTCCCACAAGCGAGGTGGCTAACAGGTTAAGAGAGCCGAAGAAGCCGACGGCCGCCAGTGCGGTCAGCCGATGCTGCAGCTCCTTATAGCTGACATTTTTTGCGGATACAAAGGAGAGCACCAATGCCACCGTGCCCATTACACAAGAGCCCGCCATGGTAACAGCACCGGTGGCTGTCAGCATACGGATCGGGGTCTTGGTATAGGTGGTAAAGCTTTGCATCGCCGCATCGTACAGCGTTTTGAAGTTATTATGAGTTTTCCCGGCGCGGCGCGCAGCCTGCTCATAGGGCAACAGCTTTTTGTGATAGCCGAGCTCGGCCACCACACCGCGCAGGAAGGGATTGGGATCGTCCAGCTCACGCATGACCTTGACAAAGCTGCAATCATACAGACCAAAGCCGGTAAAATGCTCGATCTGCTCTACGGTAGACATCTTGCGTATGATCTTGTAGTAGCAGGTGCGCAAAAAGCGCATCACCTTATTCTCTTTGCTGGTCTCCTTCACAGCGCAGACTACCTTGTAGCCCTGCTCCCATTCCGCCACCAGCTTCGGGATCATTTCGATGGGATCCTGAAAATCCGCGCACATAACGATAGTGCAGTCTCCGGTGGTCTGGCAGATGCCGTAATACGGAGAGTTGAACTGACCGAAATTGCGCGCATTGAAGATAGCCTTGACCTTTTTATTGGCAGCGCAGATCTCCTCCAGCTTTTCTCTGGTGGTATCGGTAGAGCAGTTGTCGATAAAGGTGATATCGTAGTCATACTGCGGTAGCGACTGCGCAAATTCTGCCACGATCGCCTCGGTCAGCGGAACCACGTTTTCTTCTTCATTATAGGTAGGCACCAGAATACTGATGCGCTTTACACTCTCCAAAGAAGCGTTGTTTTCCATTTATCATACCTCATTTCTCAGGCTATTTCGGTAGGCGGCTGACGTCGCTCCCGAAAAACGTGATAATATCCAAGCAAGATCGCCACGATCAAGCGAATCAGGTTCGCCACCGCCACGGCAATGGCAAAGCCCCACAGATCACGGCTGAACAAGACGGCGGGAATGCCGATCCCGAAAAAGCAAATGCCAAAGATACCGTTGATGATGATCTGATAGCTCTTTTTGGCAAAGCGAACCAGGATCACCGTCAAAAGACCTGTGACGAAATATAGCACCTGTGCCACGCTGCCGATCCACAAAAAGGGCCGCACGCTCTCCAGATCCTCCGGATAGAGCCAGCACAGTATGATCCACCCGCCCAGCACGCAAACGGCGGTAAATATCACCACAGCGATCATGCTGCCCAGCGTGATCCAATGCATCATACGCTTGGTCAGCTTGCCGTTGTAGCGCATCAGATACCCGATCACGACTCCGTTCAGGGGGGTAGTGATCAGTGACATGGTCTTACCCACCAACGTGGCAAGATAGTACACCGTCACGGCAGAGGCGCCGACCGCCAGCTTTAAAATGATGCGGTCCGCGTTCAGGATGGTATTACTGATGCCCTCCGAAACGCAGAACAGCAGAATACAGCGCAACACACGCCTCATTTCGGGCGAGGGCTTCAATCCCTTGGCGTGGAGATTCTTCTCCATCACATAGGCAAACAGCACGCCTGCCGCCTCGCCCACCAGCAGCGCCAAAGGCCAGATACCGGTATAAATGGCCAAAACGGTACCCAGTCCATATCCCACACCAATAACGGTATAATACAGGAAATACCGACGGTAGCGCAGGGTGATCTTATAAGAAACATCGGCGTAATAGCGGAATGCCATCGCCACAAAAAGAAGATAATAGCAGACTGTATTGGGAACGTCCAGCGCCGCGCCGCCAAAGGCACGGATGAGCAGCACGAACGGAACGCCGAGCAGCGCAATCGCTAACAGAAAGAGGTTGTAGTCTCCGCTGTTTCGCTCTCGCTCCTCTTGCGGCGTCACCATACGAGCAAGTCCTGCGGCATAGCCCACCGTCATCGTCACGATATTGATATATGCCAACAGATATTGAATATCACCATATCCGATCTCACCAAAGGCGCGGCGCAGCCACGGAAACATGGCGATCTGTGCCACAGCATTCATCAGCACAAGACCGGTAATACTCCATATTGAGTCGCCTAGCTGACTCTTGTATTTTGTCAGCAGAGCTTTTATCTTCATTGCCATCACTCACTCCGTCAAGCCAAGCTCGGCACGCACGGCCTCCAGTGCACGGGCAATGACCTTATCCATATCATAATACTGAAACTCACCGAGGCGACCGCCAAACAGCACGTTCTTCTCCTTTGCCGCGAGGGATCTGTAGCGCGCGTAAAGCGCACCCGTTTCCTCGTTTTGCACGGGATAGTACGCCTCCTCGCCCACCTGCCACTCGGCAGAATACTCTCTGCTGATCACGGTCTTCGGCTGCTTGCCAAAGGCAAAGTGCTTGTGCTCGATCACGCGAGTATAGGGCGTTTCGCGATCGGTATAATTGATCACGGCGTTGCCCTGATAATTGGGGATATCCAGCACCTCGGTCTCAAAGCGCACGTTGCGATATTGCAGCGGGCCGTAGCAGTATCCAAAATAAGCATCGATACATCCGGTGAACACGATGCGATCACCGAGTGCGCAGTAGCGCTCTCTTTCCTGCAGGAAATCCACGCCAAGCCGCACCTCTATGCCCTCCAGCAGCTTTTCTACCATAGCGGTATAGCCGCCCTCGGGAATGCCCTGATACGGGTCATTGAAATAGTTGTTGTCAAAGGTCATGCGCACCGGCAGGCGCTTGATGATCGAGGGGGAAAGCTCGGTGCAGGGTCTGCCCCATTGCTTTTCGGTATACCCCTTGATCAGCTTTTCATAAATATCGGTGCCGACCAGCGCAATGGCCTGCTCCTCCAGATTTCGGGGAGCGGTAATGCCGGCCGCAGCGATCTGCGACCGTATCTTTTCCTCCGCCTCGCGCGGCGTGATCACGCCCCACATGCGGTTGAAGGTGTTCATATTGAAGGGCAGATTATACAATTCCCCTTTGTAGTTTGCCACCGGTGCATTGATATAGTGATTAAAGGTAGCAAAACGGTTCACGTACGCCCACACGGCGGGATCCGAGGTATGAAAGATGTGCGCACCGTAGCGGTGCACCTGTATGCCCTCCACCTCCTCGGTATACACATTACCGGCAACGTGGTCGCGGCGATCCAGAACAAGGCACCGCTTGCCCTTTTTGTGCGCTTCGTGTGCAAACACCGCACCGTAAAGGCCGGCGCCTACAATGACGTAATCGTATCGCATCATTCGCTCCCCTTTTTATTTGGCGGAGACTGCCTCCGTAATGATCCGCGCCATGTAATCGATCATCTCGTCGCTCATGCCGGGATAAACGCCGATCCAGAAGGTATCGGTCATAATGGTATCGGTATTGGTCAGCTCGCCCACCACGCGGTAGCCCTCACCGCAACGGCGCATCTCATCAAAGCAGGGATGCTTGATCAGATTGCCGGAAAACAGCATACGGGTCTGTACGCCGTGGCTTTCTACATAATTCACGACCTGCTCACGATCCACACCGGGGCGGCAGGTCATCAGAAAGCCGAACCAGGAGGGGCGCGCGTTGGGGCAAGCCTCAGGCAGGATCAGCTTATCCGCCACCGGCTCCAGCGCCTTGCGCAGTCGGTCGAAGTTGTGACGGCGACGCTCCACAAAGGAAGGAAATTTCTTCAGCTGAGCACATCCGACTGCGGCCTGCATATCCGAGGCCTTCAGATTGTAGCCAAAATGAGAATACACGTATTTGTGATCGTAGCCAAAGGGCAGCTCGCCGTACTGACGGTCAAAGCGATGCTTGCAAAGGTTATCCATACCCGAGGGGCAGACACAGTCGCGCCCCCAATCGCGCATCGAGCGGATGATCTTGTGCAGGGTCGCATTGCGGGTATAAACCGCACCGCCTTCACCCATAGTCATATGGTGCGGCGGATAAAAGCTGCTGGTACCGATGTCGCCCACTGTACCTGTCAGATAGGTAGTGCCGTCGAAATCATACTCGGAGCCAAGGGCATCGCAGTTATCCTCGATCAGCCACAGATCGTACTTGTTGCAGAAATTACGGACAGCCTTCAGGTCAAAGGGATTACCCAACGTATGCGCGACCATCACGGCCTTGGTCTTGGGAGAAAGCGCCTTTTCCAGCATCGTCACATCAATATTGTACTGCGGAATGGTCACATCCACAAATACGGGCACAGCGCCGTACTGAATGATCGGTGTGACCGTGGTGGGAAACCCGGCCGCAACGGTGATGACCTCATCGCCGCGATACACGGCACGCTCACCAAGCAACGGCGAGGTCAGGGTCATAAAGGCCAGCAGATTGGCGGAGGAGCCGGAATTGACAACGCTGCAATAGGGCACGCCAAGATAGTGCGCGAACTCGCGTTCAAACTCGTCGGTGAAGCGACCGGCAGTCAGCCAGAACTCCAACGAGCTATCTACCAGATTGACCATTTCCTCGTGATCATATACGCGAGAGGCATAAGAGATACGCTGCCCCTCCTGCCACTTCTTCTGATTGTGGTAGGTGTTGCAATATTCCTTTACCAGCTCCAGGATCTCCTGCCTGGCTTCAGCCTCATTTTTACCGTTAAAATGCATGATGTCCTCTCCATTCCTTGTTATCGCAAGAAATTATACTGTCAAAAACGCGTCGATCTGACGATCCATCACGGCGCGCACATCCTCCCCTGCCCGAAAAGCGCGGGTCCACTCCACCACCTTCTCAATGGCGGTGGCCAGATCCCAGGTGGGAGCCCAGCCGAATACACTCTTGAGCTTGGAGCAATCCAGCTTCAGAAAATTAGCCTCGTGAGGGCCGTGATCGCAGCGCACCGTGTGGCGCAGCCCCTCTCCCCAGGCACTCACAAACACCTCCACCAGTCGCCCGGTGGCAAAGCAATCCCGATCATCGGGGCCTACGTTATAATAGCCGGCATATTTGCCATCCTCATATTGCCGCTGCGCGATCATCAGATAAGCAAAAAGCGGCTCCAGCACATGCTGATAGGGGCGGGTGGAGTACGGGTTCCGTACCACGATCTCCTCCCCCGAGAGGGCGGCGCGCACGCAATCGGGCACGATACGATCTGCGGCAAAATCGCCGCCACCGATCACGTTGCCTGCGCGAGCGGTAGAAATCGCCACACGTCCGTCGGCAAAAAAGGAATTTTTATAGCTGTGCGTGACAAGCTCGGAGCAGGATTTGCTGTTGGAATAGGGGTCAAAGCCGTCTAACGGCTCGTTTTCGCGGTAGCCCCATTCCCATTCCTTATTCTCATACACCTTGTCGGTGGTCACGTTCAAAAAAGAGCGCACCGTATCCGAGCGTCGCACACACTCCAGAATGTGAACGGTCCCCATCACGTTGGTCTCATAGGTATAGACCGGTTCACGATAGCTTTCACGCACGATCGGCTGTGCTGCCAGATGCAGCACGATCTCCGGTGCAGCCGCGGAAAAGGCAGCATACAACGCATCCATATCGCGGATATCGCCGATCACCGAGGTCATTCCCTCGGCCACAGCAGCGGTCTCAAAAAGCGACGGCGTTGTGGGGGGTTCGGTAGAAAAGCCGGTCACCTGCGCGCCTGCGCGCTTTAGGATATGACAAAGCCAAGAGCCCTTAAAGCCGGTATGGCCGGTTACAAAGACACGCTTGCCACGGTAAAAATTCGGATCAAAGCCTGTTGCCTGCATTAGTCCTCCCAACGCTTCCAGGGCGCCCGCTTGGAGGCCCAGAGTCTTTCGAGCTTTTCTTTATCGCGCATGGTATCCATGCACTGCCAAAAGCCACGATGCTTGTATGCCATCAGCTGTCCGTCCCTGGCCAGCGCCTCCAGGGGCGCGCGCTCAAAAATGGTGGTGTCGTCCTCAATATAATCCAGCACCTTGGGATCCAGGATCATAAAGCCGCCGTTGATCCAACCCACGTCAGCCTCACTCTTCTCGCGGAAGGCGTTGACCTGGTTCTTATCCAGCTCCAGCACGCCGAAATGGGCGGCGGGATGCACGGCAGTCATAGTGGCCAGCTTGCCATGGGACTGGTGAAACTCCAGCTCCTTGGCAATATCTACGTTGGAAACACCGTCGCCGTAGGTGAGGAAAAAGGGCTCGTCCCCGATGTACTTGGCCACGCGCTTGATGCGACCGCCTGTCATGGTATTCAGGCCGGTATCCACAACGGTTACGCGCCAGGGATCAGACTCGGTGCTATGCACCGTGATCTTTTCTTTTTTCACAAAATCAAAGGTCACGTCACTGTGATTGATATAATAGTCGGAAAACCATTCCTTGATCACGCTTTGCTTATAGCCCGCGCAGATCACAAAATCGTTATATCCGAAGGAAGAGTAGAATTTCATAATATGCCACATGATCGGCATGCTACCGATCTCGATCATCGGCTTGGGTCGCAGATGGGATTCCTCACTGATGCGGGTTCCGTACCCACCAGCCAGAATTACAACTTTCATGAGAAGTCTCCTTTGCAATCTTTGCCCGTGCAGACCGCACTACGGCATTATCCTATAAATTATATCATACCCACCGTTTTTTTGCAAGCCTTTTTATGATTTTACTATATTTTACCGCGCGTGTATGTATGCGCGCAATGTCTGTTGCCTCTTTTTTGTGTCTTTTCTTTTCAAAGCACTTGACAAACAACTTTTCTTTTGTTATAATATTCAAGTATGAAATATCGAGGTGTGGCTCAGCTTGGGGGACGTGCGCGACCGCTGCCGGTGGCAGATAAAGGGAGCGCTAAGGAGTGGCAGCCGTCGCAGAACGCGAGCAAAATGCTTTTTGCGAAGCGCGATGCGGTAACGGCAACAGGTATTTCTTTCGTTTCTTTGCTGTCCACCCAAATACAATTTCATATCGAGGTGTGGCTCAGCTTGGTAGAGCGCTACGTTCGGGACTCAATCACCGTTCTCGGCGTAGAATTTTCGAGAAGAGCCGAAAACCCCCACAAACACTGACTTTTTCGGCTCTCCCGAATGTCGAAAAATCCGCAAATCTTTGGTCTGACCACATGTTTGACCACTTACAAAAAAATCGAATATTTTTACTACATCGAGGTGTAGCGAAGGTGGTATCGCGCATCGTTCGGGACGATGAGATCGCAGGTTCGAGTCCTGTCACTTCGACCAAAAAGCAGCCGAAAACAAGCCATATTGACTTGTTTTCGGCTGTTTTTCTATATATTTTTCACAAAATCGGCTATTTTCAGTTGACCACATGTTTGCCCTGATTTCGAACCTTTGGACTGTTTTTTCACTGTGATTTTCCCTTTGTTTCAAAAAATCCCTTTTCTTTGCTTACTGCGATGCAAATTTTGAGGGCTGACAGATTGATTTCTGCCAGCCCTCCCTCTATATCATCATCCCGACAAATTGGAATTTATACAAATAAAATCCAAAT
>SVQY01000055.1 GCA_015065135.1 Oscillospiraceae bacterium
AAAAGGCTATGGGACAGACCGTGTATCTGACGCAGGTGCCGGAGGGTCACCTCTTTGTGTTGGGTGACAACCGCAACGTATCGGCCGATAGCCGCTCCGAGGAGGTCGGCTTTGTAGACGAGCGCCGCATACTCGGCAAGGTACTGCTGCGGATCACACCCTTTTCCAAATTCGGAAAGGTAGAATGAGGTAAAAATGCCAACAGATATCATACAATGGTTCCCGGGGCATATGGCGAAGACACGCCGCTTGATGAAGGAGAACCTGAAGAACGTTGACGTAGTGATCGAACTGCTGGATGCTCGCATTCCGCAAAGCTCGCGCAACCCCGAAATCGAAAAGCTGACCGAGGGCAAGCCCCTTGTTACGCTGCTGAACAAGGCAATGCTGGCCGATCCGGATGCCACCGAGCGCTGGATCGCCCATTACAGAAAAAAAGGCAACGTTTGCCTGGCCATTGACTGCGTGAGCGGCAAGGGCCTGGAAAAGCTGATGCCTGCGATCCGCTCCCTGCTTGCGGAAAAGATCGAAAAATACAACCAAAAGGGTATGACCGGCCGCAAGCTGCGTGCGATGGTCGTCGGTATCCCGAACGTGGGCAAATCCTCCCTAATCAACCGCCTTTGCGGCAATAAAAAGGCGAAGGTGGAAAATCGCCCCGGCGTTACGCTGGCGCCTCAATGGGTATCGACCTCTATGGGGTTGGATCTGATGGATATGCCCGGTGTGCTGTGGCCTCGCTTTGATGACCGCGAGACCGGCGAAAATCTGGCCATTACGGGCGCGATCAAGGATGATGTGGTGGAGATCGAGACTATGGCGATCGCCCTTTGCGGCAAGCTGCGGCATCGCTACCCTGCTCTGCTTAGCACCCGTTACAAATTCGATCCGACCGACATCGCAGACCTTACCGACGCGGAGCTGTTTGCCTTCATTGGCCGCAAGCGCGGCTTTCTTGTCAGCGGCGGAGAGATCGACGAGGAGCGCACCGCCAATATGCTGCTGGACGAGCTGCGCGCTGCCAAGATCGGCCGTATCACGCTGGATCCTTTTCCCAAGGAGGAGCTATGCTGACCTACGAATTGGAAGAAGAACTGAGCCGACAGGGCTATTCCCTCGTTTGCGGCGTAGATGAGGCCGGGCGAGGCCCGTTGTGCGGCCCTGTAGCGGCTGCTGCCTGCATTCTGCCCACGGGGCTTGTGTTGGAGGGGCTCAACGACTCAAAAAAGCTAAGCGAGAAAAAGCGCGAGCTGCTCTACGATCAGATCTGCGAGAATGCGATCGCCTATGCCATCGTGCTTGGCAGCGTAGAGGAGATCAACGAGACCGATATTCTTTCCGCCACCCTGCACGCTATGCGGCAGGCCATTGATCAGCTGGATCCGAAGCCGGATTTTGCTCTGATCGACGGAAATATTACCCGTGACTTTACGCTGCCCTGCCGCGCCGTGGTACACGGTGATGCGACCTCTCCCAGCATTGCGGCGGCTTCGATCTTAGCCAAGGTCACCCGTGATCGCCTTTGCATGGAGCTGGATGCGAAATATCCGCAGTATGGCATTGCCAAGCACAAGGGCTATGGCACCAAGGCGCATATGGATGCCCTGCGCGAGCACGGTCCCTGCGAGATCTACCGTACAAAATTCATTCGTTTTCTGGAAAAATGAAGCAGATCACGACAAAGGATATCGGCCGTCTCGGCGAAAAACTGGCGGCCAGGCAGCTGCGTCGGCAGCGCTGCAGGATCCTGGCTAAAAACCGCCAATGCGGTAAAAACGAGCTGGATCTGGTGGTGCGTGACGGGAGCTATATCGCATTTGTGGAGGTCAAGACCCTGACCTTTTCGGCAGAAGCGGATATGGCAGAGCGGCGCCCTTCTCTGGCGGTGGACCAGGCCAAGCGTCAACGCACGGTAATGGCTATGCGCCGGTATCTGCGTGAGCATCCCACTAAGCTGATCCCACGGCTTGACGTGGTGGAGGTCTATCTGGACCGTGAAACGCTAAAGCCGATCCGGATCCATCATATTCCCGGCGCCTTTGGGGCCGACGGATCCTCTTATTAAGGAAAGATTGACAAAAAGGAGTCTATTGATATGAAATTTCAAAGCACACGCGATCTGAATGCAGAAAAGCTTTCTGCCGCTCAGATCATCAAGCAGGGCCTGGCAGTTGACGGCGGTCTTTTCGTGCCGGAAAGCATTCCCGCACTGACCGTTGCCGAGATCGAGGAGCTGTGTCACGCAGATTACCCCACCCGTGCCGCCAGGATCCTTGGCAAATTCCTGACCGATTACACCGAGGAGGAGCTGCTGGCCGATTGCCGCGCCGCTTATGCGGAGACCTCATTTGTCGGCGGCGCTGCACCCCTGGTCGCATTGGATGAAACCATCCATTCGCTTGAGCTCTGGCACGGTCCTACCGCCGCCTTCAAGGATATGGCATTGCAGATCATGCCCCGTCTGCTTTCCCGCGCGCTGGTCAAGACCGGCGAGGAGCGCACCGCGCTGATCCTGGTCGCCACCTCCGGCGATACCGGCAAGGCCGCTCTGGAGGGCTATAAGGATATTGATCGCATCAAGATCGCCGTATTTTACCCCGTAGACGGTGTCAGCCGCGTACAGAAGCTGCAGATGCAGACCCAGCTCGGCGACAACGTATACGTTTGTGCCATCAACGGCAATTTTGACGATGCGCAGACCGGCGTCAAGCGTATCTTCTCGGATGCCGCCGCCGCTGAGTATCTGAATGAAAAGGGCTATTTCTTCTCCTCCGCCAACTCTATCAACTGGGGACGTCTTGCCCCTCAGATCGTCTACTATGTTTCCGCTTACTGCGATCTGCTGAACAAGGGCACCCTCAAGATGGGCGAAAAGATGAACGTAACAGTTCCGACCGGCAATTTTGGCAATATTTTTGCCGCTTATCTTGCCAAGCTCATGGGACTGCCCATCGACAAGCTGGTATGCGCCTCTAACAAAAACAACATTCTCACCGATTTCCTGACCACCGGCACCTATGACCGTAACCGTCAGTTCCACCTGACTATGTCCCCCTCGATGGATATTCTGATCTCCAGCAACCTGGAGCGCCTGCTCTACTTCACCGCCGGTGCCGCGCGTACCGCAAAATATATGAAATCTCTGAACGAGACCGGTGCTTATACGGTGGATGCAGATGTAAAGGCGGCTATTGATGAAAGCTTCTGTGGCTTCTTTGCTGATGAGGAGATGACCGCCAAGACCATTCGTGAGACCATGGACAACTACCATTATCTGGCCGACACGCACACCGCTGTGGCGCTTTCCGCCGCCTGGCAGTACGTAGAAAAGACCGGCGACAAAAAGCCGATGGTCGTGGCCTCTACCGCCAGCCCCTACAAGTTCGCAAATGATGTTTATACCTCGCTGTACGGCGCAGCTCCCTCGGATGCCCTTGCCGCGCTGGACGAGCTCTCTGCCAAGACGGGCGTTGAGATCACCTATCCGCTGCGCGGCATCGGTGAGCGCAAGATCCGCTTTACCGACGTTGTACCCTCTGCCGATATGTGGAAGGCTGTTCAGAAGTATCTGGGTTAAAAAAGGTTGCGGAGCCATAAAAAATGGCTCCGCATTGTTTAAAAAGACAAAATCAGTTCTTTTTGGGCTTAAAAGTGGCGCATACGGTGTCGGTGCTGGAAGTGGCAAAGCTGGGGCCGACGGCAATGCACTCTGCGGTGCAATGGCAGTCGCCCTCGTGGTACTGGCAGTTCTTTACGTCACAGGTAATACCCTGATTGACCTTGCCACAGCAATCATTCTTCTTCATATCCATTGTGATACATCTCCTTTCCCGAGATGTTATCAGTATGCCCCGCCGTCAGGGCGATTATACCTACAGAAAGGAGTCGAAATGTCAATTTTTGTTATTGCGGATCTGCATCTCTCTGCTACCGCCGATCATCCGATGGACGTGTTCGGCTCCCGCTGGCAGGGCTACACACAGCGGCTTTGCAAGCATTGGCGCGCCGTGGTCGGTGAGCAGGATACGGTCATCGTGCCCGGCGATGTTTCCTGGGCCATGCATCTCTCGGAGGCCAAGGCGGATTTTGCCCTGCTCCAGTCGCTGCCCGGCACCAAATATTTAGGCAAGGGCAACCACGATTTCTGGTGGGAAACTGCCGCCAAAATGGGGCGCTTTTTTGAGGAAAACGGATTCTCCTCCCTACGCTTGCTCTACAACAATGCCTATGTGGTCGAAAACTATATTGTTTGCGGCACCAGAGGCTGGTTTGTAGAGGAGGAACAGCAGGTCACGGTGGGTGATGTGGATTATGCCAAGATCGTCAACCGCGAGGTGCAACGCCTGAAGATCAGCCTGGATGCCGCAAAGCGCCTGCAAGCCGACGGCAACGAGGAAAAGGAGATCCTGGTCTTTTTACATTTTCCTCCTGTCTGGAACGGCTTTTCCTGCCCTGAGATCCTGGAAACATTGCAGGCCTATGGCATCCGCCGCTGCTACCACGGTCATATTCACGGGGTCTATCATGTCCCTCCCAAAAGGCAGATCGGTGACCTGGAGCTGCACATGATCTCCTCGGATTTTCTCGATTTTGTGCCCCTACGCATTATTTAAAGATTAATTTTGTAGAAAACCCTTGACAAATCAAGGGAAAACCAGTAAAATATACGATGTATGAAAATTTTCAATCTCTGGAGGATGAAAAAATGAAATTGGTCAAAGCTGAAAAAATCGAGGCAAGCAAGTACGAGCTGCAGATCTCGGTTGACACGGCGACTTTTGAAGCAGCTGTAAACAAGGCGTTTCAGAAGGAAGGTAAGAAAATGAGCATTCCCGGCTTCCGTAAGGGTAAGGCTCCCCGCAGCATTATCGAGAAGATGTACGGCAAGGGTGTGTTCTACGAAACCGCCATTAACGACCTCATCCCCGATGCTTACTCCAAGGCGCTGGAAGAATCCAAGATCAACCCCGTTGCTCAGCCTGAGTTTGACATCGTTTCTCTGGACGACAACGGTCTGGTTCTCTCCGCTAAGGTTTTTGTAAAGCCTGATGTTGAGATCGCTGATTACCTGGGTCTTACCGTATCCCGCACCGTTGCTCCCGTTACCGATGAGGAGGTTGACCGCGAGATCAACACCGTTCGTGAGCGCAACTCCCGTGAGACCGAGGTTCTCGGCCGCGGCGCCGAGATGGGCGATACCGCTACCATTGACTATGAAGGCTTCTGCGACGGCAAGGCGTTTGACGGCGGCAAGGGCGAGGATTACGCTCTGAAGCTGGGCTCCAACACCTTTATTCCCGGCTTTGAGGAGCAGATCGTTGGCAAGAAGGTCGATGAGGCATTCGACGTGAACGTGACCTTCCCCACCGAGTACCATGCCAAGGAGCTGGCCGGCAAGGAGGCCGTGTTCAAGTGCAAGCTGCACGCCCTGACCCGCACCGAGCTGCCCGAGCTGGACGATGAGTTCGCAAAGGATGTTTCCGAATTTGACACCTTTGCTGAATACAAGGCCGATATGAAGGCA
The DNA here is from genome assembly GCA_015065135.1 of Oscillospiraceae bacterium. Classification (GTDB taxonomy): domain Bacteria; phylum Bacillota; class Clostridia; order Oscillospirales; family CAG-272; genus Firm-07. The sequence goes on from SVQY01000055.1 coordinate 5,525, forward strand.
AAGATCGAGAAGAGACACACCGACAGCGCTAACGCCGCGGCTGACGAGAAGCTGGTCGATGCTCTCATTGAGAAGCTGAACGCCGACATCCCTGCCCCCATGTTCGACACCGAAGCAGAAAACTTCCTGCGTGACTACGATATGAGACTCCGTCAGTCCGGTCTGGATCTGAACACCTATATCAAGTACACCGGTATGACTCTTGACGGTCTGCGTGACCAGTTCCGCCCTCAGGCAGAGCGCCAGGTCAAGGCTCGCCTCGCTTTGGAGAAGATCGCAGAGCTGGAAAAGCTGGAGGCTACCGAGGAGGATATCAACGCTGAATATCAGCGTATTGCCGATGCATACAATATGCCTGTGGATCAGGTCAAGCAGAGCATTCCTACCGATGCCATCACCGATGACATGCGTGTAAAGAAGGCTATGGATCTCGTTCGCGAGAAGGCTGTGATCACCGACGAGGCGCCCGCCGCCGAGAAGAAGCCCGCTAAGAAGCCTGCTACCAAAAAGGCAGCTACCGACGGCGAGGCAAAGCCTGCTGCGAAGAAGACCACCACCAAGTCTACTACCGCCAAGAGCACGGGTACTAAGACCACCACTGCCAAGAAGACCACTACCAAGAAGGCAGAGACTGACAAGGCTGAATAATTGACGTTATCAGTAGCCGCGGCATTTTGTCGCGGCTACTATCATCCTATTCCCTAACAAAAAACATCGATTTAAGGAGGTTAGAAAAGAATTATGATGGATTTTTACCGCAACAACGCATTGGTACCCATGGTCGTGGAGCAGACCGGTCACGGTGAACGCTCCTTTGATATTTTTTCCCGCCTGCTGAACGACCGCATCGTGTTCCTTTCCGACGAGGTCAATGACACCACCGCCTCTCTTGTTGTGGCACAGATGCTCTTCCTTGAGGCGCAGGACCCGGATAAGGATATTTCCTTTTATATCAATAGCCCCGGCGGCTCTGTGACCGCAGGTATGGCGATCTATGACACCATGAACTATATCAAGTGTGACGTCTCTACCATTTGCATCGGTATGGCTGCCTCTATGGGCGCCTTCCTGCTCTCCTCCGGTACCAAGGGCAAGCGTCTGGCGCTGCCCAACAGCGAGATCATGATCCATCAGCCTCTCGGCGGCGCCAGAGGTCAGGCATCGGATATCAAGATCCAGGCCGATCTGATCCTGCGTACCAGAGACACCCTGAACCGCATTCTGGCCGAGAATACCGGCAAGAGCATTGAAGAAATCGCCCGTGACACCGACAGAGATAACTTTATGACCGCTGATCAGGCTCTCGCCTACGGTCTGGTGGATAAGGTTCTGGCAAAGCGCGGCTAAAAGAGGTCATCTATGTCCAATACGAACAACAGAGGTGGCGGCTCCACCCGTTTCTGCGCCTTTTGCGGCAGAAACGAGAAGCAAGCCAACTTTCTGATCCCCTCACCCACCGGTATTTATATCTGCGATTACTGCGTGGATGCCTGCTCCGAGCTGATCTACGAAAACGAGGCTCAATCTCCTGCCGCGCAGGGGGCCTTCACGCTGGAAACGCTGCCCCGTCCCAAGCAGATCAAGGCGTCGCTTGACGAGTACGTGATCGGCCAGGACGAGGCCAAGATCGCGCTTTCGGTTGCTGTTTACAATCACTACAAGCGTATTCTCTACGCCGAGCAGCACGCCCCCAAAAAGCATGGCAAAAAGCCTGCTGCAGAGGACGAGGATGCCATCGAGCTGCAAAAGAGCAACGTGCTTTTTCTCGGCCCCACCGGCGTTGGCAAGACCTATATGGCACAAACGCTGGCCAAAACCCTGCGTGTACCCTTTGCCATTGCCGATGCAACCACGTTGACTGAGGCCGGATACGTAGGTGAGGATGTAGAGAACATTCTGCTCCGCCTCATTCAGGCTGCCGATTTTGATATTTCGATGGCCGAGCGCGGCATCATCTATATCGATGAGATCGATAAGATCTCCCGTAAAAGCGAGAATCGCTCGATCACAAGAGACGTTTCGGGTGAGGGTGTGCAGCAGGCGCTTTTGAAGATCCTGGAGGGCACGGTCGCCAACGTTCCTCCTCAGGGCGGACGAAAGCACCCCAATCAGGAATTCATCCAGATCAATACCAAGAACATCCTCTTCATCTGCGGCGGTGCCTTTGAGGGCCTGGATAAGGTCATTGAAAAGCGCAAGGGCAACAATGCCGTTGGCTTTGGCAGCGAGATCATGAAAAAGGCAGAAAAGAAGGATGCCGGCATTTATCGTGATGTGCTTCCCCATGATATCGTCAAGTACGGTCTGATCCCCGAGCTGGTGGGTCGTATTCCGGTGATCGTATCGCTGAATGAGCTGGACAAGGATGCGCTGGTGCGCATTATCAGTGAGCCGAAAAACTCGCTTGTACGCCAGTACGAGAAGCTCTTTGAGATGGATGGCGTGAGACTTTGCTTTGAAAAAGAGGCTATGGAGGCCATTGCTGAGCTGGCGCTGGAGCGCAGCACCGGCGCGCGCGGTCTGCGTGCCATTATGGAAAATCTGATGCAGGAGACCATGTACGAGATCCCCACCCGCGAGGATGTGGCATCGGTCGTGATCACCGCTGCATCGGTCAAGGGGCTGGAAAAGCCCCGTTACGTGCTGCTGCGTGACGTCTCTGACGAAAACGCGGTGAGCGGATGAGCGAAAACGAGTGCCCTTTGGGCACTCGTTTTCTTTTTCGTGAACTTTTGCCCTGATGTGTTGCTTTTCTTTTGAATTTGTGATACAATAAACTATAACATATTTCCATTCCGCACGCTCATATAGTGAGTGTGGGGGTGATGTTATGAAAAAAAGAGGACCGACCGATCAGACAAATGTGACTTCCCGGCTGCTTTTGCGCTTTGTGATCGCCTACCTGCCAGCCATTCCGCTTTCCTGGATACTGGCAACGCGCGGCGTTGCAGATATTGCACCGGAGACCGTAGGGCAGATCGAGTTCTGGCTCATTCCGCTTGCGCTGCTTGGAGCATTTCTCACCGTTTCAAAGCCGTATCTGCTGCTTTTGTCCTTTGGCAAGGGATTTTACGATACCGCCCTGCTCTACCGCGTAACAATGCTGGCAAGCGAGGGATCGCTTGGAATACTGCCCTGGAACGCCTGCTTTTTACTGATCCTGCTCTCGCTGCTGCTCTTTGCGCTGGCTGCCGCCAGAGCGCAGCTCTTCTCTTTTTCAAGCAAAAGCCGCGACCTGCGTCTTTTATGCACGGGCAGCTTTTGGCTCTATCTTTTTGAGTGCATCTTTTTTCTTGCCCTGGCCTTTTCATTGACCGTGCTCTGGCCGAGGCTGATGACGGGCGCCGGCATACTGCAAGCACCGTTTTAAAACATCCGGAAAGGAAAAAATATGGAAAACGAAAAAAAGCGGGGGCTTTTTAACCTCCGCAAAAATGACAAGCCCGACCTCGAGCCGGAGGATACCACGCCAACCCTGCGGTATTTTTTCAAGCTGCTTTGGCGCAAGGCCGGCAAGCTGATGACTCTGAATCTGATGATGATGCCGATGTACATCCTGCTATTGATCGCACTCATCGTCTATTTCCTGGGCAACAATAAGGTTCCGGCAATGGAATCCGCACTTTTCGCACCGCTGTTCGGCACCGCGATGATGGGCAACTCACCCACCGCCAATCTGCTGCTTGGCACCGTTGCCAAGCAGGTGAATATGCCCTATCTGACCCCCGGACGCATTGCGATCATCGCCGTTCTGGTGCTTCTCACGGTGCTGACCTTTGGTTGGCAGAACATCGGTGTGACCTACAATATGCGCAGCCTGATCCGCGGTGATTCCTGCTTCCTTGGCTCGGATTATTTCTACGCCATCCGCCGCAACCTGAAGCAAGGCTTCTTCTTCGGACTTTTGGATGCGCTGCTGATCATCATTCTGGCCGTGGACCTCTTTTATTTCAATGCGCTTTCCGGCGAGGGCTTCTTCTTTGGTTTCACCTTTGTTATGATCATCGCCATATCGATCATTTATATGATCATGCGCTTCTACATCTACTATATGATGATCACCTTTGACCTGTCGCTAAAGAAGCTGCTGAAAAACGCGCTGATCTTTGTGACCCTCGGCATCAAGCGCAATCTGATGGCGCTGCTGGGGATCGTTCTCGTGGTGGTCGCAAACTTCGCACTCATCATTCTCTGCCTACAGTTCAACTTCACCCTGCCGATCATTCTCCCCTTCTTCTACCTGCCGGCGCTGGCCTTCTTTATGGCCGGATACGCTGCCTGGCCGGTGATCCAGCGGTATATGATCGATCCTTACGTTGATCAAAACGGTGAGAACAACGAAAGTGCAGAGGCGGCCGCAGCCGCCGAGGAGGAGACAGTTACTCCTCCGCCAGCAGCTGACTGACCGTAACAAATTCAAAGCCCAACTCCCGAAGCATCGGTATGATCTGCCGCAATGCTTCCGGCGTTGGGCTGTTTTTTCCGATAAAATCGTGCATCAGGATGATCGAGCCGTTTCTGGTGTTGCGACGTACATTCTCACAGATCTCCGGGATCGGCGTATGCGCCCAATCCCTCGTATCCACGCTCCAGAGCACAATGGTCATATCCAGCTCGTCGCAGATCTCCTCCACATCGCAGCTGCAAACACCCTCCGGTGGGCGAAAATAAAGTGGACGCTCGCCCGTAATAGCAAAAACGGTATCGCTGCAGGAGCTGATCTCTTGCTGCAGCGTGGCTGCGTCCATTTTCCCCACACGGTGATGGTGATAGGTGTGGTTGCCCAGCTCGTGCCCCTCTGCCCGGATCCGTCTGATCAGCGCAGGATAGGCGTCGGCATTGCTGCCGACCGTAAAAAAGGTAGCGTGAACGCCGTTTTCACGTAAAATATCCAGGATCTGCGGCGTATACCGAGGGTGAGGCCCATCATCAAAGGTCAACGCCACACGCATCCGCTCGGTTTTGGCCGCAGAGCGATAAACGATCTCTGCCTTGGCACCGACACGCAGCGAAAAGGCCAGCAGCACGATTGCCAGAAAAAAGCCGCCAAGACGGCGTTTTAAGCGCTTCACGATGCACCGCATAGCTCGTGCAGCGTGCCAAAGCGATATCCCTCCGCGCGCAGCATCTCGATCAATCTCGGCAGGATCTCGGCATTGGTGGCCGACGTGGGGTGCAGCAGCAGCACCGCGCCGTTGTGAATATTGTCCAGCAACAGTCGAAGCGCGGTGTCCGGCTGCGGCTGCCGATCGTTATCCCAGTCTGCATAGGCCAGACTCCAGAAAACGGTCTTGTAACCGAGCGCTCTCACCTGCTCCAGCATTTCACGCGAGAAGCTGCCCTCCGGCGGACGGAAATAAGGCGCGGTCGCGATGCCGTTTTCTGTGCAAACGCGCTCCAGCTCCTCCAACTCGGATCGGATTTTTTCTTTGCTTGCGTTTGCTAAATTCGGATGACTGGCCGTGTGGTTGCAGACAAGATGCCCTTCCTCGTTCATACGCCGCGCCAGGTCTGTATTTGCCTTGATAAAATGCTTTAAAACAAAGAATGCCGCCGGCGTATTGGTTTCCGAGAGCGTATTCAGCACCTTCTCTACGTTGCCGTTCTCATAGCCTGCATCAAAGGTCAGATATACGACCTTTTCCTCATTCCCCTCATTGTGCACGTGGTCGATATAATAGCCGCCGCACTCCTCCACAAAGCGCAGCTCGGGGGCGGCGATCGCCTGCCTGTGCGCCTTTTGCCGCACACAATACCAATGCAGCTCGCCTCCCTTGGCATAAGCCGTCACAGGCAAACAGCAGAGGATCAGCAACAAAAGGATCGGATATCTCCATATTTTTTTCACTTGATCAACTCCCTTCACTTTTTAGTTTTTCGCGCTTTTTTGCCGTCAATCATCCAATTTGTGCAACAAAAAAGATCAGCATATGCTGATCTTTTTTTGTTATGTTCAGTTTACCAAAGAGGCCAGGGCATGGCAATGCCGATGAGGCCGATGGCCATGATGCCGCAGCCGATCCAGTTCAGCACCGACAGCTTTTCCTTCAGGAAGATCGCCGAGCAGACCACGCTGAAGAACAGCACACCCGCATTGTCGAAGGTAAAAAGAACGGTAGTATGCACCTTGTCGTTGTTGATCAGCGTGGAAAGCAGAATGATTGCAGAAGCGGTACAAAGGGAGGCGAGCAGTAAAAAGAGCAAGGAAAATTTGCTTTGCTTGAAATCGGCGAAGAACTTCTTTTTTCGCTTGCACAGTCCCAGCACAAAGTTGATCAATCCCGACATACCGAAGGTGCAGATGATCAACTCATTCTGCAAAAGTTTTGTAGGCTCATACTGCCCCTGGTGCGCAAGGATCGAACCGTACAGACCATTGAACACGAACAAAATAGCGCAGAAGATCCAGAATTTCCGATTGCCGGAGAAAAAACTCTCCCCCTTCTTCTTGCTGACCATAAAGACCGAGACCACGATGACAGCCACAAAGATCCAGCGAAACGCCTCGAGACCCGTGCCGTAGGCATAAGCGATCACACCGGGCACCAGAATGCCGCCTGACAGCATCAGGGACATCTGCACCGAATAGGGACCGCTCTCCGACGCCTTGACCATGGCGTAATTATATACCGCAAGAACTACGCTATTGGCAATACCCATGACGATGATCTGCCAATTCCACGGTTGAAGCGGCAGCCTGCAAAGCGCATATACAAATGCCGCAAGAGCTGTCACAAAGCCGCTGACCACCGAAAATACAGGCGTAGTCGCATCCGGGTCACCGGGATAGCGCTTGGTATAGAGCTTACAGAAGAAGGACTGCCCTGTGTAGATCAGGATCAAAAGCAGGATCAGTAAAAAGTCAGCAAAACCCATAAAAAACCTCTCTCAAAACAGGATATAAAGCAATTATAACTTCAAAAACCGTTTTTGTCTATATCCAAAAAGACACAAAAAGTCTAAAATCGGCTCTTATTCGTCAGAACCGAATTCCTCCATATGCTGCGTCACGTATGCGGTCATCCTGGCTTCAAAATAGCCGCGATTTTTGCGGAAAAATGTGGGGATCCTACTTTGCTCGCGCTGGGCATTGCGCTTCATCTCAAAGATGAAATCGGCCAGCTCCCGCTCTCCTGCATCGCAGATCGCACCGCAAAGATAGCCCACGGCCTTTTCATCTACCTCGGTAAACTGATACAGGATCTCCTGCTCCTCCTTGCCGGAAAGCTCCCAAAGCAGACGAAGCGCCACCACCGGGCGAAAGACCTGCTCGCGCTCCAGCTTGATGCGCAGCTCCTTGGGGGTATCCAGGATCAATGCAGGCAGCTCCTGGATGTAACCATCCAGATAGCTGTCAATGCCCTCCAGCACGTCAGCAAAGGAAAGCGCATCCTCGCTCACATCAGCCTTTGGCTGCCCCTTGGGAGCTACGGGTGCGGCTACGCTCTTGGCACGGTGACCGAGATACAGGATCACGCCGCCGCCTGCCAACAGCAATGCGCACAGGATGTAAAGAACCACGCCAAGCGCCTTGATCTTAGTAGCGGCAGCAGGAATGATCAAGATCATTCCCACCACGGCGCAAGCGGTAGACAAATGGGTTGCATAGTCAATAAAGAACTTGTTTCGCTTCACAATGCGACCTCCGTTTATATTTTCTTAAGTTTTGCGTATGTAGCCATCAGCTTTTTGGTGCCCTTGGTGTCAAAGGCGATCTCATACAGCGTATCCGCGGCAATCTTGGTCACCGTCAGGATCGTGCCCTCGCCAAAGGCCATATGCCGCACGCGATCCCCTGCGGCAAAGCGCTCGATCGCAGGGCGCGGCGCAGCCGCGCGGCCCACGGTAATGCGATCGGTGGCGGCGATCTGTCTGGCGCTTTCGGGGCGACGGTAAGCGGCGTTACCACCGTATCCAAAGCCGCCTTGTGCCGTCTGCTGCACCTTGGGCTTATCCAGCAGGCTTTCCGGGATCTCGCCCAAGAAACGCGAGGCGGGATTGGCACCGGTACGGCCGTAAAGCATACGGGATTTGGCGTGAGAGATATAAAGCTCATCCTTGGCACGGGTAATGGCCACATAGGCCAGACGGCGTTCCTCCTCATCTCCTCG
>SVQY01000056.1 GCA_015065135.1 Oscillospiraceae bacterium
CCTGCGCTACTTCCGCGACGAGTACATCGCTCACATCGTGGACAAGAAGTGCCCTGCAGGCGTGTGCAAGAAGCTGATCCATTTTGAAATCAATAAGGACAAGTGCTTGGGATGCGGCGTGTGCGCCAAGAAGTGCCCTGTGGGCGCTATCCAGCGCACCGATTACATCGCTCCCGGCAAGAAGCTGGCTGCCTTTGCCATTGATGCCTCCAAGTGCGTAAAATGTGGCGCATGTATTGAGTCTTGCAAGTTCAAGGCTATTCATAAATAATTAGGAAGGGGACCCACAATAATGGATATGGTAAATTTGAAAATCAATGGGATCCCGGTTACTGCCCCCAAGGGCTCTACCGTTCTGGATGCTGCAAAAGAGGCAGGCATCGATATCCCCACTCTTTGCTATCTGAAGGAGATCAACGAGATCGGCGCTTGCCGTTTGTGCCTTGTTGAGGTATCCGAGGGCGGCAGACCCTTCCGTATGGTCACCTCCTGCGTATACCCCGTCAGCGAGGGCATGGAGGTCATCACCAACTCTCCCAAGATCATGGCTTCCCGCAAGACCAATCTGGAGCTGCTGGTCTCCAACCACAATAAGCAGTGCCTCTCCTGCGTACGCTCCACCACCTGCGAGCTGCAGAGACTCTGCCAGGAGTACGGCGTGAACGAGAACCGCTTCAAGGGTGCAATGACTCAGCCCTGCGTGGACAGCTCCTCCGCCTCTATCGTGCGCGATACCAGCAAGTGCATTCTGTGCCGTCGCTGTGTTGCCGCTTGCCGCAATATGCAGGGCATCGGCGTGATCGGTGCCAACAACCGTGGCTTTGATACCGTGATCGGTACCGCTATGGAGGTTGCGCTGAACACCACCTCCTGCGTGAACTGCGGTCAATGCATCGTGGCTTGCCCCACCGGCGCTCTCCATGAGAAGGACGATACCGATAAGGTATTCGAGGCTCTGGGCGATCCCACCAAGAAGGTCTATATCTGCGCCGCTCCCTCCGTTCGTGCACAGATCGGCGAGTGCTTCGGCTACGAGCCCGGTACTGACTGCGAGGGTAAGATGGTCGCTGCTCTGCGTCGTCTTGGCTTTGACGGTGTGTTCGATATGAACGTGACTGCTGACCTGACCATTGTAGAGGAGGCCAACGAGCTGCTCGGCCGTATTCAGAACGGCGGCGCTCTGCCTATGATCACCTCTTGCTCTCCCGGTTGGATCAAGTACTGCGAGCACTACTTCCCGGAGATGACCGAGAACCTGTCTACCTGCAAGTCTCCTCAGCAGATGTTTGGTGCTATTATGAAGACCTACTATGCCGAGAAGCACGGCATCGATCCTAAGGATATCGTATTCGTTTCCGCTATTCCTTGTACCGCTAAGAAGTTCGAGATCGGCCGTCCCGACCAGTCTGCTGCCGGCGTGCCCGATGTGGATATCGCTATCACTACCCGTGAGGTTGGCCGTATGATCAGCCAGGCAGGCATCAACTTCAAGGCTCTGAAGGACGAGGCGTTCGATGCTCCCTTTGCAAACGGCTCCGGTGCAGGCGTTATCTTTGGCGCTACCGGCGGTGTTATGGAGGCTGCTCTCCGCTATGCTGCAGAGGTCATTCTCGGCAAGAAGCTGGAGAAGGTCGAGTTCACCGAGGTTCGCGGCGTTGAGGGCGTGAAATTCGCCGCTTACAAGCTGGGCGATCTTGAGGTAAAGGTTGCAGTTGCTTCCGGTACCAAGAACGCTAAGGAGCTGCTGAACAAGGTGAAGTCCGGCGAGGTTGATGTTCAGTTCATCGAGATCATGGCTTGCCCCGGCGGCTGTGTCAACGGTGGCGGTCAGCCCTATCAGCCCGCATCCGTACGCAACAGCATCGACCTGCGTGCCGTTCGTGCCGCTATCCTGTACAACGCCGATGCTGCAAAGGATCTGCGTAAGTCTCAGGACAGCTCCGATGTGAAAAAGATCTACGACGAGTTCCTTGGTGCGCCCAACAGCCACAAGGCTCACGAGATCCTGCACACCACCTATGTAAAGCGCGGTCTGTAAGCCGTTAACCCAAAAGCTCCCCGAGCATTGCTCGGGGAGCTTTTTCTATCATATGGTGATCTGTTCGCTGATCCTTGCGCTTTTTTCAACGCCTTCAAAGATCACGGTAAAGCGGTCGTTGCTCACCTTCACTGAAAAGAGCTTGTCGCAAAGTCGAACGTTTTCTACCGTCATATCCGTGGCGGGCCGATTTTTTACGGGACACACCGTAATGCTTCCGTCAAAATGCGGCTTGATGCCAAAAATATAGTAAAAGATCATTTGGGCGCAGGCAACCGAGCTGATATCGCCCTGCAGAGGAGTATCCTCGCGATTGGCGATCATATTGGCGGCGCAAGAATCGCCCATATAGGGCATACGTTCTCCCCACCAGTAAACGCGACGGAGAATGTCGGTGGCCAAGGCATCGTGTCCCGTTTCGTAGAGCTGCGCGCAGATCTGCATCGTGAAATGCGTGCAAATGCCGCCTCCGCCGTTGTCAATATCGTCCTGATCATACTGCGGATCTGTTTTTGACATACTGTGCAAGCCGAATTTTGAGAGAAATTCTGTCTCGTTCAGGTGGGAGATCAGCCCCTCCCGTTCCTTTTCGCCTATGACGTCGCTGCTTAGAAATTTGAACATCTGCACCGTGTAGCGAATGTCACGGTTACCATCGGCATCGATGAAGTCGTACCATTTCTCCTTGTCGTTCCAAAGTGCCTTCAGCTTATCGGCAAGAGCTGCGGCTCGGCGGGGAAGGCGCTCGTCGGGGGTGCCTGCAAGGCAAGTCAGCTCATAAACGTGCATATAATTCATATATCTTCTGGCGTTCAGATCCGGCATAATGCCATTGTAAGGACCGTTGCCCCAACGCGCCAGCTCCAGATGGTCGTTTCCGCTCACACCGTAATCGTAAAGAGACACCTCTTTTTCGGGGGAGTCACCAACAAAGGCATGATAGAGCATCCATTCCAAAACCGTCTTTTCGCCTACCGTCTCGTGCAAAAATCCGACGTCTCCCGTCACCAATACGTGGTGGTAGACCATCAAGATGATCTTCTCCTGATTGATCTGATACCACGGGCCGACGGGCCCCGAGGTGACGGGGTTCAGAGCGTAGGATGTGGTCAGATCGTTGCGAAGATAGGCACGGAGCTGCTCCTTGTTGCCCTCGGGATCGTAAATCGGGTGGAGCATCAGCCCGCCGCAGTAATCCCAAAGATAGGAGCACATGCAGCCGCCGTTGATGCTGCCGGTGCTATAATAGGGCAGGGCGCAAAGCTCCGGATTTTCCCAACGACAAAGGATGTAGGTGACAAGAGAACGGTCATACAGCCTTTTCAGCTGCGGCTCGGAGCAGGAAAAGCGTGGCAGATTGCGCTCGATGCGTGCAACCTCGGCTTCCAGATACGCAAAGGAGCGCGCAAGGGCACCCTTGTAATCGGCTGCGGTCTCCTTTGCCTCGGCAAGGCTGTCCTCAACGCTGCCCATATGTGCGGAAAGGAAGAATGTCGTCCGCCCCAAAGGGGGCAGACGGATCTCTTTTTCCCACAGATAAGCTCGGGGAAAATGTCGCATACCGTCCAGTGAGCAGGTCAGTCGGTAGGCGGTGTCGTCTGTGACCGAGGAGAGCAGATCACCCTCGACGCTGTAGTTCCTTCTGTCATCCTTGCGCGGCGACGGAATGGAGAATTGCCAGCTTTGCTCCAATGCGGTCCTGCCCCGATACATCACGGAAACGGGCAGGGAAAGCGGTTGGTCGGTCAGATTGCTGACCGTGATCCGCTCTACGATGCTGCGGGAGGCGGGGATCACCGCCGCAAGTGATTCTACGGCAAATTGCTTGGCTGCGCCTTTTCGCAGCATGGCATTGGGCAGCCATTTCCAAGAGGCAGCCTTGATCTGCTCACCGTCGATCCGCACGTCCAAGCGGAAGGCCGTGTTGGTAAAAGGGCAGCCTTGAAAGCATTGCAGTGCCGTTACGGAATGGGGAGGGGTCAAAACAGAGGCAATATCGGAGGCGATGCCCAGGTCCTTTTCCTCTAAAATGCAATCCTTACCATCAAAGGCATAGGGGCAGGAATCAAAAAACGCTTCAAAACTTTTCATAGATGCTTTTATGAACCGCTATAGAAGGTCTCAGGCTTAACGATCAGGCGGGACATGGAGGCGTGGAACATATATTGATCAAAATAGGTCTGGATCTCGACCTCGTATTTGCCGAAGCTTTCCAGGAACGCCTCGTAGGCGGCAACAGCCTCCTGATCCTTGCCCTGCGCCTTCAATACCCATATATCGGCAAGGCTGTTGCAGTATTCCAGATGCTTTTGCAGGAGGCGCACGGCCACGGTCTGGGCGCGGTAGGGCATATTCTTGTGCGCCTCCAGCACGGGGGCGATCCTTGCGGTAATGTCGTGTACGCTCTGCAAGGAGGGGACGTGCTCGGGGCGATAGAATTGCGGCCTGTAGGTGCTGGAGCTGCTGGCGCGGACCATCAGATAGTTGATGTCAAAGGCCTTGCTGATGTCGGTGAGGTATTTGATCACGTCCTCCGCGATCTCGCCGTAGGCGTGGGTGAAATAGTCCTTTTTCAGCTCTTCGTAATCCACGTTGGTGTCAAACAGGGTAGAGGCGTATACGTAATAGTTAAAGCCGTTGGGGAAGTAGCTGCGCTGAGAGCCGTCCTCAATGAGACCGCCAAAGCCGTTGGCCTTATAGCCGCGGATGTCATCATAGATGACCTTGGAGAAGTCCATCATACCGGGGTCGCGGTACTGGGGCAGCCAGAAGTGGTATTCGTAGACCATAGAGGGGCATCTGCCGCATTCCTGCCATTTTTGGGCGTGAAGCAGATATTCGTCCACCGTCTGAGGCATTGCGCCGCGAGCATTCAGCACAAAGGGCTTCAGGGGGATGTTCTTGGGGGTGGTGGGCACGGGCTCAGCGTAAGAACGGGAGATGGCCGCCAGCATAAAGGAGAAGCGGTCACGGTTCTTGAGGCGTTCGGTGAGGGGTGCCCAGGTGGTGTCGGTGTAGCAGATAAAGACGATACGAGTGGCGAGATCTGCGGCGGTGAGGCGCTCGTCGATCTCGTTGAGCAGCATCACGTACCAGTCGGAGGGAATCTTTTTGCGGCACGCATCGCACTCACAGTGGTTGTGGGTGGCGTCTGCCAGCCAGACGTGAAGATAATCCACGTTTTGATGCATCCGCGCATATTCAACGATGTATTTTGATACGATGGCACGCGCTTCGGGATTGGACATGCAGAACTGGGTGTTCAGCGCCACGCCGCCGTAAAGCTTGCGCTCGCCGTCGATCATCGCCACGTATTGGCGCGCTTCTTCGGAGAGCTCAAGGTTCTCATCTGCCTTCCAACCATCGGTGGAGCTGATGCCAAAGGGCTCCGCGGTCCAGCCGTGACCCATATCGTGGAACTGCAGACCGCGCTTGGCGATCTCTGCCTCGCATTGGCGCTTCCACTGTTTGACGGTGGCGGCATTGATGGGCTCGGGCTCGCGGTTGGGGTTGCGCTTGTGCGTGTAATAGCAATCGTAATAATACTTGGGGTTGTCAAACTCCAACATATAGACGTTCATGCCGATCTTGGGCGTGAAGTCGATGGTCTCCATCATATTCTGCTGGAACTCGGCGCCCTCATTGCATTGGCCGCGGTAGCGGCAATCAGCCATCTTGTGGTACTTGGTGGGCTTCACGTCCTGCACAGGGATGTATTCGCCGTCAATGCCGGGGAAAAGCCAACGGCAGCCGTTCAGAAACAGATAACGGTAGACAGCAAGCAGCACGCTGCGCGGATTGGAGCCGGCGATGATGCCGCCCTTTTCGTCGGTATCGATGTGCAGAATGTCATCCAAGGTGAGATCCTCTGCCTCGGAGGTATCGATGTCAAAATCCGACATCAGACCAAGGCGAAAGCCCTCCTTGGCTTCGGGGGCATAGGCAACGGAGATCGCGCCGCCCTCGGGCATCATCATCCACAGATATTTCTTCAGCTCCTCGGCGGCAAAATCCACCACGGGATGAGAGGTGATCTTAAAAATATTCATTGTTTTTCTCGCTTTCTTTTACGAAATTAAACTTTCAAGGGCTTGTTGCGAAAGCCGCCGAAGGACACAGTATTGTCGATCTCAAACAGGGCATTCAGCATATTGGTGGCACCGTCCACCAGTACCTTTTCGGTGCCGTGACCCGTATAGGCTACGTTGCTGTAGGTGCCCTCATAGCATCCGCTTTCCTGTACGATATCGGGGGCCATATAGCCGTGGGTGCCATTAGCAAGCTCTACCACGATGGTGTTGGCAAAGGGGGAGTTTGCCTTGATCTTAAGTCCGATGCCCGAAAAGATCTCGCCGGGCAAGCCTACAATGGTCCAGGGACCGATCTGCAGTGTCTGGATCTCCAGATCCACCGTGGCGGGCAGGTCGGCGGGATCGGTCAGATAAAGCTTTGCCAGCATCATTTTGCGAAGGTTGGAGTCGATAGTCACGTCTACCTCGCTTTTCAGATAGCGGGCTGCCCATTCGCGTTGTTCGCACGTTGCTGTTCTGTGGGTGGTCATGTGCATACGGCTCTTGCCCTGAATGTGATGCTCTCCGACGGCGGTCACAAGGGGAGGATCCATATTTTTTATAGTCTCGGCAAGTCCCTCGCCGATCTCAACCGAGGGCGCTGCGCCCTCGCGGCAGTGACCCACGCGGTCGGAGCCGTATTTGTAATCGTAATGGTTGACGTTGGCACAGCAGCCGTTGAGGAACAGAACGGTCACGTCCTCGCCGTATTCGCGTTGCAGGGCAAGGCGCATATAGCCCGCATAGTCGGCGCTGAAGCTGTTTTCCTTGGGACCGCCACCGGTATCCAGATGGTTGGCGTAGTTGATCACAAAGCAGCGGGGCTTGCCGTCAAGGTCGTCAAAGCGCATCACATTGACAGAGTGGTCCACGGCGGCAAAGGGCTTGACCAGCTTGTCTGCGTTCTTGTGGCCGGGGTTCATCACAAGATAGCCGTCTGTGGTGTAAAAATCGCGGCAGAAATTAAAGCGGGCATCAAAGCCGGTGGCAACGCCCATTTTGACCTCGCTGCGGCTGTCATAGGCTGCTTTTACCGCCTCCATCACCTTTTCCTCAACCGGGTCAAGGTATTCGGGCTTGCCCTCAAATGCCCAGCAGTCCAGGTCGATGGCACAGCCCGTGTGGGTGTGGGAGCAGGCAATCAGAATATGCTCCACGGGATAACCCGTGCAGTCACTGATGCGGCGACGGAGCTTTGCCGCAAAGGCCACGCTGACAAACAAAATGTCAAGCGAAACAAGGACCGATCCAACGCCCTTGCTCTCCATTACGGCAACGTGTGCCATCAGAGGGGTGCGCTTTCCCTTGGCATAGCCTACCTTGATCTGGCCGGGAACCATGCCCTCCGCCGGGGTGTATTCGCGTTCTGCAAATCCTGCGATCATAACAAAACCTCCAAAAAGCAAGATAATGACTGACAGTATCATCAGTATAGCAAAATGCGCTTTCTCCTGTCAATGTTTTTTGCGGGAATGTGGTTAAAAAATAACGAAACGTGGTTTTTTTGAAACTTTATCTGCTTTATGGGCCTCAAACGACGAAATCTTCTGCAAATCACTTGATTTTGCGCGTCGGGCGTGCTATAATGGTGTAAATTAGATTTACGGCAAAAGGAGGTGTCGGCTTGCATATCGGTGATAGGATCAAGCAACTGCGGCTTTCTAAGCTGATGACGCAATCGGATCTGGCCGGCACACAGATCACGCGCAATATGCTCAGTAGCATTGAGCACGGAACGGCGCTGCCGTCCTTGCCTACTGCCATTTATCTTGCCGGCAGGCTGAATGTGCCGGTGGGGTATCTTTTGGCCGAGGAGGAAAGCGAATTTTTCTATCGAAAAATGACAGGTATGCCCAATATTCGTCGCGCCTTTGCCGAAAGGGATTATGCCGGATGTCTTTCCTTGCTGGATTCTCTCGGTGACGGGCAGGATGACGAGCTGTCGCTGCTGCGTGCCGAATGTGAATACGGTCTTGCGCGGGATGCCTTTGAAAAGGGAAGACTGCGCCTGGCAGTCGCGGCGCTGGACAGAGCCTACAAGGCTACGGACAATACGGTCTATGAGCTGGGCTGGCTTCGTGAGCGCATAGCGGTCTGCCATCGCTATCTTTCCTCGCTTTCCGGCACGTTGGTTTCAGATGTTCTGGATGCGGAGGAGATAGAAAACGCCTGTGCGCTGGGTGATTTTTGGGTGGAATATATTATGGCGCTGGATGCGCTGGAAAACGGTCATCCGGAGGCTGCTGCCACCTATACGGAACGTCACGCAGGCACGATGTACGCCGCGCGGCTTTCGGCCCTTTTGCAAATGCAGCAGGAGGATTACGTTGGCGCGCAGGCGGCGCTGGAGAGCCTGCTTGCCCGAGACGAGCTGACCTTTGGCGTACTGCTTTACGAGGTCTTTGGCGACCTGGAGTACTGCTATCGCAAGAATGATGATTATAAGCGCGCGTATGAGTTTTCCGGCTCGCGGCTGGGCATTCTGGAGCGCCTATTGGAGGAAATATGAAAAAGAGAACGAAAAAGCTGCTTATGGTCGCCTGCGTGGGTATTTGCGCACTGGCATTGGCCGCTTGCGGAAAGGGCAAGAGCTTTTCTGCCGGCGAGGAGATGAACGCCGAGGAGGCGCGCGCCTACCGTGAAAGGCTGTTGGCGCAAAAGGCTGAGGAGGAGAAGGCAGAGGATGCCGTTACCTCCGAGGATGTGCCTGCCGACGAGATCGAGGAGGGTGACGAGCTGCCCGATGTTTGCTATTACACGGCGAATGGCGGTGTTTGGCATTACGCACGCAGCTGCTCCTAT
Source organism: Oscillospiraceae bacterium (assembly GCA_015065135.1). GTDB lineage: Bacteria > Bacillota > Clostridia > Oscillospirales > CAG-272 > Firm-07. Next base: position 8,911 of record SVQY01000056.1, read on the forward strand.
CTGCGCAACGCAGAGGATATTCTGAACGGCTCGGTGGAAAGCGCTGCGCTTTTGGGCAAGGTCAGACCCTGCTCACGCTGTGCTTCGATGTTTGCGGCGGAATAAAAGGGCAATACTGTACCATAAACTGATCAAAGGAGGTGTATCGGATGGCGGACAGAAAGCCGGTAGAGCGCACGATCGCGCAAAACAAAAAGGCCTGGCACGATTATTTCGTGGACGAGCGTATAGAAGCGGGCATCGAATTATGCGGCACAGAGGTCAAAAGCCTCAGGCAGGGGGCCGTCAACCTGAAGGACTCCTATTGCTCCTTTAAAAACGGCGAGATTTTTGCGCTGGGCGTGCATATCAGCCCGTATGAGAAGGGAAATATCTTCAACAAGGAGCCGAGACGGCCACGCAAGCTGCTGCTGCACAAGCGTGAGATCATCCGTCTTGCCAGCAAGGCAGCCGAAAAGGGCTTTTCGGTGATTCCGCTCTCGCTGTATTTTTCCGGCCCCAGAGTAAAAATGGAGATCGGGCTTTGCCGCGGTAAAAAGCTGTACGATAAGCGCGACGATATGGCCAAGGCCGATGCCAAGCGAGATATGGAGCGCGCCTATAAAAGCAATGGCAGGGAATATTAAGCACTTGACAAAAAATGAGGAATGACATATAATAAATAGCGTTCCTCAAAATGGGCCCGTAAGGGTTTCGACGGGGATCTTGAAGCAGGATAAGCGTGGCGTGCCGAGCAATCACGAAAAAGGCTCAACCTTAAAATTAAACGCTGACGAAAACGTCGCACTGGCTGCCTAAAGCAGCTGACGCGGCTCTTTAGCCGCCCGTTCCCCCGGGGAGTACCACGGCCTCGGCTGGAGCGTCATGTAGTGGTGAACATGAACCGAGAGTTCGCACTTGTATCGGTCATGCATAAAAGGGCTACCGGAGAGCAGAGGTTGTCTGTGATCGCCGCTTGAAGGGAATTCTAAATTGCAGACTGCCCACGGAGAAGGTCTTGTGAATGGGTTTTCGGACAGGGGTTCAACTCCCCTCGGGTCCACCAGCAGGCAGTGCCTGCACCCAATTATCGGCGGAGTGCAGTGTAGAGCCAAACATCATACCACGATGGTGGTGTTCAGCTTTAATGCCCACTCCTCCACCCAAAGCAAAAAATCTCTGGAATGCCCGTAAATAGGGCGTTTCAGGGATTTTTTCTTTGTTTTATCGGGGTTTGGGTGTTCCGAAAATGTAAATTCGGGCTGGATTTTGTAAAGGCGGTGGAGAAAAGTTTTTTCAAATACGTTTACAACAACGTGAGTATTCAATTAAAAACAAAACTGACACCGCTTGAAAAGCGATGCCAGTTCGGTTCTTGAATTTTAATATCCCTGCCGTAGGGTGGCCTTTTGCGCTGTCTGCGAAATTAGGGGAGGTTTACATAGTAGGGGGATATTTATTTTTTTGCTGCGTGCAGCCGGATTAAAGCTCTTCAAAAAGGGGAGTGGAGAAGTATCGCTCGGCGGTGTCGGGCAGAACCGTGACCACGCGCTTGCCCTTGCCAAGCTTTTTCGCCAGCTTGATGGCGGCTGCCACATTGGTGCCGCTGGAGATGCCGCACATGATGCCCTCCATGGAGGCGAGCTTCTGCGAGGTCTCGATGGCTTCCTTATCCTTTACGATGCAGATATCGTTGTAAATGCTCTGATTGAGAATGGGGGGGATGAGACCGTCCCCGATGCCCATTTGCAGATGGGTGCCGATGGAGCCGCCCGACAAAATGGCGGCGTGCTCGGGCTCTACCGCCCAGATCTCCATATCCGGGTTGGCGGCGCGCAGAGTCTCACCGATGCCGGTGATGGTGCCGCCGGTGCCGATGCCGGAGCAAAAGCCGTCCACGGGGCCGCCTGCCTGCTCCAGGATCTCCATACCGGTGACCGAGCGCTGGATCGCCACGTTGGCAGGGTTTTCAAACTGCTGGGGCACAAATACGTTGGGATCCTCCCGCTGCATCCGCAAGGCGGTCTGCAGGCACTCCTCGATGCACTCGCCGATGTTGCCCGCGTCGTGGATCAGGATCACCTCCGCGCCATAGTGATTGACCAGCTTTCTGCGCTCCTCGCTGACCGAGTCGGGCATGATGATCTTTGTTTTATAGCCGCGCACCGCGCCCACAAGGGCAAGGCCGATGCCTTGATTGCCGCTGGTGGGCTCCACGATCACGGTATCGGGGCCGATCAGTCCCTTTTCCTCCGCATCACGGATCATATTATAAGCGGTTCTCGTTTTGATCGAGCCACCTACGTTCAGGCCCTCAAATTTAACCAGGATCTCAGCGCTGTCGGGGTCGCCCATACGGTTGAGGCGGATGAGGGGCGTGTTGCCCATAGCGTCAAGAATAGAATTGCAAATCATAAAACCTCCAAAGGGTCAATAGACCATAACTTTTATTATTCTATAATAAATTTGCTTTTTTGTCAACAGTTTCCTGATTTTATGCTTGCTTTGCTCAAAAAAAAGTACATTGCGGCGGCGGAACTTGTGAAAAATACGACAAATTCAAAAATCCTCTTGCAAAATCCGTCGGACTATTGTATAATAAATCAAATAGATTTTGTTTTACACAAAAAATAGGAACAAAGTGAGCAAGGAGATGAACTGATATGGCTTTCTATTATGATCAACCCTCCCATACCTTCAACGAGTATCTGCTCGTTCCCGGTTACTCCTCCAGCGAGTGCATTCCCGCCAATGTTTCGCTGAAGACCCCGCTCGTCCGCTTCAAGAAAGGGGAAGAGCCTGCAATCTCTATGAATATTCCGCTGGTCTCCGCTATCATGCAGTCGGTTTCCGGTGACCGCCTTGCCATCGCACTGGCACAGGAGGGCGGTGTGTCCTTCATTTACGGCTCTCAGTCCATTGAGGATGAGGCTGCCATGGTCGCCAAGGTCAAGGGCTTCAAGGCAGGCTTTGTGCGCTCTGCTTCTAATCTGCGTCCCGATCAGACTCTTGCCGACGTGCTGGAGCTGAAGGAGAGAAACGGCTTTTCCACCATCGCCATTACCGAGGACGGCTCTCCCGAGGGTAAGCTGGTCGGTATCGTGACCGGTCGCGACTATCGCGTCAGCCGTATGGATCCCTCCGAGAAGATCTCCACCTTCATGACGCCTCTTGAGAAGTTGATCACCGCTCCCGAGGGCACCACCCTGAAGGAAGCCAACGATATCATCTGGGATCATAAGCTCAATTCCTTGCCTATCGTTAATAAGAAGGGTCATCTGTGCTATTTCGTATTCCGCAAGGACTACGATCAGCACAAGAAGAACCCCATGGAGCTGCTGGACAGCCAGAAGCGCTATATCGTGGGTGCGGGCATCAATACCCGTGACTACGCCGAGCGCGTGCCTGCACTGGTAGAGGCAGGCGTGGATGCAGTCTGCATCGACTCCTCCGAGGGCTACTCCGAGTGGCAGAAGCTGACCATCGAGTGGATCCGCAAGACCTACGGTGACACCGTTAAGGTGGGTGCCGGTAACGTGGTGGATGCCGAGGGCTTCCGCTTCCTTGCCGATTGCGGCGCTGACTTCATCAAGGTCGGTATCGGCGGCGGCTCTATCTGTATCACCCGCGAGACCAAGGGCATCGGTCGCGGTCAGGCTACCGCGCTGATCGACGTTTGCAAGGCCCGTGACGAGTACTTCAAGGAGACCGGCATTTACGTGCCCGTTTGCTCTGACGGCGGTATCGTACATGATCACCACATGACCCTGGCTTTGGCTATGGGTGCCGATTTCATCATGCTGGGGCGCTACTTCGCTCGCTTTGACGAGAGCCCCACGGCAAAGGTCAACGTCAACGGCACGCTGATGAAGGAGTACTGGGGCGAGGGCAGCAACCGTGCCCGCAACTGGCAGCGCTACGACCTCGGCGGCAGCAAGAAGCTGTCCTTTGAGGAGGGCGTTGACTCCTACGTGCCTTACGCAGGCAAGCTTTCCGATAACGTGCAGATCAGCCTTGCCAAGGTGCGCTCCACCATGTGCAACTGCGGTGCACTTTCTATTCCTGAGCTGCAGCAGAAGGCCAAGCTCACGCTGGTCTCTGCGGTCAGTATCGTGGAGGGCGGCGCGCACGACGTTCTGCTCAAGACCAGCAACAAGCAGGTGTAATAACAAAAGCTCCGAGGCTCATCGAGCCTCGGAGCTTTTGTTATTACAGCTTGGAGTAGCCGAAGCTGTTGACCAGCGCATCCAGCTTTTCGCCCTTTTTGCAAAGAGGGCACTCGTGGGAGGGGGCGCTGCAATAGTCGGGGAGATCCTTCTGATGGAAGGCGGCGTGCACCGTGTGACCGGCGCAGGTATCGGTGGTGGCAAAGAGGGCACAGATGCCCGCCACGTGGCCGCCGTAGTAGTTGAGCGCCTCCACGGCTGCCTGCGCGGTATAGCCGGTGGTGACGGAGGCGGCAAGGATCAGCACGTGCTTGCCCGTGATCATCGGAGTGGTGTTGTCACGGAAGAGCAGCTGGCTGCCCGAGGTGTGCTCGGGGGTGACCACGTAGATGGTCTG
>SVQY01000057.1 GCA_015065135.1 Oscillospiraceae bacterium
TATTTCCGTCAATAAAATGATTGGTAATAAATACACCCGCATATCCAAGGCTTTTGTAAAACTCAAGAGACTCTTTGACATCCGCCTTTGCGCATTTGCTCACGGGATAAGTGTGTAAATGCGTTTCATATAAATATGGTTTCATATAGCACTGCCTTTCTGTCATTTGACGCTTGCATCAAATACACTATAGCACACTTTGGGGCGTTTTTCAACACCAACTAATTAACTTCTTCACTATTCACTCTTACCTATTACTTTCCAAAAAATCCTTACACGCCGAATTAGTGAAAAGTGAAAAAGTAAAAAATTCCGCACACTTGCGTGTACGGAATTTTTTGGCACGAGTTGACAAAAAAGATGCCAACTATTAAAGAGAATACTTTTCAACAAATTCTATTATGGGCGTATTATCTTCGAGACCGTGGGGGTGATGACCGCAATTCGCTTTTCCGATTGCCTTAATCATTCCACCGTTTTCGCGGTAATATTTTTCGAGAATCGCCCCGTTTTCATGGTAAGGAACGACGTTGTCGCTATCTCCGTAAACCAACATGATCGGAATATTGTTTTTTAGAAGCAAGGGCATTTTATCTATAGGATGGTTTCTGTAATATGTAAGCTCCGAGAGACTGATCCCTGTCGCGTCTATGAACTCAGACAGCATACCGTTCCCGGCATTCCCGATTCCCGCAGGGCAAGAAAGCAAATTCATAACAGGCGCGTCCAGGTAGAGCGCGGAAATCAAATTCGGATATTTTGCCGCAAATTTGCTCGCAATAAGACCTCCGCAGCTCATTCCGACCGGAACACACTTGTGATAGAGTCCGTATTGCTCGTGTAAATACTCCGCAAAGCGCTTTTTGAGATCAAGGTCTTCATCAAGGCACCATCTTGTGACGTTCTTGATATACGCAAGATGCCAGCCGCGTTTTAACATTTCAATTTCAAAGCTTGGGAAAGCTCCGAAATATTCAGTTTTTAAAAGCCAATTTCTATTTGAATTCGGTTGCTCGGGAACGATGAGGATCGCCTCTCTGCCCTCAAATGAAAAATCAAGCCGCTCAAATCCGTTCCACACTTTTTCCGACATATCTCATGCCTCCTCTCGTTTTGTCAAGCGTTCATACACCTGCCGACTTTCTGTCATTTGATGTTTATATCAAATATATTATAGCACACTTTGGGGCGGGAGTACAAGAGGGAAGGATGAACATCTCGCCACAATCCCAGAATCTCGCCTCGTACGAGTTCGCGCTGTGGCGCCTCCAAAAGCAAAAGGGACACCGTTTGGTGTCCCTTTTGCTTTTGGGGCGTGTTGACAAAAAAGATATAACTAATCAACATTCACACATTCAGTGGATGCGGTACGATTCCGTGCGGATGGGCCTCGAGACATTCCTCAAAGGACACACGCTTCAGCGTGATCGGCGTGGAACGGATCACCTCAACCGTTCCTCCGTCCGTCCCGATCAAAACGGTGGGGGATGCATAGCCTTCAATGACACAATCCTCAAAGATCAATCGGTCGAAATTTCCCGCAACAAGCAAGGGGAGATGCTTACAGTCCTCACGGCAGGAAATATGAAGGTTCTTGAAATGGCAGGTGATGCGCTCGTTTTCGTCCGACCATACCATTCCCGTTTGATATAGCCCTTCTACCGAGCAGTTTTCGTAGGTGATCTGTCTGAGCGGTCGATTACAACACCACTGATGTAAGCCGTCATACTCCACGCGAATCAATTCACAGCAATTCGAAAACGTGGAATTTCTGATCGTAATCTGTTCAGGCGTGCGTCGAGGCGTTGCGCGGTGGTCACAATAATAACTGAACGGTGCCTGCACCACGTGGCGAGAGGTCGCGTTCGTCAACCAACCGTTAATCTTCGCCTCATCCGGCAGACTGCGCCTATGCCCGAATCCCGAATCTCCGGACGTACAGTTTTCGAACACGACATTGTTGCCTCCAAAGCGAATCGCATGACATCCGGTATTCAAAACACAATTTCGCACCGTGACATCGTTGTTATCAAAGCCCGCAATGCAGTCATCTCCTATATTAAAGCTGCAATTTTCCACGAGCACGTTATCACAGGTACGCAGATCCACACCGTCATGCCCGCCCAGAAATATCACATTTCTTACAGTAATATTTCGGGACTCAAAAATCGCGTGACACCAATTGGCACTGTGCATAAAGGTATAGCCTTCCAGGTGAATATCACGGCACCGCCAAAAGCATATACCGTGAGGTCCGCGGAATTTCTGCTCACCAAGCGGATCATAGCAGTTCACACCGTCAATATAAGAGCCTTTTTCACCGACAACGGAAAAATCGTGCGCGTCAAAGGCGCGGATCAGAGCATTGCACCAACGGCTCGTTGGCCAAGCGGATGCACAAACGCCTTCGGGCTTTTCCTTCATTTCAACAGGCTCGATCCTGTCCTGTGTAAAACCGAAATAATCTCTGTAATCGCGGCTTCCCTGAAGGATCGCACCGCTTTCCAGATACAGCTCCACGCCCGAGCGAATGCGCAGTCCGCCTGTCCGGAAAACGCCGCACGGGATCACAACACGACCGCCCCCCGCAAGGTAACAGGAATCAATGGCTTCTTGAATCGGACGAGTTTGAAGGGCATCCGAGCATTTTGCGCCAAAATCAAGTATGTTCCACTCTTTCATTTCCGATTACTCCCTTTCCGAGTTTGGATTCATTATAACATTGTTTGTGAGGAAAAGCAATGGACAATCGTTCATAAAAGCAAGCACATCATTCAAACATTTACATACAAGTCTAAAATGCTTTTCGGTCTTATAGTCGCGGTTTAGCTCCATAAGATAAAGGTTCACTTCTACTCCCCTCTGCCGAAAATGCCGTTTGGCATCTTTTTGTTTTCACTAAAATCCGAATTTCAAGAAAAGCCGCACTTTGCGCGCAAAGTGCCGAAAAACGGCGAAAAACGAAGAAAACCCGAGAAAATCTCGGGTTTTCTGTTTGGCATCTTTTTTGTCAACACGTGTTGGAGGCGCCACCCTCCATTCGCGCTGCGCGCGAAAATTTGCACGCTTGCCGCTTGTGAGCAAGCTCCCAGACGGCTTCGCGGCAAAACAGAACCGGTTTCCTTGCGTGTGGCGCAAGAAAACGCGATCCGGCGCGCGTATAGCGCGCCAAAACGCAAAAAGAGCACCCAAGCGGGTGCTCTTTTTGCGTTTGGAGGCGCCACCCGGATTCGGACCGGGGATGAGGGTTTTGCAGACCCGTGCCTTACCACTTGGCCATGGCGCCATATTCAGAATGCCTTACTATTATAGCAGGGTAGGGTGCTTTTGTCAAGGGCTTTTTTGAAAAAGGTGAAAAGAATTTTTGCACGGTAGCGGTTGGCGGCAAAGGGGAAGCGTCGATGGCCGTCATGAGCCTTCTCTTGTAAGGGAGTGGGGACCGCGGCAGCGGATCACGGGCAGAGTTTTCGTATTTGCGAAGCAAATCAACGGCGTGGCCGTTGAGAAAACCTCCAGTTATTCGCCGCAGGCGAATTCATTGCTCGTCCAATTCGCCTGACGGCGATCCATTCGCCGCAGGCGAATAGTGAAACTTGCCTTGTCGCCTGAACGGCTCCATTCGCTGTGCGAAACGGCAAGATTTCACCCGCTGCGGGTCTCTTGCGAGCCCCGCGCGGTTGCTTGCAACCGCGACCCGCTCCAAAAGGAAAACCACCCACGCGATTGCGTGGGTGGTTTTCCTTTTGGAGCGGATTACGGGGCTCGAACCCGCCACCTCGACCTTGGCAAGGTCGCGCTCTACCAAATGAGCTAAATCCGCATAGGTGGTGTATTTGAGGAGTGGTGGCGACCCGGATGGGACTCGAACCCACGACCTCTAGCGTGACAGGCTAGCGTTCTAACCAACTGAACTACCGGGCCGAATGGATGAACACCGCCTCCGATAAGGAGGCGGCATCAATCTTTGGTGGGAACAATAGGGCTCGAACCTATGACCCTCTGCTTGTAAGGCAGATGCTCTCCCAACTGAGCTATGCTCCCATTTACCAGTCCGGCGACTTGACGCGAGCGTTATTATACCACGTTTCAGGGGGCTTGTCAACCCCTTTTTTGAAAAAAATCAAAAATAAAATAAAAAAGGTGGGCGGAGGGAGCTGCGCATTCTGCCTTACGCATCTCTCACCGCCCGGGTGAAAGGAGAAAATGAAGAAAGGTGTTATCTGTGTTATATTGTGTTCTTTCTGCCTTTATTATAACAGATGTCATACGTCATTGTCAATAGAGTTTTCAAAATAAATATTCGACAGAATACCTTATATAGTTGTTTTGATGAGCAAACTACTCAAGATAAGCAAAATGTCGTGCGACATACGACATTTTTGATTTTTTTGGAAATGTCGCATAGAGAATTCTTGCAAAAAGCGGATTTTTGCAGGAGTTTTGTGCTTTTTATTGACTTTTGCATCGGGTTGGAGTATGATTATATCGTATAGAATTTATACCTTTCATTTACAAAGGAGAAAAAAGATGAACGCTATTTTGAAGGAGCTTTCGCTGATCGGTATTGTGCCGGTCATCAAGATCGACGATGCCAAGGATGCGGTGCCGCTTGGCGGCGCGCTGCTGAAGGGCGGTCTGCCCTGCGCAGAGGTCACCTTCCGTACCGCTGCCGCAAAGGATGCCATTGCCGCCATGAGCGCCGCTTACCCCGAGATGCTGGTGGGCGCGGGCACCGTGCTGACCACCGCGCAGGTGGATGAGGCCGTTGCCGCAGGCGCCAAGTTCATCGTCAGCCCCGGCCTCAACCCCGAGGTCGTGAAATATTGCGTGGAGCGCAACATTCCCATCGTGCCGGGCATCAACAACCCCACGGGTATCGAGCAGGCACTCTCCCTCGGTCTTACCACCGTCAAATTCTTCCCGGCAGAGCCCTCCGGCGGCGTGAAGATGATCAAGGCCATGGCTGCACCCTACGGCAATGTGACCTTTATGCCCACCGGCGGTGTGAATGCTGACAATCTTGCCGACTATCTGGCCTTCCCCAAGATCATCGCCTGCGGCGGCAGCTGGATGGTGCCCTCCGACATGATCGCGGCAGGGAACTTTGACGGCATCGAGGCGCTGGTGCGCCAGGCCGTGGACAAGATGCTGGATTTCAAGCTGGTCCATATCGGCGTCAACTGCCCCTCCGAGCAGGATGCGGACAGCGCCGCAGCCACCATGAAGGAGATCTTCTCCTTTGGCACCGACAAGCGCGACATCTCCTCCTTTGCGGGCACCGGCTTTGAGTTTATGAACTTCAACGGCCGCGGCACCATGGGTCATATTGCCGTCAAGACCTCCAACGTGGAGCGCGCTATCTACCATCTGACCCGTCGCGGTGTCAAGTTTGACGACAGCACCGCCCGCACAGATAAAAACGGCAACCGTACCTTTATCTATCTGAACGACGAGATCGCAGGCTTTGCCTACCATCTGGTCCAATAATTTTTGAAAAGAGGGAACTGCAATGGAGCTTTCTATCAACATCAGCAACCTGATGGGTCGCTATGATTTTGCCAAGTGTATCGATATTTATAAGGAAGCGGGCTTTACCGCCTGCGATTACTCGCTGATGGGACTCGTCAATGACGGTGACCGCTGGAACGGCGACAACTACCGCGAGCTGGCCGAGGAGGTCCGCCGTATCGCAGACGAGAAGGGCTTTCCCATCACCCAGACCCACGCCCCCTTCACCTTCAAGGCAGCACAGTGGGACGATCCCACCGTCTACGAGGAGATCGTTTTCCCCCGTATGGTGCGCACCCTGGAGATCTCGGGCATGATCGGTGCCAAGACGGTGGTCGTTCACCCCATCCACCACATGGTCTATCACGGGCATGAGGAGGAGATCTTTGAGCGCAATATGGCGTACTACCGCAGCCTGATCCCTTACGCCAAGGAGTACGGCGTGAAGGTCGCTGTGGAGAATATGTTCCAGGCCGATCCTCGCCGCAAGTGCATCGTGGCCGACACCTGCTCCAATCTGCAGGAGTTCATTCGTTACGTGGATACGCTGGATAGCGAGCAGATTACCGCTTGTCTGGACGTGGGTCACGTAGGACTGCCCCTGACAGATGTGGAGGCGCCCGAGTTCATCCGCGGCCTTGGTCACGACCGCCTTGGTGCCCTGCACATTCACGACAACGACTACCGCAACGACCAGCACGTGCTGCCCTACCTCGGCACCATCAACTGGATGGAGGTGGCAAAGGCGCTGGGTGAGATCGATTATCAGGGCGACTTTACCTATGAGGTCAAGGGCAACCTGGTTTGCAACTGCGACGAGGGCTTCCTGCCCACCATGGCCGCCTTCTATGCCGCACCCGGCAAGCACATCTGCGCCGAGATCGACCGCAACAGACCCCAAAAGGGCTGATAACGCATACCGTTTAGGCACATATTAAAAAAGCACCGACAGGCGACGCCTGTCGGTGCTTTTGCTTTATGCAATTACTTCAGAACGACCTTTCTGAAGTTCTTCTTGCCGCGGCGGAGCAGCTTGCCGTCGGCAAAATCCGCTACCGTGTAGGTCTTTTTGATGTCAGCGACCTTCTCGCCGTCCACGTTGGCGCCGCCCTGCTCCACGGTGCGGCGTGCCTCGGACTTGGAGGCGCAGAGACCGCTCTTTACAAACAGGGTCAGCACGTCGATGGCGCCGTCAACAAAGTCGTCGGCGGTAAGCTCGGTGGTGGGGGCATCCTCGCCGCCACCTGCGCCGAACAGAGCCTTTGCCTGAGCCTCTGCCTTCTTGGCCTCCTCATCGCCGTGTACCAGCGCGGTCAGCTCAAAGGCAAGGATCTCCTTGGCGCGGTTCAGCTGCTCGCCCTGCCAGCCGTTCATTTCCTCGATCTGCTCCATGGGCAGGAAGGTCAGCATACGGATGCACTTGAGCACATCGGCATCGCCCACGTTGCGCCAGTATTGGTAGAACTCGTAAGGGGTGGTCTTGGCGGGATCCAGCCAAACGGCGCCCGACTGGGTCTTGCCCATCTTCTTGCCCTCCGAGTTGAGGAGCAGGGTAATGGTCATGGCGTAAGCATCCTTCTGCAGCTTCTTGCGGATCAGCTCGGTACCGCCCAGCATATTGGACCACTGGTCGTCGCCGCCGAACTGCATATTGCAGCCGTACTCCTTAAAGAGATGATAGAAGTCGTAGGACTGCATGATCATGTAGTTGAACTCCAGGAAGGAAAGACCCTTCTCCATACGCTGCTTGTAGCACTCGGCGGAAAGCATCTTGTTTACCGAGAAGCAGGCGCCCACGTCGCGCAGGACCTCCACGTAGTTCAGATCCAGCAGCCAGTCGGCGTTGTTCACCAGGATCGCCTTGCCCTCGCCGAAGTCGATGAAGCGGGACATCTGCTTCTTGAAGCAGTCCACGTTGTGCTGGATGGTCTCCTTGGTCATCATCTGGCGCATATCGGTACGGCCGGAGGGGTCGCCCACCATAGCGGTACCGCCGCCGATGAGCACCACAGGCTTGTTGCCTGCCATCTGCAGTCTCTTCATCAGGCACAGTGCCATAAAGTGACCCACGTGCAGGCTGTCTGCGGTGGGGTCGAAGCCGATGTAGAAGGTGGCCTTGCCCTCATTGATCAGCTCACGGATCTCAGCCTCGTCGGTGACCTGTGCGATCAGACCGCGGGCAACGAGCTCTTCATAGATTTTCATTGTCTTGTCTCCTTTATTTTGTGCGTTTTTTCATTACGTTATGGGGGTAAATCGCAGAGAAACAAAAAATCCGCCCCTCTGCAAAATGCAAGAGGGCGGAGTGCTCCGCGGTACCACCTCTGTTCGCCGCTATCTCACAAAAGCGGCCTCAAACGGCACGAAAATGCCGTATTCGCATAACGGGCGACACCGTCACAGCCTACCGGGGAAGCCCCTTTCGGTGCGCAGCTCTCAAGGTGTATTCGGCAAACGCTCCCTCTCCGCCTTGCACCCTCCGGCGGCTCTCTGCGCGGTGCTTGCTTGCTTACTGATCCTCGGTCATAGCCTTTACCGCTGTATTATAGCACAACGGGCGAAAAATGTCAAGCATAAATATCAAAAGAGGTCCTGCCAATAGGGCGAGACCTCTTTTTTGATCGAAAAAGGCAACACGTTGGCTTATTTTTGCGACATCCTATGCCTTCCAAGGGCTTTCCCCGCAGCATCGCCGAGGAGCTCGAGCCCTTTTGCGCTGTAGTGACCGCCCACGTGAGGGTTCATACAATCGGGTCGCTCGTTCAGCGCGGTGGCAAGGTCGGTCAGCATCAGAAAGCGGCTATCCTCGCGGCAGATCTCATCCTGTGCGCGGATGATCTCATCATCCCGCGTGTCTCCCGTAAACCGCCCCACGCGGATGATGCCAAAGCATTCTATACCAAGGTCAGCGATGAGGGAGTCGGCAAGAATGGCCAGCTTTTCCTTATAATAGGTGCGGCTGCGCCCTGCAATAGCATCGCTTTCGCCCTGCAGCCAAACAAAGCAGACGTGCCCGATCTCGGTATTGCTTTTCTTGAGCAGCCGTAGCGCGCTCTGCGCTTTTTTGCACAAAATACCGTAGCCCGCCGTATGGGGGAGCCAGTCCTCGATCTCGGTGCTGCCCTTGGCGGCGTGGACGGCGACCACGGAGCCGCCGCACGCCGCCAGATAGGCACGGCAAAAGGCGGGGACAAGATTGGTGTGCCCGTCGCAGGCGCTGCCCAGAGCATGGTTGGCCAACCAATCCCGCAGGTGGATCTGCCCCTTCGCATAAGGCACCCCTTCGGTGCCGTCATAGCGGATATCCTCCCCAACGGGGTTGGATAACGGCACAAGACTGTCGGTGAGCAGGCGGTATTCCAGTGCGCTTTTTACGGGAATATTTTCACTTAAACGCTCGGACTGCCCCTGCATGTTGCTCTGGCCGCCGAAAATGATCACGTCGGTCATGGCTTTATTTCACCAGCAGGGTCTTGACGTTTTTGCCCGCCTTGGCATCGGCAAAGGCATTGTTGACGTCGGCTATTTTATAATGCGTACCCAGGGACAGGATGGTGCTGTGCACCTCCTTGTGCGCACACAGGAAGGCAAGGTAATCCTCCACGTCGATCATCGAATACTGGGAGGAGCCGATGATCCGCAGAGCCTTGAAGGTGATCATCTGGGGCTGGATCTCAATGCCGCCGCTGTTGCTGTACTGACCGGGGATCAGGTACACGCCGCGGTTGCGCAGGATGTTCATGCCCTGGGCGACGGCAGCGGGTGCGCCCGATCCCTCGAAGCAGAGATCCACGCCGAGACCGTCGTTTTCAGCCTGCAGCCTTTTGGTCACGGCTTCGGTGCCGTCCCGCTTCAGGCAAAGCACCTCATCGGCACCGAGGCGCTTGGCCATTTCCTCTCGCTCGGCGTTCTCACGGGCGGTGATGGCATAGATCTTTTTTACACCCATTGCCTTCAGATAGAGGATGGCAAAGCACCCGACGGGGCCAAGGCCCTGCACCACGGCAACGGTGTCGCGGTCGGGGGTGTAGCCCGCCTGCTTGCCGAGGCGGAAGGCGTGGATGGCGGTGGGGCCGGGGCAGGCAAAGGTCGCCACCATGGTGGGATCCAGCTCTGCGGGTATCTTGACCAGGTTGGAAAGAGGCGTATAGTTGACCTCGGCATAGCCGCCGTAGAGATAGGGCGCTTTTTCGATGCTGCCGCCGTTGGTGACCTGCATATGCACGCAGTTGGCATCATCACCGGTGCGGCAGAGCAGGCACTTGCCGCAGGGAACGGCAATATCGGCAATGACATTGTCTCCCTTCTTCAGACCGTATTTTGCCGCCTCGATCTCGTCGCAGTCCTCCAGCTGACCCACAAACTCGTGCCCGATGACCGTGGGGGCCTGTACGAACAGCTTGCCGCGGTGGAAGTGCAGGTCGGTGCCGCACACGCCGCTGGCGATCAGGCGACTTTTGCCGTAGCCCACGGGGGTGGCGGTCACCTCAAATTCTCTGACGTCAAAGGGCTTTTCGGGCCCCATAAAAACTGCTGCTTTTGCTTTCATTGCCATTCTCCTTTTTATTTTTGTTGCGTGCGGCGCAGAATATCCTCCTGCACCTCTCTGTCCAATGTGACGTATAGGGCGGAAAAGCCGGAAACACGTACCACCAGCGAGGCATAGCGCTCGGGGTGCTCCATAGCATCCCGCAGGGTCTCGGTATCGGTGGCATTGATCTGAAGCTCCTGACCGCCCTTGGCAAAATAAACGCGGATCAGCGAGAGGAGCTTTTGCCGCTTGCCATCCTCAAATATGTCGGGGTAAAACTTCTGATTGACCACGGTGCCGCAGGCGCAGCGGGTGTAATCCGGCTTGGCAAGGCTGAGTAGGGTAGCGGTCACGCCCGTTTTATCACGCCCGTAGGTGGGGGATGCGGCATCGGAGAGCGGCTCGCCCGCAAGGCGACCGTCGGGGGTGGCGCCGATGCGGTGTCCCGCATCGATATTGCTGATGTTTGCCGCCATAGCGATATAGATACCGCCGCCGTCATGGGTGCGGTATTTGTCAAATTCGTCTGCCAAAAATGCGGTGAACCAAACGGCGTATTTGTCGGGCAGAGGGTGGTCGTTGCCGTATTTGGGGGCGGCAAGCAATCGGTGGCGCAGCTTCTCGTATCCCACAAAGTTTTGGCGCATCGCGTCGGCAATATCGGTAAGGGTGGCGGCCTTGTCGATAAACACCACCTGCTCGATGGCGGCAAGCGCATCGCTCATGGTGCCGACCCCCATCAGCACGGCGCCGTGGACCGAAGGGTATTTGGCTCCCCCCATATTGATATCCCGTCCTCGCTCGATGCAGGGCTTGCAAAAGCAGGAGAGGAAGGGGGATGTGTGATTTTCGGGGTCACGTATCACGTTTTTCGCATGAAAATCTTCCACGTATTCCTTCACACCGTGAGCGAGCTGGCGCTCCAGCTCGGTCATAAGGGCATCCATACTGTCAAGCTCGGCCGGCGGCGGAGGCTTCAGCCCCTTGCGGCCCTTGTCAAAGCCCTCTCCGTCCAGCAGCGCATATTCCAGAAAGCGGGGGGTGTCAAAGCGACCGTCGCTCCAGGGGGGCTGTCGACCTGTTATAAAGTTCTCAATGCAGCCTACCATAGAGTAGTTGCGCACGTCGGCCTCGTCATAGCCGTAGCGCCGCAGGGCTGCCATGTTGACGGTGTCGTTCATCAGCGCCGGATATCCAAGGCCTGTGCCGATGACCTTGAGGCAGGCATCCAAAAAATCGTCCGGCGTGTCGGGCGCAATGCGCGCTGACAGATTGGGACCGGGGAGGTTGACGTTTCTCACTGCCTCCAGTATGCGATAGCTCAGGTCGTTCACGGCATTTTGGCCGTCCGCATCCACGCCGCCGATACAGATATTGACCACGTCGTCGGCATTGCGGTAAAAGCGGCGCTCGCAGATCTTGACGAATACGTTTTCCAGCAGCTTTGTTGCCTCGGGCGCGGTGAGAGCGCCGCTATCCGTATCGCGGCGGTAGAGCGGGTAAAGCAGCTGATCCAAGCGGCCAAACGCCATGGCGTAGCGTCCCTCGTACAAAAAGCAGGTGTGGATCATCCACAAAAGCTGCAGTCCCTCGGCAAAGCTCTTGGGGGCAGCCTCGACGATGGCAAGGCAGCGCTCCGCAATGGCGGCAAGCCGTCCGCTGTTATAACCTGCGGTGCCCATCAGCGCCTCGGCCCTTTGGGCATAGGCGCGAAGCATTTCCTGCAACGCCCGCAGGGTACGCGCCATGGCATTCAGCAGATCAAGGGCTTTCTCGTCGCCCGCGTGCGCCTTTTTTGAGGCATCGATATTTGAGAGAAGGCCGCCGATGCCCACCGACAGGACTGTCTCGTAATCGGGCGCGTAGTGATCCTTGTTGGAGATAAAACGGCGCTCGGGGAAGGGGGCTATGGCATCCCTTGCCGCTTGGCGCTCGGTGTCGGTCAGCGAAACGAACAGCGGGCGTATGCTGCCGACGATCAGGTCGTTTTGATAAATGTGGGGAACGGGTCTTGCCAGCAGAGCGGCAATGCCGTCGGCGCGCTTGCAGGCGGGCGTGGTGGCGGTACTGCTCTGATAGCCCATTCCGCGGAAATATTCGGGACAAAATTCACCGATCGGTGCTTGGCGCATTTCAGCCTTTAATGCTTCAGTCAGACACATATCGCACCTCCTTTACAAGCTTCAGTATAACAAATTTGCGAAAAACGGCAATGCACATTTTTATAAAATCTTGACAAAATTAAGATGAAATGTTATAGTGATAGCGGTAAAGGAGGTGGCAGTATGCCTTTTTTGACATTGTACTCTCTGCCCGAAATTCAGTTTGCGCACCGTTTTTGCGACGAGCTTTATCACGGACGTATTCCGCAGCGTAAAAACTGCATTGAGATCTCTGTGATCACCGAGGGCGGCGTTCGCGTTGCGCAGGGGAGAAGTACCGATACCGCCGCTGTGGGGGATATCATCTGCAATTTTTACAAAAGCCCGATGACGGTGGATACCGATGCCTATCACGCGCATCATACGGTCTGCTTTTCGATGGAATACGACGTGGTGCCCGGGCAAGCGCTTCCGCCCTTGGTTTTGCACGGTGCCGAGCGCTGCGAAACGTGCAGACGGTTGATCGACGAGATCATACGAAGCTTTGCGCTGCAGCCCTCCCACACGTGGAAGACGGCGGGATTGTTTTTGCAGCTGTTGGATGAGCTGGATCGGTGCTGCGATGCACAAGGGGACAAGGGCACCCCCGGGGAATACCGCTACGTGGCGCAAGCCAAGCGCTATGTTTTAGAGCACATTTCGCAGCCCATCAGGCAGAGCGAGATCGCGGCGCATCTGGGCATCACGTCGGAATATCTCTGCAACGTGTTCAAAAAAAGCGAACATATCTCGATCATGCGTTTTATCAACGAGACCAAGCTGACAGGGATCAGGCTGATGATGGAAAGCAAGGGGATCCCCCTGCATCAGGCTGCGGCACAGTACGGCTTTTCGGATGCCAACTACGTCAGCAGACTTTACAAAAAGTATTACGGTCGCCCGATCACCGAGGCGGTGCGGAAGGGATAAAAAACGCCGTCAAAAGGACGCCCCGATGCGGAAAATAAAAAAGAGCACGGCGTGCTCTTTTTTATTTGGGAGGCCGCATCAGGAAAAGCGGCTGTCCTTGGGGCGATTTTGGATGACCTTGCCGTAGGCGGTGTAAAAGTAGCGGCCGTAGGCACTGGCCAGCTGTGCGTGGGCG
>SVQY01000007.1 GCA_015065135.1 Oscillospiraceae bacterium
TTCATATTTATTTACTTAACAAATTTTCTTCTCGCATCGCAGAGTGCGGTAATAAAGTCCTTATCCAGCTTGGTGAGCTTATATCCTTTATGATAGATGAGAACATCCCTATATACCTTTTTATTGCCCTCGCACACACGCTGAACAAGATTATATCTGTCAAGTATCTGCTGTGAGGCAGGCGATACCCACATAAATGTTTTTGGATTTTCCGAAAGAAGATCAAACTGACTTGCTCTCTCGAATACAAATATTCTTTGATCCACTTTGTCGGGAAGCTCCTCGCGGAACACCTTAGACATAGATAGTGTGGGAACGTAAGGATCTGCGTGCGCTATCTCTATATAATCGGAAAGATCCTCGTAAGTGATCGTCTCCTTCTCCGCGAGAGGATTATCCCGGCTCATGATAAGAACGTAGGAGAACTCAGCCACAAGCTCGTAAGAAAGCCCTTTTTCCTCAAGCATATCCTTGTAGTATTTATCATAATTGTCCGAATAACGAATAATACCGAGCTTGTATTCGTTTTCAAGAAGCTTTTTTATGGTCTTTTTGGAGTTGGTTTCCTTGTAATATATTTCTACGGGAGTATCTCCGATGTTTTTTGAAAATTCCGCCATTGCGGCAGAGATATAGCACGCGCGTGGAACGGATATTGAAAACTTACGCTTTTTATGCGAGCCGTCACGGTAGGACTGTTCGATTTTTTCAATACGTAGAAGAATGTCACGCGCATAGTCCATAAACTCCTCGCCATCGGGAGTCAGAACCATTCCCTTTGCGCTTCGTTGGAATATGGTAATTCCAAGATCGGCTTCGAGCTCTTTTATAGATCGACTGATATTCGGTTGTGCGATCATCAGCGTTTCCGCTGCTTTATTCAGCGAGCCGAGTTTTGCAACCTCGACCGCGTATTTCACATGTAGAATATTCATATACAGGTCCTCCTCTCATTGCACTGCTTACACATTTGTTTTATTATATCACAAAACTGTGAATAATTCAAGGCGCTTCTTTTACCTTGATATGCGCCAAATAAATATCCCCCCGCGTAGCGGGGGGTATTTCATTTTCGGGCATAGCCCTCACGTCACTGGCAGCGCACAAGTGCGCGTTCGAGGACCTGCCAGTCTCGCATGGATTACTTACTACCCATAAATGGGTCCCGTGGGTCGAACATTGCTAACTGGTCACTTTCTCTATCGTGCTTTAGTTGTTGCGCTATGTATTCCTTTATTGCTTTCGTGTTCTTCCCCACGGTATCAACGTAATATCCCTTACACCAAAATTCGCGGTTTCGGTATGCAAACTTCATATTTCCCCATCTCTGGAAAATTTGCATCGCACTTTTTCCTTTCAGGTATCCCATAAAACCCGAAACGCTCATTTTGGGCGGGATATGAACGAGCATATGTACGTGATCCGGGCACACCTCTCCCCCTTCTATGATCACTCCTTTCCATTCGCATAATTTTCTCAATATCTCTCGTATTTCTGCTCGGTTGCCGCCAAAAAATGCTTTTCGTCTGCATTTTGGCGCAAACACAATATGGTACTTGCAATTCCATGTTGTATGTGCTAAACTATTTGTGTCTGTGGAAACTTCTTTCATAGATAAATCCTCCGTTGTGTTTTTTTAGTTCTGACTGGCAGGTCGAACTCATTATATCACAACGGAGGATTTCCTGCTCATCGGTTAACCTCTACTGAACCACGCGAAGCGTGAGGCGACATATCGCGTGGTTTTCGTTTTACAATAAAGAAAAAACGCCCACGTGGGCGTTTTTTTCTGTCAATATGTCAGGCTCGGCGCATTGTCGGGCTTTTCGAGCGGGACTTCAATTTTTTCACCAAGCAGGTCGGCACGTATGGTCTTGTAGAGCCAGGAGCGCAGGTGTCGGTTGGGCGCTCCTAACACGTGCTGCGCATAATAGAAGGTGACGTTATTCACCGGATCCACCGAGGCGTATGCACCTGCGGCGCCGCCCCATCCGAAATCCGTGCGCTCCCGATTCTCCGGGTCCAACGCGCGCATACCGAGACCGTAGCCGCCACCGCGGGACGCCGCGTTGAACATAGCACGTTGCTGCTCGGTGAGGTGATCCTGTGCCATCAGCGCGACCGTCTCCTTTTTCAGGATCACGTCGCCGACGCGCATGGCCTCCAGAAACTTGATGAAGTCCTCCACCGTGGAGATGCAGCCGCCACCGCCGCCCGCGTAGTCCTTTTTTAAATGGCACCAGAAGCGCCATGCGAGCGAAAACTCGCCCGTTTCCTTATTGTATCGGTATTGCTTTGCAAAGCCCTCCCAATCCTCAAGGGGATGCAGGAAGGTGGAATGCGCCATACCGAGCGGATCAAAAATATGCGCCTTTACATAGTTTTCAAATTTTTCGCCGGAAAGCACCTCGATAAGGGCGCCCAGCACGTCATGGGAAAGGCCGTATTTCCAGCCCTCGCCCGGTTCAAACTCCAGGGGTGTCCTTGCAAACATATTAACCGTCTCCACCGTGGGGCAGTTGTTGCCCGGGATGCTGTAGTACGCCTCCAGCTCGGGGGTGTGCATACTGTAGCCCATGCCCGAGGTCATTCGGAAAAGATCCTTGATCTTGATGGAATTTTTCGCTTTTTCGATACCGTTTTCTGTTTTTACGGTCATTTCACGAAAAGCGGGCAGGTAATCGGCCAGATCGTCCTCCAGCGAAAACATCCCCTTTTCCCACAGCTGCATCGCCGCCGCGCAGGTGATCAGCTTGGAGCAGGAATACACGTGATATTTCTCCTTGCCCTGCACGGGGATCTTGTTTTCAAGGTCAGCATATCCCCCCATATGCCGCAGAATGCATTCCCCGTCCTTATAAACGATCAGGTCGAAGCCGGGAATACCCATGTCCAGAAAATGTTGGCACAGTGCTTTCGTTTGTTCAAACATAGGATCACCTCCGACACTCATTATAAATCAAAACGTTTCTAAAGTCAATATGCATCTAAAGCTTAGACGATTACGCCAAAAGGCACCCCGTGGGTGCCTTTTGCTTTGTCAGATCTATTCTATTTCATCGGGATCGGGCAAGAAGAAAATTCGGCACGGGTAACCCGTTTAGTCGCCTGACGGTATGAGTTTACCATCATCGCGGCTTGACTTCTTGGATGAGAAGTCGGCTTGAGCCAACCCTTGACCGTCTGTCGATTCGGGCACAAAAGTATCTTGTCACCGTCACCGCCGATCGGTCAGTTCAATGCCCACGGGACAGTGATCGCTGCCCATGATCTCACCAAGGATAAAGCTATCCTTGACCATGGGAAACAGGCGCTCGGAGACCACAAAATAGTCGATCCGCCACCCTACATTCTTTTCCCTCGCCTTCATCATATAGCTCCACCAGGAATATGCCACCGTTTCCGGATATAAGGTGCGGAACGTGTCGAGAAAACCGCAGTTCAGAAGCTCTGAAAACTTGCCGCGCTCCTCATCCGAAAAGCCCGCGCTATGGTGGTTGCTCTGGGGGTTTTTGAGGTCGATGGGCGCGTGCGCCACGTTCAGGTCTCCGCAGTACACCACAGGCTTGTGGCGATCCAGCTCCTGAATATATCCGCGCAACGCATCCTCCCAAGCCATTCGATAGGAAAGACGCGCCAGCTCACGCTGGGCATTGGGTGTGTAGACACAAAGCAGATAAAAATCCTCGTATTCCAGCGTAATGGCGCGCCCCTCGGTATCATGCTCCGGGATGCCGATGCCATAGCGCACCGAAAGCGGCTCGCGCTTTGTGAAAACGGCCGTGCCGGAATAGCCCTTCTTCTCGGCGCTGTACCAATACTGATGATAGCCCTCCGGGCAGAATTCCGCCTGCCCCGGCTGCATTTTTGTTTCCTGAATGCAGAAGATATCCGCATCCGCAGCAGAGAAAAATTCCGCAAAGCCCTTGCCAAGGCAAGCGCGAAATCCGTTCACGTTCCAAGAAATTAGCTTCATAACGGTCTCCTTCTTATCACTTTCGCATTGTTTATATTATACCATACGACCTCATATTTCGCAATAGAAAAAAGCCGCCGCTGCGAAATGCAGCGGCGGCTTTTTTTATTTCTCACCCTCTTGATGGTAGTGCACTTCTTCACGCACCACATATTGCGGAGAATTATTGATACACATATAAATGCGTCCAACATACTCGCCAATCAGTCCAAGCATTACCAGAGTAATACCACCCAATATCAAAACAATGCCGATCAAGGAGCTCCAACCCTCCGGCGCTTGATTGGAAACGAAGTACATTACGATAACGTAAATGAGATACAAAGCGCCTACTATTGCGGAAAAGATACCGGCATGCGAGGCTACACGCAAGGGCTTGACAGAAAACGATGTAAAGCCATTCACCCACAAACTGATCAGCTTTTTCAGTGTATAACCGGAAGCACCATTTGCACGCTCACGGTGATTGATCTCCACATTGGCAATACGTTTGGTAGAACGCAGCACCAACCCGATCACATAAGGAAAAGAACCTTGATAGTTCTTGATCTCATCAATCACATATCGACGGGCTGCAAAATAACTGGAAATGAACAGATCCTTCGGTTTGCCCAGCATCGTCTCAGTCATCTTGGCGTTGACTTTGCTGCCCCAATTGCGAAAACCGGAATGCTTTTTCTGCGCATATTTGGCGTATACCACATCAAAGCCTTCCTCGATCTTATCCAAAAGCTTACCCACCTCGGAAGCAGGCGTCTGTCCGTCATCGTCCAAGCTGACCACAATATCACCCTTAGCATAGCGATATCCTGCCATCAAGGCGGCGTGCTGGCCAAAATTTTTGGCCATATCTACACCAACAATATCTTCTCCCTCGTTTGCCAATTGGCGGATCACCTCAAACGTATTATCAGGCGAGCAATCATTGATCAAAACGATTTCGTGTGTATATCGATCACTCAGCGTCATCATCGCTTCACGGATCTCTTCCACAACGGCAGGAAGCGTTTCCGCAGATCGATAGCACGGGATCACAAAGCTTATTTTTTTCATACCGTCTCCTCCCGAATAATAGCCATTCTGGTTACATCGCAGAATTTTCCATCCACAAAAATATCATCCTTCAAAACGCCCTCGATCTCAAATCCCGCCTTTTCGTAGCTACGGATCGCACGCTGATTATCCGAAATAACACGAAGATACAGCTTGTGCAAGCCTAGCTCCTCGAAGGCAAAACGGATGGCCAGCTTAGCAGCATCGGTGCCGCATCCCTTACCAAGTGCTACATGCTCACCAATAAAAATGCCGTATTCTGCGTTTTTGTGCACGGGATCAATGCTTTGCATATACACCGAGCCGATCGGCATATCGTTTTCGCGCATATAAATGATAAATTGTGCTACTTTTCCGGTTTTGACCTTGGTCTCTAACCAATTCAGATGTTCGGCAGGTGTAATATCCTGTCTATAAATAAAATATTGCTTGACTGCCTCGCTATTTCGCCAACGCAGCACCATTTCGGTGTCCGCCTCAGTGATCGGACGCAAATAGATGTTTTCGGTATATAACTCCATTATGCTCACACCTCAAAAAAAGCTTTGACCGCTTCGCAGATCTGTGCCACATCTGCAGCGCTGATGCCATAATACATCGGCAGTCGCACCAAACGATCGCTTTCTGCGGTAGTGTACTGATCTACTCCATCAAAACGACCAAATTTGAGGCCAGCCGGTGCACTATGCAAGGGTACGTAATGGAACACCGCCATAACTCCCTTCTCTTTCAAAAAGCGGATCAGCGCGGTGCGCTCCTCGAGATCTTTACACTTGAGGTAGAACATATGTGCGTTATGCACGCAGTCCGCAGGAATGGTCGGCAGCGTGACCTTGCCCGCCTTCTCCAGGGGAGCAAATGCCTCGTGATAGGCATTCCAGGTGGCCAGACGGTCGTTGTTGATCTCATCCGCCTTCTCCAGCTGCGCCCACAGGTAAGCAGCATTCATATCGCTGGGCAGATAGCTATCGCCAAAATCCACCCAGGTGTATTTATCCACCTGACCGCGGAAAAACTTAGCGCGGTTGGTGCCCTTTTCGCGCAAAATCTCGGCGCGCTCATTATAGGCAGGATCGTTGATGACCAATGCTCCGCCCTCGCCCATAGAATAGTTTTTCGTCTCGTGGAAGGAATAGCATCCAAAATCACCGATAGTGCCGAGCGGACGGCCCTTATAGGTGCTCATCACGCCCTGCGCGGCATCCTCCACGACCTTCAGACCGTGCTTTTTGGCGATGGCCATGATGGTATCCATCTCACAAGCCACGCCCGCATAGTGCACCGGCACGATCACCCTGGTCTTTTCGGTAATAGCTGCCTCAATCTTTGTCTCGTCAATGTTCATCGTATCGGGGCGAACGTCAACGAACACCAGCGTTGCGCCGGCCAGCACAAAGGCAGTCGCCGTGCTGGAAAAGGTAAAGCTGGGCAGGATCACCTCGTCACCGGGCTTCAGATCACACATCAAAGCAGCCATATCCAGTGCGGTGGTGCCGCTAGTGGTCAGCAGGACCTTCTGCGCACCAAAGCGCTCCTCAAACCATTGATTGCAGCGTTTGGTAAACTGACCGTCGCCACAGATCTTGTGCGCGTCGATCGCTTGCTTTACGTAATCAAGCTCGGTGCCCACGTACGGGGGAATATTAAAATAGATCATTTTTCTTCCTTTCTATCATCCGGACACTTTAAGATAATGGTGTGATCACGGCGTTGGATACATCCCAAAAGAAAACATATACCCAATATTCGCCGTCGCTGATCGGATATATCTCCGGCATACGATTCACAGTCCCGTTGGGTTCTTCCAAATAGTATGGGGCATTTATCCAGTTCTGTGCAAAAACATAACACCTGGCATTTATTTCATCCCACACAATAACACTATCTTCTCTGACATCCAAATACAGTTGGGGTAAATCGTCCCCTTCTGAAATATTTACAAAATCAACCTGTATATCATACAATGCGGCATATCGCTCCCAATATCCGTCATGTATAGCCAACAAATTTCTTGTTTGATAGATCGTGTTTGATTGTACACGCTGATTGTGACAGACCCGGATCGTGTCGGTCTCAAAAACACCTTCTATCATTTCAAGCCGCTGATAATCCTCGGCTTGTACACGCCCAACTACATTATTAAACGCCTGTTGTGGAATCAGAACGAGGCCTATACAAATGCAAATCAATGCCGCCCCTGCAAAACGCACTTTTTTCAAGGCATATTGAACAAGGCAACACAACAGCGCAATGATAATAATTGCTGCAGCATATAAAAAATAACTAACCGGTAATGACGTGAACGACGATGAATTGACGGCTCCTTGATACATAGTAGAAACGGCATTCGGTAACGAAGGGAGAACCATATACACAAGGCACACGGCAATACCGATCAAATAAAGCCACCAGTTCTTCTTTTCGGTTTTTTGAGCCGCAAAGTAAAAGATAGAAACACCTGCACCAAGCACAACGAAAAGCAAGCCGAGGCTTAACAGGCTTTGTGCATTCAGCAGTCCGCCATTGTACAGTTCCATCTGATATTGAGCAACATCGTTTAAACAGTAATATCCCGGAATTGCGGACACAAACAAGGTTTTGATAATTTCAAAGGAACTGGAAAAAGATACGAAGCCAATCTGATTACCCGAATACGCCGTGGGAAAGAGTGCCGTCAAACCAAAATATAAAGCCACATAGGCCACGGCTGTAACAATATGCCAGACACAGGCCTTTACCATATTTAAGAAGGAAAGCCTTTCCTTGGTTTGATAACATCGGTAAATATACACAAGTGGGAATAAGAACGAATAGACAATCAAAAATTCATATCCGCACATTGCCAGGAAAAACAAAATAGCTGAACAAGCAACATTGCGTTTGGAATGCTTAGAATGATCCAAACAACTCATATAGCATAACAGCGAGCCTTGCAAAAAAAGCATTGGTATAGCAACCAAAGGCGTAAAAGCCGCAGGTGCCGCATGTTGAAAGGTAAGCGGCATTAAAACCACGAACAAAAATGCTGTCAGAAAAGAAAGCGTCTTATTTTTGCAAAGCCTATATAACACATACCCCAATAAAACGGCATTTACCACAATCAAAAAGGCACAGATGCATCTGTTGAAAAACATATTGTCGCTTAAAAAGCCTAAGTATCGCCAATCAGCTAAAAGCCCCAACAATCTTCCCTTTTCAAAGTGCACCTTTGTGTTTTCCCAAACAAGATGCCAAAAACCAATTTTACGATCAAAGCGATTCTGCAACTCATCATTTAATGTCACGCCTTGACCTAGCATCGGCCATAATGCCGCAACCATAGCGATCAAAGCAAGAATATAAACGGCTCCTTTTATTGGTGTGATTTGCTTAATCTTTTCACGCACTTTTTTCCATTGAAGGGCAAAAAAAGACTCTCGTTTATCATTTGTTTTTTCTTCTGTCATCTCGAATCTCCTTTGCTATATCAATGCTCTTTCGCTTTAGGATCCCTGCCCTTTAATGCCCACTTTTTACCTAACAAAATGTTGACATACGGAATCATCATAAGAACTTTCCATACACCAATACAGAACAATAGCGAAACAACCGAATAAAAGAACCAACACCAACCGTGCGCCTGCGCGCTTGCAGGTAATAAAAACGCTTGGGTATCTTGTAGTGTAGTAATTTTAAATAGACACAACAAAAGAGTTGCAATTTTAAATCCGATAAAATGGAAGAATAGCACACCAAGCGTTGAACTACCGACCACGCAGAAGGGCTTTGTGATCTTAGGGCCAAGTCTGCCGATCAGCTCGGAAATACCAAAAACAAATAAAATACCACCAATCGGCACAAAAAACGTCATCCATACATTTGGATAGACACGGGAGGGATAATCAACCGTTGCGCCGCCCGCGACCTTGCCGCCAAGCCATTTTGCAACAAACATCCATAGCCCGGCAACAGCATAAATGGCATAACACCATTTTTGCTTTCGAAGCCATTCCAAAGCATTGCATTTGCTCAGAAAAACACCCATACCAAAAAACACTTGGCCAATAAGTGCCATATCGAAGCAAAATGTTTGTCTATACCCGTTCTTTTGCAGATAATAACCAATAAGATATACGACAACCGTAGCAACCGCATAAACCGCAATGTGCGCCTTTTCGGTTGCTTTCCAGATCAAACGCTGAATAATGAACACAAAGAAAAGTGCAATCAAGAACCATGCGGCACCCAGCATAGGGTCCGTGATACCGTGTATCAAAAAATTTTTGATACACGTCAATATACTGACCGCGCCATCCTTGAATGTGATATCCGGGGAAAAAATGGCAATTATTGCACGTACACATCCGATCCCCACCACCATACTCAACAACGGCAACAATAACGTCCTGGCTTTATCAATAACAACACTTTCCAAATCTTTCTTCCAGATCTTGGAGGTGTATCCACTGATGAAGAAAAACGCCGCCATATGAAATTGATATATATAATGATTGAAAAGTCCCGTTGCGTGACCGACTACCACCAAAATAATGCAAATTGCCTTATATACATCGATCCATATGATCCGTTGCTTGGCTGCCTGTTCCATAAAATCCTCTTATTCTCTCAATGTTATAACACTCTATCATCCACAAACTCCAGCAGGCTCTGGTACTGCGCGGTGGCGGCGCTCTCACCGGGGAGCAGGATGGGCGTGCAGCCGGCATTGATGCCGCATTGCACGTCGTTATCGCTATCGCCTACCATATAGGAGGCCGCAAGATCGATGTGGAAATCCTTTGCCGCCTGCAGCAGCATACCCGCCTTGGGCTTTCTGCACGCGCAGTCTATCTTCAGCTCGGGTATTTCACCCTCATACCCTTTGTGGGGATGATGCGGACAGTAATAGATGGCATCCACATAGGCGCCCTCCTGCCCCAGCAGCGTTTCCAGCTTGTTGTGGATCTCCTGCAGCGCCTCGACCGTCACCTCGCCTCTGGCGATTACCGGCTGATTGGTGACCACGATGGCAAGATAGCCGGATTCGTTGATCTTACGCACCGCCTCGGCAACGCCGGGCAGCAGCTCCAGCTCCTCGATATTGCGCAGAAAGCCCACGTAACGGTTCAGTGTACCGTCGCGATCCAAAAACACGCATTTCTGCGGATTGGACAGATTTTTGGCATGTACCTTGCCCGAGCGGATATCCTCGGTGACCGCAAAAAAGCGATCCGGTGTACCCATATCCTTCACATATTCGGGGCTATCATATACGTACAGCTCGCCGGTGGGGATCAGGGGCTTAAGCACCTCCCTATCCAGATCCACCTTCTTCAGCTCACGGAAAAGACCCTGCTCAAAGACCTTGGGCGAGAAGAAATGCAGTCCCGCATTCACGCGGTTGCGATACCACTCGCGCGGATCCTCCTTGTGTAACCAATTGGTCACCCTGCCCTCTTTATCTGCCATAATAATACCGCTATCGTACGGATGACTGTTGGGATGGGTAAAGAGGGTGGCCACACCGCCACGCGCCTTGTGGAAGCGATAGAAGCGCTCCACGTCGATATCAAAGATCACGTCGCCACACAGCAGCAGAAAATCATCGGTCAGCTGCTCCTTTAAGAGAAACAGCGCGCCGGCGGTGCCGAGCGGCTCGGTCTCGACCACATAGTCGATCCGCACGCCAAAGGGCTTACCGGTAGCGGGCGAAACACCGCTGCCGTCGCCAAAATAATCACGCACCACGTGACCCAGATGACCGATCACCAGGATCACGTCGTCATAGCCTTGATCGCGCAGACACTCCAATTGATACTCCAGGATAGGCTTTCCCAGAATGGGGATCATAGGCTTCGGCACCTCGGCATTGACCGAGGCGATACGGGTGCCCTTGCCGCCTGCCATAATCACCGTTTTCACAGATTTTCACCTCTCGGAATATAGATTTCAGGGGTGTAGTGGATCACGCGGGTGCCCGCGTTTTCAAACTCAAAGGGAACGTGCATCAGCTTGCGCAGCACGGTGAGCACTGCGGGCTGCTTTTCCTCGGGCACATAAAAGAGCAGGAAGCCACCACCACCGGCGCCCAACAGCTTGCCGCCGAGCGCGCCTACGGAAAGCGCCTTTTCATAAAGCTCGTCGATCTCGTCGGTGGAAACGCGGCCACCGGTCTGGCGCTTCAGTCGCCAACTCTGATCCAGCAAACGACCGAAATCATCCAGATCGCTCTGGCGGTCGATCAGCACCTTTTCGGCCTCGTCCACCAGCGCGTACATCTCCTTTAGCTGCGCGGTCTTTTCCTCCATCGTCTTGGAGGCCTGTTGAATTTCAGAAGAAAAGCGCACAAAGCCGGTAAAGAACAGGAGCAGATTGCGGTTGAGCTTATTCTTTCGCTCGGGGGAGATGATGATGGGCTGCACGTCAAAGCTGTCACCGTGGAAATTGATGCGATTGAGACCGCCATAGGAGGCAGCGATCTGGTCCTGCCAGCCGCCCGCCTCATTGCAAAGCACACGCTCCAGATAGATGGCCTCGCGCGCCAGGCGCTGCTTGTCGGCAAACTTGCCCTTCAGGGTATGGAAGGCGTTCAGCATACCGACCGCAAAGGAAGAGCTGGTGCCGAGGCCGGTCCTTGCCGGCAGGTCTGCCTCATAGGTCAGACGAATATCGTGCATATCCAACATCCGCATTCCCTCTCGGATCGCGGGATGGTCGATCTCATCCACCTGCACCACACGCTCGATCTGAGAATAGGAAAGCTCTGAGTGATAGTCGAAAAACGGCGGCAAATGGCGCACGTTCACGTAGCAATACTTGTCAAATGTGGTAGAAAGCACGGCTCCGCCGTGTTCTCGGAAGAAATCGGGCATATCGGTTCCGCCACCGAAAAAGGACATACGAAACGGTGTTTTGGTGATGATCATAACTCAAATTCCTTTCAGCACAAATCAAATTCGGGTCCAATGACCTTGACTGCGTTATCGGGAGAATAGTTTTCTTGAATATAGCGAATGGCATCGCGGCTCATTCTCTCCAGCGCCGCACCATCGTTATACAAGGCTGCAATGGTCTCGGCCAGCTTTTTGGCGTCGCTCTCCACCGCCATGACCTGCTCGGCATTGGGAATGCCCTCAGCTCCGGTGGGCGTGGTCACAACAGGCGTGCCGTAGCGCATAGCCTCGATCACCTTACCCTTGATACCGGCGCCGTAGCGCAGAGGCACCAAAGAAATGCGACAATTGTGATAGAAGCCCTCCAACTGCTCATCGGTCACAAAGCCCTCCAAGATGAGGTGCTCATTTTCCAGCTCCTGCACCTCGTTCGGCGCATTGGAGCCAAGCACATGGATCTTAATGTCCGGCAGCAGCTGCAGCAGCTCGGGCAAGACCTCCTCAGCCAGCCACTTGACCGCATCGACGTTAGGACGATGCGAGAAACCGCCAATGAACATGATATCCTGTCTGCTTTCAAAATCGTAGCCTTCAAAGGTCACGTTTTCAAACAAATACGCAGGGATGGCCTTGACGCGGATCTCGGGATCGATGGCGTGGATCTCCTCTACCTCCACGTAGGAGGGATAGTAAGCCATATCCGACTGGCGCATCAGATCCAGCTCCTTGGGTTTCCAATCCTCAGAGGACTTGCGGAAGCTCTCGTCACCGGTGATCTCAAACTCGCGCATCTCACGCAGGAAGGCCAGATCGTGTCCGTAATACATAATGCGTGCGTTGGTATTTTCACGCAGGAACTCCAGATAACGGGGGGCGATATGCGGACGGTTCAGGAACACGTAATCAATATGCTCCGCGTTCTTTTTGACCCATTCCTTCCAGTTCTTTGCGTAATCGGGGCCGTAAAGCACCTCGATGCCAAGCTGCTGCAGCACCGTGGTATAGGGCTCGTGACGGTAGAAATTATCGCCAATAAACTTGACGTTAAAGCCGGCTGCGGCAAACATTTTCAGATATTGGAACACCGTGCGGCTGCCCGCATCTCTGTCAAACTGCGGCACGTAGTGATCCACCATCAGCAGTGTTTTCTTTTCGTAGGAATAATCGCGCGCCTGGAAAACATTCACGCTGGTTTCGGGATGCTTTTCCAGCTCCGCTTCCCACTTTTTGTAGAATTTCTCGGTATTCTCGATCTGATATTTTTTCTGGCCGGAGGCGGTGTCGGTGCCATTGGAAACGCCCTCGAAATGCACCACCACGGAAAGCGGCTGATACATCACGCGGTAGCCCATTTTACGCACCGTAAAGGCCAGGTCGCTATCCTCGCAGTAAGCCGGTGCAAAATACTCATCAAAGCCGCCGATCTCCTCCCACAGCTCGCGGGAAAGCATAATGGCAGCGCCCGAGATGTAGTCCACCTGCTTGACGTAATTGAACTCGGGCTGCGCGGGGTTCTGACCGTTGCCGTAATTCCACGCTGTGCCGTCACGCCACAGAATGCCACCGGCCTCCTGCAGCTTGCCGTCGGGGTAGATCAGCTTGGAGCCGACCATACCGATATCCTCTGCGCTTTCGATCAGCTCGACCAGCGGCGCCAACCAATTTTCCAGCACCTGTGTATCGTTGTTCAAAAACAGAACGTACTTCCCCTTTGCGTGCTTGGCCGCATTGTTGCAATTGCGCAGGAAGCGTAGATTCTCGGGATTGGTGATGCAGCGCACACCGGGCAGGATCTCCTCGATCCTGGTGGTCAGGTCGGTGGAGCAATCGTTGGCGATCAGGATCTCATAGGTAATATTCCCCGTATTGCGCAGAATGGATTCCACACAACGGTAGGTGTACTCAAACTGGTTATAGACCGGGATCACGATCGAGACCTGCGGCACCTCCCATTGGGGGATCGGCAGCACGGGGTAATCCTCAAAGGTCTTTTCGCGGCTCATATCCACCGCAACAATGTCGGGCGGCGTGATCGGCAGCAGCGAAGCGCCCACGTTGCCCACAACATTATCCATCAGTCGGCCGGCATATTCGGTCTCGCCGCTCTTCATCAGGCGGAAGAACTTTTTGATGCGGCGCTTGGAGATGCTGCGCATAAACAGGATGGGATGACGGAACATCTTCCAAAGCAAACGGCAGAACAGCGCACGTCTACTGCCGCGCGGTACAAAGAAACGGAACACCTTGGAGAACTTTTGCCCCAAT
Organism: Oscillospiraceae bacterium; assembly: GCA_015065135.1. GTDB lineage: Bacteria > Bacillota > Clostridia > Oscillospirales > CAG-272 > Firm-07. The sequence goes on from SVQY01000007.1 coordinate 14,167, forward strand.
CTGTAGCTGCGGCTGTTCAACAATCTGTCTATCTCGTTTTTCAATTGATTTTCTTTATCGCGCAGCTGCTGACATTCGCCCTCCACACAGGCGATCTGCTGCTTCAGATCACGCTCACTCTGCAGCAGAAGCTCAATATGCCCTCGCTGATTGGAAAGCTGAATCTGCATTTCTTGCAAGGATTCCGTGTGCAAAGAAGCTGATGGTCTTTGGGGAAGCTTTTCCACAGATTGAATACCGTTTGCCTCAACGTACTCTTTTTTTTGCGCCGTTAAAACAAACTGATAAATTTCGCCTTCCAAACGTCTCTTCAGCATTCCGTACAATTGCTCATCGGCAGGAAAAGCCGCGCTCTGATATTGCTCGGTGCTTGCCGTAGCAGCTTCAACGCAATCCTTTACAACAATGCGTAAGCCAGCTTCCTCAAAAAACTCGTCTAGGTTATTAATGCCCCAAAAATGGATGTGTGTATCATCCAAAAGCCCAATAGAGGTGTAGTCCCATCGACCGTCCAACAACTTGGCTACGATATCATTGTGACCAACATTCGGCAATGAAATCAGCATAACGCCTTCATCCTTAAGCAAGGCACAGGCAGCTTGCAACACCCGAATAGGATCTCGCAAATGCTCCAATACATCAGCAAACATAATACAATCGAAGCGAATGTCTGCAAACTTTTTCTGCCAATGATCCTCCATCAGATCTCCACAAACGCCGTCTGTAGCATACTGAATTGCTTGATCAAATCCACTTTTCACATATTCTACGATATAGACAGAGCAACCGAGCTGCTCCGTCATATATTTGGTCATATATCCGCTAGCGCATCCACATTCCAAAACGGTTGAACCCGGCTTAACCTGCGCCAACAGTTTCCCTTGTGCGCCGGCCGCATCAAAACTATTCACAAAATTGTATTTCATACAAAGGCACCCTTTCTCTCAAACAGCGCATCAGTTTCCGTCGGTATCCTCCAGAACCACCGACAACTTTCGCTCGTCTTTGCCGGGGGAACGGTGGAAATTGCTTTTGATATGCACCGTGACCACGGTGTCGGGCTTGCCCTTGACCTCAAAGCTGAGATGCTCCTCGGTCACGCGGATCACAATAGGCTCCTCGTCCTCGTTGCAATCCAACGAAATGCTGATCTTCTCTTTGCCGGTCAGATCGTCAAAGGGGCAGCGCAAATTACCCGAGACCAAGCCCATCGGGCCGGTCTTGATCTTATAAGAGCCCTCAGGCGGTAGCCAGTTATCGGGGTACATCAAGATCCTTTGAATATCGTCCATATGGTGGCCGATCTCAAACTTGGGAGCGTTATCAAAATCGATCAGACCCTCGTAGGCATCGCACACGGTCTTGGCATCGCCGTCCATAACCACCTTACCGTGATCCAGCCAGATCACACGGTCGCACATACTGCGGATCTGCCCCAGCACATGAGAGACCATCAGCACGGTCGTACCACCGCTCATCATCTGTCTCATACGGCCTTCGCTCTTCTGGCGAAAGTGGCTATCGCCCACCGACAGAATCTCATCCACGATCAGGATCTCGGGATCCACCTGCGTGGCAATGGAAAAGGCCAAGCGCATCATCATACCCGAGGAGAAGGTGCGCACGGGCTGATCTACAAATTCGCGCAGCTCTGCAAAATCAACGATCTGGTCAAAGCGCTCACGGATAAAATCTCGGCTGTATCCGAGGATCGCGCCGTTGAGATAGATATTCTCTTTTGCGGTCAGCTCTTGATCAAAGCCTGCACCCAGCTCCAGCATAGGCGCGATCTTGCCGTGAATGCGGATGCTGCCGTCGGTCGGTGAAAGTACGCCTGCAATCATCTTCAGCAGCGTGCTCTTGCCCGCGCCGTTTCGACCGATGATGCCACACACCTCTCCCTTTTTGATCTGTGCCGTTACGCCATCCACCGCACGAAAGCGATCGTATTGCAGCTTTCCCTTCAACAGTCTGACCACAAACTCCTTCAGGCTGTTGCTGCCGCCGCTCTCGCGACGAAAATCCATTGTGGCGTTATTGATCTCAATCATTACTTGTTCCATGATCATCCTCAAACGTACAAGATAAATTTCTTTTTCATTGCCCTAAACACCAGCGCGCCGATCAGCATAAAGCCCAACGCGTAGCCGAAACAGAATAGGAACTGCTCGGGAGTAGGGCAAGCTCCCTCCAGAACCAGCGTGCGGAAGAAAGTCACGTACTGATACATCGGGTTAAGACGATAGATACCAAACAGGCTTTCGGGGATCATATCTGCCGAATAGAACAGGGGGGTCAGATACATCCAAAGGGTGATGACCACACCGTACAAAAATTGCATATCTCTGAAGTACACCATCAGTGCCGAAAGGATCATGCCGATGCCGAGGCTGAACAGGATCAGAGCCACATACAGCACAGGGATCAGCAGATGGAACCAGTTGAGCGGCACCCGTTGAATCAGAATGATCACGTAAAGCGCCAAGGTGGAGAAGCCAAGATTGATGCAGGAGGAGAGCACCTTGGAAAGTGGAAATACATAGGTGGGAATATAGACCTTGGTGATCAGCGAGGCACTGCCCGTTACTGCCGTCAGCGCGGATTGGGTCGCCTCCGAGAAAAAGTTGAAGGTCACAGTGCCGATCAACAGGTAGACCGCATAGTTCTCAATTGAGCTACCAAAGAAATGCGAGAACACCAGATACTGCACGCCCATGGTCAGCAGTGGGTTCAGCATGCTCCACAAAACACCAAGGACGCTGCGCTTGTACCGCGTTTTGAAGTCGCGTGCTACCAGCTGTCCCAGCAAAAAGCGATAGCGATTCAAGGTTCGAATGGCATTCATTCTTTAAAATTCCTTTCCGGCCTGATTTCATACACTATGCGCACGCGCGTCATATCCGACATTTTTCGCACGCGGTGGCTATGGTTATATATATAATAACATATTTTTAATTAAATGTCTATACAAATTTACACTTTTCTCAAAATTGCTCCTTCGCCCACAACAAAAAGAGAGGGGTGCGAGTCGGAATTCCGGCTCGCACCCCTTTCTTTTCTCATACCGTTCGGGGACTTATGCCTCGCTGAACATGCTTTTATCCACACCGCAAACGGGGCAGGAAAAGCTTTCGGGCAGATCCTCAAACTTCGTACCGGGGGCAATACCCTGATCCGGCAGACCGGCTGCCTCATCATAGACCCAGCCGCAAGCGTCGCATACATAGTTTTTCATATACGTTGTCTCCTTTTTGTGATTTTAATTTTCCGCACAAAGCTCATCGGCCAATGCCCCCAGAGCCGCCTCTGTCTCTGCATTAGGGGCGGAAAGGATCTTGACGGTGGCTTTGGTGTAGGTGATATTTTTGGACTTTTCCAGCATTCCCTTCATGACCTTGGTGGCCATAGGAGCCCAGCTGCCGTTCTCGATAAAGGCAACGGTACGGTTCTGAAAATTGCGCTCGGTCAGATGATCGATAAAGCTGCGCATAAAGGGGAAAATGTCTGCGTTATAAGTTGTGGTAGCCAGCACCAGCTTGCCGTAACGGAAGGCATCCTCCACCACCTCAGCCATATCGCAGCGTGCCAGATCGTTTACGACTACCTTGGGGCATCCCTTTTCCCGCAGCAATGCAGCAAGCCTTTCCACGGCCTTTTTGGTGTTGCCATAGACCGAGGTATACGCGATCACAACGCCCTCGCTCTCTACGCCATAGGTAGACCAGGTCTGGTACAGGTCCATGTAGTAACCAAGATCTTCTGTCAACACAGGACCGTGCAGCGGACAGATGGTCTCAATCTCCAGCACCGCCGCCTTTTTGAACAGTGCCTGCACCTGCGCACCGTACTTGCCAACGATGCCGATATAATATCTTCTGGCCTCGCACGCCCAGTCCTCCTCTACATCAAGTGCGCCGAATTTTCCAAACGCATCTGCGGAAAACAACACCTTATCCGCCTTGTCGTAGGTCACGATCACCTCCGGCCAATGGACCATCGGTGCGGTCACAAAGGTAAGCTCGTGCCGACCAAGCGAGAGCGTATCGCCCTCGCCCACAACAATACGGCGATCGGCATAGTCCTCGCCGTAAAAATTCTTCATCATCGTAAAGGCCTTAGCAGAGGAAACGATCACTGCTTTGGGGTATGCCACCATAAAGGCAAGAATGCTGGCCGAATGGTCGGGCTCCATATGCTGCACCACCAGATAATCCGGAGCCTTTTCCTCCAGCACACCGGCAATGTTTTGCATCCACTGCGCGCCAAAACGCGCGTCAACGGTATCCATAATCGCGATTTTTTCATCCATGACCGCATAGGAATTGTACGCCATACCGTTTGGTACCTCGTACTGCCCCTCAAACAGATCGATCTCGTGATCGTTCACGCCAATATAGCGAATGTCCTGTGTGATCTTCATTTTGACCTCCTATTGCTCGTATTGCCCTTATTATAGCATATCCAAAGCGAATTTGCAATATTGCTCCAAAACATTTCTTTTTATAAATTTTGCCGCAAAAGTCACCCCGTCAAGCGGCTTTTTGACCGTTTGCATATTCGGAAAGGCTTGCCCGCAGCGCAAGATACGCCTTCTCCTCAAAGGGAGAGTCCATCCCCACACTCCGCAATGCTTCGATGAAGCCGCTCTCATCCTCTACGCTGCAAAGTGACTCATATAGCGCGACAGCTCCCGCAAAATCTGCTTGTGCGGCAGCACCCAACGTCAGCGCGGACACGCCGGACACCGCATAACTGATATAATACAACGGCGATACCGCAGCATTATCCAAGATGTACTCTTCGTTGGAAATACCGTATTTTTGCATCACGTTATCCAATATTTCGCGTGCTGATTCGGGTTGCAGATCCGTTGCCTCATAGCAGCGCAGCTCAAATTCATACATTGCCGCGCCGATCACTACAGAATCCAGCATATCCGCATACTGACGGGTCAGGATCGCCGTCAGACAGGTCTCGGAAAGCCCCAAGGCACCACCGTTCGCACCAAGGTACGCGAGAAACAGCATTTCGTTTCCCTGCGAATGCAGCTCCAGTAAGTCATAGTCTCTGTTATTCCCCTTGGTTGCGTGATAATAATGTCCCAGCTCGTGGGTGACCGTCATCACATCCTGATAGTAGGGGCCGAAATAAAGGTACGGTACCCCCTCGGCCTCAAAATAGCCTTGATAAGCCCCCTGATAGGAATTCTCGGTATCGTTACCGTAAAAGCAGTACCCATTTTGCCAAAGTGCATCGTACGTGGCACAAAGCTCGCCGCCAACGGCATCGGCATAGGCATCCAGATATTTCTTTGCCCCATACCGATGAAAGCCACGGTAAAAGAAATTGGTATAGGCATCACGATCCGCTTTTCCCCAGTGCAGCTGCGCTGCCTCAAGCTCGGCCCAATGTGCACCGACGTCCTGCGAGAGCGCGCAAACATATTGCTGTACATAATGCAAAAGACGGTCGATCTCTGCCTTGCCGTAATCCCGACCGTAAAGCACCGCATGCGCATAAGTCGCATAATCGCCGTAGCCATTCATCACAGCCAGCTCGTTACGGGCTCGTACCAGTGCTACGTAGGCTTCCATCGCATCACTGCCGTCCGTGCCGTAGTTCTCCTCCAGCATCTCGATCCGCTCCTGCAGTGCCTTTTCCTCCTCGCTATACATACCCTTCAGCTCACTTACGTGTGCCTCGACCTGCGCATCGGTCAATCCCTCGTAATAAAGAGGACGGAAAGCGGAAGCAGCCAACAGCTCCTCGGTCTCAATAAGCCAGAGCGCAAAATTCCGTTCGAAATTAAGACAATGCGTATATCCCGCCTGCCACTCGGTGTTGCTGCCGTCAAGATCGCGAAGCAGCGCGTATTTTTCGGTCTGCTCCGATAGATAAGCGGCATCCTCTGTACGCAACGTGGTATACAACAACTCAAAGGCGGCGTAATCGGTGCCCTGCGCAATAAGGAAGCGCACCTCTGTCATTTTTTCCTCTATAGCAGAAAGATCGCGACTATATACGAATTCCTTGCCGATCTCATAAGGGGGCAGATCAGCGTATTCATCAAAGAAAAAACGGTCACGGAGATAGCGTATCACGCCGCACCCACCAAGCGACGGAAGCAACAGAAAAACCAGCAGCAGACATAGTAATTTTGAACCCGTCCGCCATATTTTTTTGCGCATAATGTCCTCCTTTTTAGGAAACGGTATCGTTTTTTTCAAACCAATGACGATATTCCCGTGGGGTCACACCCTTATAGCGCTTGAAGATCTTGCAAAAATAACTCATATCGTTAAAACCGCTGTCCATAGCGGCCTCGGTGATGTTTTTATCCCCCTCGGCCAAAGCCAGGCAGACTCGCTCCACACGCAGTCGATTGATATACTCCACCGGACTGTTTCCGGTGTATTCCTTGAAAAAACGGCATAAATATTTTTCGTTACTGCCCACCACCTGTGCCAGATCGCTCAATGTGATGTGCTCGGCATAGTTCTGCTCGATCCACTCCAGCAGCAGCGTCATGCTCTGCCGCCTGCCCGCGCGCTGATGCTTTTCACGCAAACGGACACGGTCACCGCTATAAAGCAGATACAAAAGCTCGGCAATGGCGCCGTGTACGCGCAGCTCGTAATATGCTCCCTCCCTTGCCAAAGCAGAAAAGAGCGCATCCGCCGCTTCGATCAAAGCGCGATCACCGGAAACGGGACGATTCTCGATCTCGCTGGTCAACAGCGAAAGTGTATATTCTCCCACCCTGCCGGGGCCGTGACGTGTCAGAATGCCCGGATCAAACACCACACACTCGTACACGCAATTCTGCGGTATCGCGCGATGCAGCACACCGCTGGATACAAAGGCGATCTCCCCCTCGCAAAGCGGGTATTCGGTGTTATCCAGATAAAGCAAAAGCTCGCCGCGCAGAATACGCACGATCTCCAGCTCCCGGTGCCAATGCAGGTTCATCTCGTAACGAGGATGCTCGCTGTCGATATGATAATACTGTACCGGAAAGGCCGGCTGTCCGTGCCGCTTCTCCTCTTTGTACTGTAGATTTTTCATGCAAACGCCTCTTATTAGTGAATATCGTTATAGTTTTAAGGGATATTCTACAAGTATTTTAACATAAAATGTACTATAATGCAATTGTAAAATAAAAAAATCACGGAGGTTTTTTGAAATGGCAAAGAACAGATATATCGGCGGCTATCCCGTTATCGGCATCCGCCCCATTGTTGACGGCCGTCGCGGCCCCCTGATGCTGCGCGAGTCGCTTGAGCCCCTGGTATGGGCAATGGCAAAGGCAGCCAAAAAGCTGTTTGAGGAAAATCTGTACTACTCCAACGGCGAGCCCGTCAAGGTTGTTATGGCAGATACCTGCATCGGTCGTGTGCCCGAGGCAGCCGCCTGCGCCGAAAAATTCAAGAAGGAGGGGGTAGACATCACCCTTTCCGTTACTCCCTGCTGGTGCTACGGCTCCGAGACCATGGATATGGATCCCACCACCATCAAGGGCGTCTGGGGCTTTAACGGTACCGAGCGCCCCGGCGCGGTCTATCTTGCTGCCGTGCTGGCAGGTCACGCCCAGAAGGGTCTGCCCGCCTTTGGCATTTACGGCCACGAGGTACAGGATCGGGATCAGGTGACCCAGATCCCCGAGGACGTGCAGGAAAAGCTGCTGCGCTTTGGTCGCGCCGCCGTTGCCGTTGCCACCATGCGCGGCAAATCCTATCTGCAGATCGGCTCCCAGTGCATGGGCATTGCCGGCTCGATTATGGATCAGGATATGATGGAGAGCTACTTCGGTATGCGCGTGGAGTCTGTGGATGAGGTCGAGATCCTGCGCCGTATGGAAGAAGGCATCTACAACGAGGAGGAATATCAGAAGGCGCTTGCCTGGACCCGCGAGCATTGCAAGGAGGGGCGTGACGACAACCCCGACTCTGTGGAATTTCTTGGCGAGGAGCGCCGCATCAAATTCACCCCCGAGGAAAAGGAAAAGCAGTGGGAGTTCACCGTTAAGATGTACTGCATCATCAAGGATCTGATGGCAGGCAACCAAAATCTTCCCGATCAGTTTGAGGAGGAGAAGGTAGGTCACAACGCCATTGCAGGCGGCTTCCAGGGTCAGCGTCAGTGGACCGACCATTGGCCCAACTGCGACTATCCCGAGGCGCTGCTCTCCTCCACCTTTGACTATGAGGGCGCCCGTGAGCCCTTCACCCTTGCCACCGAGAACGATATCCTCAACGGCATGGGTATGCTGATGATGCGTCTGCTCACCCACCGCGCCCAGATCTTTGCGGATGTGCGCACCTACTGGTCTGCCGATGCCACCAAGCGCGTGACCGGTTACGACCTCACGGGCAAGGCTGCCGAATCCAACGGTATCATCCACCTGCTCAACTCCGGTGCCGCCTGCCTGGATGCCTGCGGCGAATGCACCGACGAAAATGGCAATGCTATTATGAAGAAATGGTGGGAGGTCACCGAGGAGGACATCAAAAAGATGACCGATGCCACTGTCTGGTGCGAGGCGGGCTTTGATAACTTCCGCGGCGGCGGCTTCTCCAGCCACTACACCACCAAGGCGGAGATGCCCTGCACCATGATCCGTCTGAACCTTGTGAAGGGTCTCGGCCCGGTGCTGCAGATCGCAGAGGGCTGGACGGTGAATCTCCCCGACGAGGTCTCCGACACGCTGATGGAGCGCACCAATCCCACCTGGCCCTGCACCTGGTTCGCACCTCGCTGCGACGGCAAGGAGGGCTCCCCCTTCAAGACCGCCTATGAGGTGATGATGAACTGGGGCGCCAACCACGGTGCCATCTCCTACGGTCACATCGGTGCGGATCTCATCACCATGTGCTCGATGCTGCGCATTCCCGTTTGTATGCACAACGTGCCCGAGGACAAGATCTACCGCCCTGCCTGCTGGAACGCCTTCGGCATGGACAAGGAGGGTCAGGACTACCGTGCCTGTGCCACCTACGGTCCGCTTTACAAGAAGGTCTGATAACGCAATAAAAACCGCTCCGTTTCGTACGAAACGGAGCGGTTTTTTGATAACGTGTTGCGTTTTACGATTTTTTGCGAATGTTCAACAAGCGAACGATGACGGGCGAGAGGATCAGATTGAAGCCCAACTCAAACAGGAAATTGAAGCCGGCAAGGCCCACGAACATATAGGCGGTCGCACTGCCCGTAAAGCCGGCACCCTCCGCCAGAACAGCCACCGCCTCTTGGAAGAACAAAAGGCAACCGATCAAAAAGATGCCCGTGTTGACCAGGGGACAGACCACGGCCGAAACAACAACGGCTACATATCGGTTGACCTTTTCCAGCGCGGTATAGACCAGGCCGGCAAGAAAGCCTGCACCGATGCCCTTTGTGAGTACTACCGCAATGGTAGCAGGTGCATTGAATTGTAGAAAGAAGGCTGCATCGCCGCTTGCCAGCACCACCACGCCGAACACCAGACCGAGCCATGCACCGATGTACGGGCCACAGGTCGCCGCGCCGACCACGATGGGGATCAGCACCAACGAAACAGAAAATGGACCGAGGCGAATAAAGCTGCCGACCAGCTGCAATACCACGACCAACGCAGTCAGCATCGCGCCCAAGGTCAGCTGACGGGTCGAGATTTTTTGGTTCTTTAACATCAGAACCCTCCTTTGGGGACTTTAACCCCTGCTGTCGTCTTGCCCTTGCAAGTACAACGCAGTTCAAATTTATCTGAACGGACACGCGCCGTAAAGATCAAAATATATGCTTTTTCAAGCACGTTTGGGGGGATATTTGCATTTTCCGGCATTGAGCAACGCCAAACGGTACAAGCCGATATGGGCGAGCTCGGGCTGTAGGATGCAGAGCCGATCCAGCTCCCACATGAACATGGCGTGGTGATCCCCCGTCAAAACGGCAGGCAGCTCCTCCACACCCATTTCCTTTTCAAACAGCTCGGTCAGATGCTTGACCGCACCCACATAGCCGAGCATCAGTCCTGCGCGTATACTGTCTCCGGTGTTTGTACCGATGGCGCGCTCCGCCGAAGAAAGCCCCACGTGGGGCAGCTGCGCCGCGTGCAGCTTCAGCGCCTCCGCGCCAAGCTCGGGACCGGGCAGAATGGCACAGCCCAGAAATTCGGGGCCGTTCTTCCCTGCCGCCACGGCAGAAACAGTAGTTACGGTATTGCTGCAATTTAACACCACAAAGGGCGGCTCCTGTTGGGTAAGCGCACCCGAGACCAACGCCACCAGATCGGCGCCAAGCTCAGCGGGCGCATCGGTACGGATGGTCAGCCCGTTCTTCAGCCCCGCTCCCACCGTCAGGGCAGCAGCATCCGGATACAGACGGCGTACTGCGCAAAAAACGGGATCGGTCAGCGCGGGCACGGCGGAGGCGATGATACAGCACTCCACCTCACGCTCCAGCACCTTGGGCACCAGCATCACAGAAAGCAGCGCCTCATATTCATCGGCAGTACGAACGGGATAGGCGGCAAGCTGAACGGTCGCCTCGGTATACGCCTCCGACGGCTCCATGCCGCCCTCAAACAGCGCAAAGGATATTTCCTGGTTATCAACGGTCACGGTCAGTATCATGCTGCCACCTCCTTTTTTATTATTCTATCGCGCAAGACTCCTTTTGTCAAGTCAGAAGGCAAAAAAGACCGCATTGCGGTCTTTTTTGCTTATTGCTCTGCTTCGTCGTCCGTATCCTTTTCCGGTTTGGCCTCATCCGTATCCTTTTCCTTCTTTGTTTGCGCCTTTTTTGCCTTTTTTTCTTTTTTGACGGCAACCTTCTCCTCCTTGCGCTCACGCTTGGCGGCGACCTTGCCCTCCTTGCGCTCACGCTTTTCGGCGGACGCCTCCTCCTGATGATCCTGCTCTACCGTGGCCAGATCCTTATAACGAGCGGCCAACAGCTCCTTGCCGATCTCCTTCAAGTAAGCGGAAAGCGAGAGAATATCCAAAAGTGATACGAAAAAGTCGTGATCGTCTTTCACATCAAGCTGATCCTCGCGCATCATTTCCTCTACCGCCTCTACTGCACGCTGACGGTTGCGCTCCTTCAGCATCAGATAGCGACGGTAAGCGGCGATCATATCCTCGCCTTCAAAACCGCACTCCTCACGCACGCCGATCAGGGTACGCTTGATCTCATCAATAGAAAGTGTATTCTTCATGCCGTAGACCAACAGCATTTCCACAATATGTGCACGGGAGTATTTTTTGCCCGTGATCGGGCTGATCAATCCGTCCTTGGAATAGTTGTTGACCATCGTTTTGGTCAGCGCGCGCTCCTGATAGCGTGGTGTAGACTTTGCGTTCCGATCCGCGATCAGGCTGAGTATCTGATCCAGGTACAGATCGATGGCAGGGATCTCCTCCTCGGTCAGATCCACATCACCGATCGCCTGCAGCATCACGCTGCGCCATTCTTGCTCTGTCATTTTTTACACTCCTTCATTGGGTGATGGTATTATTATATAACAGAAGCGGCGAGGTGTCAACCCCGCCGCCACATTTTATGGTTTTCAAAACCGCTTTCAGATACCGAGGAACGCGGCACCGATGATACCTGCGTCGTTGCCGAGCTCGGCAATGCAGATCTTGGTGAGAGACACCAGATCGCCGCCATACTGCTCCTGACGCACGAGCGGAATGAGAGGCTTCAGCAGATTTTCTCTCTCATTGGAAACACCGCCGCCAAGCGAGATGACCTCGGGCTGGAAGATGTTGATCATATTGCCAAGACCGGTTGCAAGATAAGCAAGATACTTATCCACGACCTCCTTGCCCGCCTCGTCGCCTGCGCGCATCGCATCAAATGCAGTCTTGCCCGAGACCTTGCCCTTTTCGGCGGAGATCTTCTCCAAAAGGGTCTCGCGACCTGCCGCCTTGCACTCCGCCATCTTCTCCTTGGTCATACGGATCAGCGCGGTTGCGGAGCTATATGCCTCCCAGCATCCCTTGCGACCGCAGGAGCAGGGAGCACCATCCTTTTCAATAACGGTATGGCCCAGCTCGCCGCCGGCGTAGTTGAAGCCGGAAAACACCTTGCCGTCGATGATGATACCGCCGCCCACGCCGGTGCCAAGAGTGATCATCACAGACTTCTTGGTTCCCTTTGCAGCACCTGCCACAGCCTCGCCCCAAGCAGCGGCATTGGCATCGTTCTCCACGTGGATGTTCTTCACGCCGGTACGCTCACGCAGCATATCGCAGATAGCAAACTTACGGAAGGGCAGATTGTTGGCATATTCCACCACACCGTCGTCGTGGTTGGCAATGCCGGGGCTGGCAATACCGATAGCTTCAATGTCCGCGATCTGCAGGCCCTCGCCGGCGCACAGCTTTTTACAAAGCATAGCAATATCATCCACGATCAGGGCAGGGTCGCGCTGTGCATTGGTCGGAACGCTATCCTTACGAACGATCTGATAATTTTCATTGACAAGTCCGGCAGCAATATTGGTGCCACCAAGGTCGATACCGATACGATACATATTGATTACCTCTCGTTTTTTCAAATTGCGCTGTGCGCAGTCTATGAATATTATAAAAGATACAACGCTAAAAGTCAAGGCTTGACGCTCATTTTTTGCCACCGAGCAAAACCTCGCGATTGGTGCCATAAAACACGTCTGGCGCGCCCGAGATCATTTTGCAGAATTCCTCAAACCTGTCCCATTCGTCCCGAATGTCAAATTCATAGGCGTGCCCCCAGATATAAAAGATCTGTGGCGTATCAGCCTGCATAGAAAGAAAACGCTCGCCAAGGCGGAACATCTCCTCCATCTCCACGTGGTGGTAAACGGTAGGATTAAATTCATACAGATCGGTCTGCGGTGCAAAGCTGCGGGTAGAATCGGTGGTGCGGCAATATTTCACACCCGTTTTGCGGCGAATGATCTCTGCCACGCGTTTATCGTGATTGATACCGCCGCCGGGATAGGCAAATCCTACCACCTCGTAGCCCATCAGATCAGAGAGCGCCAAACGGTCCTCCTCTACCTGCCGCACGATCTCCTGCTCATCCTCGATTTTCGGCAAAAAGGGATGCGTTACGGTATGGGCGGCGACCTCGTGCCCCTCATATACCGCGCGTACATCGGCAACGGGTATCTTGTTGTGATCCACCGTCACGCCGTCTCGTACCAGTGTCCACTCCTTGCCGAGAAGCCCGGAATTGAGATTGAAGGTGGCCTTCAACCCGTATTTGTTAAAAATTTCGATCAAGCGCTTATCCTGCGTAACACCGTCGTCATAGCTGAAGGTGATCGCCTTCATTTTACCGTTAAACATAGTATATCTCCGTTTTTCTATGGCATTTGTCACTTTTTTATCCAAAGCATTCCGCAGCACCGATCACGTCAAGCAGCGCAGGTTCGATCTTGTCCCTGCCGTAAGCATCCAGAAAGCGCTCGGCGTAGCAGCTTGTTTTTAAATTGAATTGCAGCGTCCAGACCCCCCAGTAAAGATCAATGTGACGGTCACCCACGCCCCCGTTCCCGAGATCGATAAAGCCGGAAAATCGCCACCCGTCCAGCAGGATATTGGGCAGGCAATAGTCGCCGTGAAGGAGTGAGCGATCATGCAAAAGCGGCTTGGCCCGCATCACAAACGCAAACGCTTCCTCGGCATCCATTCCCTTCTGCCCCGGCATCAGGTAGCCGCTATCAAACGTGCCCTGTCGGTGATTTTGCTCCACCGTATCAAAATATGCCGACATACGGTCGGGAACGGGACAATCCGCAGCCGGTATCTCGTGCAGCTTGCGAAGGGTCACAGCCAACAGATCACACAGTCGCTCCGGCTCGGCAAGATAGGTCGCATGGGTGCAATCCTCGCCCACAAGACGTGGGGTCAGCATCCAATCCTTCTCCAACGACAAATACTCCAACACCGGCACCGAAAGGCCCTTTTGATAAAAATAATCCGTCATTTTCGCCTCGGCGGCAAGCGTGCCTTTGGGGGCACATTTCAAGAAATATCCCCCATCCTTCTCCAGGAAAAAGACCCGCGCCTCAGGCGAGCAACTGCTGTCAAAAACCGCGCCGCTGCGCAAAAAGTGGCGGAACGGGGTGGGAAAATATAGGTTTTTGGGATCTATCTGTGTTCTTTTCAAAACACCCTCCTTACTCGCGCAGGCCAATGCCACGCGCGAAGGTCACCGAAACGGGAGCGGAGCCGTCGGTCTCCTGCACCATCATTCGTACGCTCCGGGCGTCCATCAGATATGCGGCGATCTCCTTGGCATCCCTCAGCTCATCCGGCAGATAAACGCCGCAGCAAGGCCGATACGGCGTATCGGCGTGATAGTCGCCGCCGCAGGTCAGGATCTTGCCGCTTTTCGCCGCGATCTGTGCAAGCTCCTGCAGATGCGTGCTCTCATATTTGGGATGGCAGCTGATCTCTATGCCATCCATAAAGGAAACATCCTGTAACTGCTTTTTCTTGCGATGCGGATGCGCCTGCACCAGCATCGCGTTCTCTTTTTTGACAAGAGCATATAGCTCTGCAAGCGTGTAGTCAAACATCGTTGGATGGCTGTACAAAAAGTTCTCGCCTACGCCGTAAAGCAAAAAATGCAGCCTGTCATGAAGCTCCAATGTGACCTCAATACCAAAAAAACACCGAATACCTTCCTTTTCGGCATATTCTGCGGCATAACGGTATTCCGCCATATAGCGCCCAACGTATTCCTGCAGCTCCGTATCTCCGATATATTGCTTGCAATAATGATTGGTCAGCACGATGCCATCCAGTCCGACCTTTTTGGCTTCACGCACCATTGTGGGCACATCTGCCTTGCAGCAAATGCTGATGCCGGAGCTATGTGCATGCAGATCGATCAGCATTATATTTTTTCCTTTCTATACGCATAAAGGCGCGCGGCGCATTGATCGATACGTGCGGCAATAGCTTCCTCCACGTCACGCCCTTTCAAGGTCAGAATGCGGTGATTTCCTGCACCGTTCTGCGAAAACACGGTTTTTCCCTGCTCGTTGACAGTAACCGTCCCACAAGGGGATTCCGCCAAAAACGCGCCGCAGCCCTCAAAGCCGTAAAGCACGGTAGCCGGATCCCAGGAGGACCTTCCACCTCGCTGGATCACACCGGGAAACAATGTAAACGCCAGCGCCAGCGGATTGCCGTCGCCATATTTTTGCAGGATAGGTCCACCGGTCATGATGCCTGCACCCGTTTCGCTGGGCAGCCATACCACGGGAACAGGAGATCGCTCGGCGACAGTCTGCGCCGCAGGAATATCCAGATGAATATTCCACTCGGTTCGCTCCACGTCGGGGTCAAAGATGCCTGCCATCAGAACGAGCCTTTCGCAACGTTCGCGCAGCAAAGATACACCATCAAGAGGGCTGATCTCATCTCCCTCGCTTTCCAGCAACGCGGCGATATTGGTCATAGCGCCCACTGCGCAGATCACCGCGCGGCGGCTCTCACACAGTGCACGGCGCAGCACCTTGACCGCATCCTCGTAGCTATGCTTCTTCTCGCTTTTATCAAAGCGCTCTACGATCTGCTTACAATAATGATCGTATGCCCTCAGCTCCCGTGCGGCGCGTCCGATGGGAGGCACCGGCTCACCGAGATCCTCAAAAAAGACGCGGATCGCATCGGGGCCCTCGGCGCAGCCGTTGCTATGGGTGACTGCCTTCAGGCATACGGCGCCGCGGCGCTCTGCATCCACCAGATAGGCCAGCGCCATCGCATCGTCGCAATCCGAACCGAAATCGGTATCCAGGATCATCTCTACCCTCGGCACGCGATATACGCGATCCTGCAGCTCCTTGGCCACACGCTCCGGGTTCGACAAGGGCACAGGATAACTCATCAGGATCAGCGGCACGCCGATCCCCTCTTTTCGATAAGGGGGCTGCACATAAGGATATTTGTTTTTGTGAAAGCCGTTCCGCTCATAAAAGCCGATACGTCTGGCAGCCATTTCGTTATCGGGATGCTCCACCTCCAACAAAAGCGCGCCGAAGCGCTGCTGCAACAACCTCAATGCCACCGAGCCGTGGCCGCCGTTCCGGTGCGCCGCATAAACCACAAGATGCTCCACAAAGACCATCTTTTCCAACTGCCAGATCGTTACAAAGCCAACGCGGATTCCATCCTTCACCAAATGGAAAGCGGTATAGTTGGGGTCCTCCAGGACCGCTCTGGCATGCGCCTTGTCTCGCCGCTCCTCAAGCACAAAATTTTGCTCCATTTCGGCATAGATCGCATCAAAATCAGCTAGGTCTATTTTCTCTAATATCATAGTTTTTTCTCCAAAACCGCAAAACGGTACGATAAATTCGTTATTTTTCGGGATAATATGCGGCACGGAAGCCAACTGCCTCACCGCAGTATCCCCTGGGGTCGTCCAGGCAGGTCTTGAACACGCCCGCATTCTCCCCTTGCCCCCATCTGCCACCGCGGAACATCATCCGCTCCGAGGCACCGTTGTTGGCGTAAAGGTCCACTCCGTCAAGGGTCATACCGGGAACGGGCAACAGCGCCAGCGCCCAAAGCAGCTCCACTGCCTGCGGGCAAAGCCCCTTGGCCGTTGTCTGTACAAACGGCGCAAAGCGAGCGTGAGCATAGGCATCCTGTACGGCCTCTGCCGTATAGACCCAATGCCCCTCCGCAAAATCCAACTTGACACTGTTCGCGGTGGTGCCCTCTCCGTCGGGGGTCAGATAGCCGCCGCTTTTGCCGTCGATTGCAAGCCAGGTGTCCTGCTGCATCAGCTGCAGCTCGCCGCGCACAAGACGAAAGCCGCCCATCCACTCCCACACGTTACCGTTCAGGTCATAAATGCCGTCGGCGGCCCCGTTGTGACTCCAGGCAACAGGCCCCGTTCCCGTAGCAACGCGCAAGATCCCCTTCTCGTCATCCCGATAGGAAACGCGCGCCACCGCCTCTGCTTCACGGTGATCCTTGCCCTCTCCGTTGTTTCCATAGGGCAAATATCCGTTTTTCAGACACCAAAGAGCAACGGCTCCCCATTCCATAGCGGTCATCAGATGCCAGCCCTCCCCCTTTCGGGCACAGGCTGCCTCTGCCTCATCCCACGTGATGCAAACGGCGGGATCCCGATCCGCCACGGATCGGGCACCCCCTTTTTCGACCACGTTCTGATATTTTGAAATGTAAATGCCGTCCAGCACGCGCCCGTTTACCGCAAAGGCGGGATGGGGCGTGCGGCGTGCGCCCGCAATCACATCACACAGATCAAAGCACGGAATATATACCATCAGTGAGGAGCTCCCCACCCCGTCGATCAGCGTTTCATTTTTTAGCATCATTTTTCAAAAAGTCCCCAAACGGTATAGGTTTTTCTCATCTGAACGCGGCAGTACCGCTTGTTTTTGTGTACGTGTGCCACAGAAATTTACCTGTAACGGGCTCGGTGCCCTCAGGGGCGCAATCAAAACGCAAGCGTTCCTCTGCCAGCTCCTCGATGGCATCGATCTCGCCTGCAAGATAGGCAAGAATACGCGCCTTTGCCGTTTCGAAGCGCAGCTGCTGACCGCCGTAACGAATGTCAAAGATCTCCCAGCCAAAGGGCTTGCAGTATTTCATCCAGGCGGCTCGATGCACGTCGCGCAGGGTGCGGAGCTTGGCGACTACCGTGTCGCACTCCTCTGCCATTGCAGCCAGCGCTTCCCTATCGTCCGCATCGTATGCCTTCTTCAGTCGCACGCCGAAATCCGCCTTATTGTAAAGCAGATCGGCAAGGGCGCGCACCGTCTCGAAGGCAGGGGCAAAGATCCCTGCCGATCCGAGCCCTGCCAGCTCGGCGATCACCTTTTTATAGTAGGCCTGCATATCGATCCCCTCCAGATGCTTATCCATCAGGCCAAGCAGCGGATCGTTATAGACCAACGAACGGGTGATACACATATCCGCTCCATGGGGATGCTCGGGCAGCTCGGTCTTCAAAAAATCGTCATAGCGCTCACCCACGGCGTAACGGAAGCAGCGCTTGACGCTTTCCTCGTCATATCCGCCGGTGTAGTCGTAGTCCGCATACCAGGCAAGACCCGCAAGAGACAGCACAAGGCAGGACTCCGCGCCGTTGTGCCAGACGGTGGCCAGCACCTCGCGGATGCCCTTCTTACGGCAGGCATCCAGCGCAGGGATGGTGTGGCGCAGAGAGCGGGAAAAGAGCGGACAGTGACCGCTCCAGGTCCAGACACCGCCTGCAAACATGATATTCTCCCCAAGCTGCCTGTGCTTGTCGATGTTCATGCTATAGAACTCCTCGTCGGGGTTGTAGTAATCCCAGAACACCTGCTGCACGCCACGCGGCACAAGCTCCGCAATGTCGCTACGCAGCACGGTGCGCTTGTCATAATCCTTATAGCCCTGCAGCTGACCGCCCGACATACGAAAGAACATATCGCTCCACATCATAGGCTTAAAGCCGTAGCCGATCGCCATCTCGGACACCTTGTTCAGATGCCGCAGGTACAACTCCTCACGGGGGCGGTAACCGTTCTTATCCAGATACTTGCCGGTGCCGAGAGAGTGGGTCTCATCCATGCCGATGTGCAAGCGGCGACTGGTGAAGCACGCCGCCACGGTGCGCAACATATCGTCGATCAAGCGATAGGTCTCCTCCGCATCCACCATCAGAACGTCCGCGGTGTCCTTGTAGGGTGCAGTCACGCTCCAACGCAGAGCGCTTTCCAGATGCCCCAGGGTCTGGATACAGGGCACCAGCTCGATACCGAGCTTGAGGGCGTAAGCATCCAGCTCCTTGATCTCGGCGGGGGTATAGCGACCGCGCATATAGCCGAAATAGGGGCGACCCTCGATCTCATAGGTGTCCTCTGTATAAAGCATAAAGGTATTCATGCCCATCAGCGCCATTTTGCGCAGCATCATCTTGACGGTAGGAACATTCATCACCGCATTGCGGGACATATCCACCATGGCGCCATTGCTGCAAAAGAGAGGCGTTTCTGTAACAGTCCTTTCGCAAACGCCCTCCTTCAGCCAGCCCACAAGGGTGGCAAGACCTCTGAAAAAGCGCGCCCTTCCACCGCCGTAGGAGATCGTTGCCTTGTCACTTGCCAGCGAGATGCAAAGCTGATCCCGCTCCAGCTCGCACACGGTCACGGTCACCTCCGCATCGGGGGCAAGGGTCACGTCCAGATCCTCCAGGAGCAGCGCGATACCGTCATCCAGACCTTGTGCATTTTCAAAATAAAGCTTCATAATAGTTTCCACCTTTCCCAAATCAAAGCTGCTTCACAAGCTCTGCCGCATTTTCGATCATGCGGTCCAGAACCGATAATTCAAAGGGGGCGCTTGGCAATATCGCCTCGTAGACCCGACCGCCAAAGGCGGGCTCGGTGGCAAAATACCCCAGCTCGTTATTGGCAAGCTCGGAGATCATCACCTGTCTCGGCGCCACCAGCGCGCGCAGACGGAGGCCCAGATCCGAGAAGGGCTCACCCGGGATGCCGACCACGTAAAGCTCGCCGATACGGATGACCTGCAGCTCCACCTGCTCGGTGTAGCGCGGTTGCTCTTGCAGGGCGTACAACTCCCTTGCAAGGCGGCGATCCACCTTGCTGCTCTCGTTTGCCAGCACCGCTGCCGCCCATTGCATATCCACGTCGGCAGGCTGACGGCGGGGCTCCTCATAGCGGCGATGAGCTACGCCGACCGTTGTATCTGCCATCGGCCGCAAACGCTTGTGCAGCTCCAGCACATCGTCTGCAAGGATCCTGCCCATTTTTTTATAATGATCCTTGGGATAGCGGAAATCGGGATCCGTAAAACGTCTCGCATCAATGTGATTGACATTGCCGCTGCAGCCGTTAAAAAACAGCACCGTGTAATCGTTTCCGTATACCGTTTTCAGATTTTGGCGCATAGCACCGGGAAAATCAGCAGAATATTCGGTGCCCCCCACCGTATCGGGGTGGCAAGCGAAATTGACGATCTCCGCTACGGGCTTGCCCGACATATCCTCAAATCGAAGCACAGACAGAGTGGGGTCGATGGGGGTCACCGCCTCCACGATCTCATGAGCGTGCTTACGCCCCGGGTTCATTTTAATACTGCCGTCGGTCAGGCGGTAGTTGCGGCAAAAGCTGATGCGATCCTCCTGCCCCACGGCAAAGCTTGCGATCACCGGCACACGAGCGCGGTATGCCGAAACAGCGGCATCCACCGTCTCGCGAAAGAACAGCGCGTCCGTTTCCGCATCCTCACCCTGCCCCCAAAAGGTATCCAGCAGCTGCGGACCGCCGGTGTGGATATGAATGGCGCTGACCATGATGGCGGTGGGGGCTATCCCCGTTTCCTTGGAGACCGCCGCACGCACGCGGTCGGTAAAATCAGTGCCGAGACCGCTGGTATCGATAGAAATCAGAATCGCCGCATTGCCCTCACACTCCACCGCCAACGCGTGGGTGTAAAGATCATCCTTCACGCCCGTGGCGTAGTTGGGGGCCATGCATTGGGGAATATTCTTACCAAGGGGCGGCGTGACCACACGCTCCGCCGCACCGCATTTCAGCTGCTTCATGTCGTGCCTCCATTATGAACTGATAAATGCCGTTTTTATCCAAAAACGCATACCGTTTCTTATTTTTCTTCTATCGGCACCGTCAGCAAAGAGTGCTGCAGATACACCGTATTGTGTGCGATCTTGGCCGTTGCCTGCTCGCTGTAAAGCCCCTTTTTATTGGTGTGGCGCACGTAATGCTCCGCATTGGCGGAGGCGATATCCACACGCAGGCGCTCTCCCTTTTTGATCAGGAAGGCATGCTCATCAAAGCTAAAGCGCAGGTCCACCGCCGTGCCGGGCGCATAGTCCCCCAGCTGATAGCAAAGAGACGTGATATCGTCGCGCAGACCAAAGTCACCGCGCTCCTTGGCAATACTGACGCGCACGTAAAAGCAGGTGTCCTCGCAGTCCGAGCAAACGCGCAGGGTCGCGGACATCTTGCCCTTTACCTGCGTATCCCGTTCAAAGGGGGCGGTGTAGACCGAGATGATATCATGCCGCGCATTGGGCGGATCCTGAAAAGCACTGCCGCCGAAGTTGCAGGAAAGCCCGCCCTTGAAGCGGGGCGGATCAAAGGGATTATAGGTATAGCTGACCGACGCCTTGCCAAGTGGCAAGGAAAGCGCGGCATCCGGCTGCGCGAAATCATCGGTCTGCCAGCAATTTGCAAACAAATTATAGTAGGTGACCTTACCGGGGGGCACGGGCGGCTTGCTCCCCTTTCGGATGGCATCCAGCCAATCGATCTCGTGATCCGCACCAAAGCCCTCCTTCCGCCGTCCCTTGGGGAAGGCGTAGCCGGTCGCCTCGTTGAAGCTATCTCCGTGATCGTACGGTGACACCAAAAGTGCACAACGTGCACGGCTTTCCGCGCTCATGGCGTGCCACATATCGAAAATGCCGCCGGTATAAAGATCGTAAAAGCCTGTGGTAAACAGTACCGGAAAATTCACGTGATCGGTCGCCCCACGCGCATCCGCACCGCCGTTGTGGGTCTGCCAGAAGGGATCGGTAGGACGGGGAGAGCGCAGCATCTCGTCAAAATCCGCCACCGACTCCCCGAACACGGTCTCGGTAAAGGCGGAAAGGGGCAAGGTCTCAAAGCTGCCCTTGGTATAGTGCTTTTTCATTTTGGACTTGGCCTTGTACATGCCCACGTACCAGTTACCGTGAAGCCCCTTTTTGAGAAAGCCGTTGCGGTAGCAAATATTATAGCGCTCGGTATCCTGAATGCCGAAGATGGCACCCTTGATATCCTCCTCGAAGGGGGCGGCGCAGTAATGCACGCTGGTCAGATAGCTGCCGCCCTTTAAAAACAGCTCGCCGTTATAAAAGGGCTGCTGACGGATCCATGCATACAGGGCACGGGTATCCTCCCGCTCGTTGATATACGGAATGCAATCGCCCTCGCTCTTGCCTCTGCCGCGGCAATGCTGCAGCACGATGGCGTAGCCTCGCTCCAGCCACCGCACGTGCTCCTTCAGATAGGCGGCGCAGATCTCCGCCTCGGAAAGTGGCTCCAATGCATCCACGTAGGGCGTTCTGATCACCACGCAGGGGAACTGCCCCTCATCACGCGGCAGCAATACCGCCGTAAAGAGACGTGTGCCCTTGGAGACCACCGCCTCACAATATGCCTTATACTCCATTTTCTCACCCCGTTGCCGTATATTTTGACCGATTCCCTCTTCACCAGATGAATGGGATCAAGCTTCTTTTTGCCTTTTTTTCAATGCCGCATCGCTCGTAAGCGCTTGCGGTATCAGCTTCATTGCGGCTTCCCCTTCACCGCATTGTATACGGTCAGATAGTCGTTGGTCAGCACGGTATCAATGCCCATGTCAAAATAGCGACACGCCTCCTCGGGGTCGTCTGCCCAGAACACGTTGCAAAGGATGCCGTGGGCGTGGGCCTTGTCGATGCTCTCCTGATTGAAATAGGGCTTGAACAGCTGCACCTTATAGGCACCCAGCGCAATGGCGCGATCCACAATGGACATGGGATCCTTGTTGCCATCCCAACCCACGCAAACACGCAGGTCGGGAGCGTACGCCATCACGCGCTTGATGATGGCATCGCTTGTGGTCATAAAGTAAATATGCTTTTCGCAATCGTATTTGCGCACCAGCCCCACGATCTCCTCGATCTTGGCATCCTCGCAATTTTTATCCCAGATCTTCACGTGGATGTTCATGATCACGCGACCTGCGAACTTTTGCAGGATCTCTTCAAAGGTCGGGATCTGCAAGCCCCTGAATTTTTCACTGTGCTTGGCACCGAAGTCCAGCTGCAGCAATTCCTCGTAGGTATGGTCGTAGATCTTGCCGCTGCCGTTGCTGACACGGTCAAGAGTGCTATCGTGGCAGGAGACCAGCACGCCGTCCTTGGTGGACCACAGGTCAAACTCGATCTCCTCTGCCCCCAGCGCCACCGCCGCGCCAAAGGCGGGCATACTGTTTTCGGGCGCCACGGTGCTGAAGCCGCGGTGAGCGCAAAGACGGGGATAGGCCATCACACCGTCAAAGGGCACCACCGAGGGGCCGCCGTTACGGTAGAGCCAGGGTCTGCGCCCCTCCTCGATGTATTCGTAATGGGATCTCAGCTTGCCCATATGCCCGGCGGGCTTGTAGTACTTATTCTGCGGATCGATCTCGCAAACGCCGAGCCCCACGCGGCTTTCCATATTCAGCAGCATTTCGCCCTTGGGGGATACCACCATGCTGCAGCCGCAAAGCTTGGCATCCTCGCCGAGAGACACCGAGGCGCGGATAAGGTGCGCGTTGGTGTTGTAGCAAAGGAAGCGGTTGATGATGGAAAGCGCCTCGTGACTATCGGTGCGCTGCAGCGAGCAGCCGATGATGATATCCACCTTTTCGCGGGCGATCCGTGCGAAATTTTCATAGAAATAAAAGTCGTAGCAGGTGAGGAACGCAAAGCGCAGCCCCTCCAGCTCCAGCACGTAAGGCGCGGCGGTCTCGTAGCTGTACGCCACGTCAAGAGCGTGTCCGCCCTCCGCATCGGTCTTCACCTCGCTGGGCGCGGGATGCGCCTTGAAATACCGCCCCACGATATGGCCCTCACGGTCGATGGCGTGCGTGGTGTTGCGGATGCCCTGCTCGGTCCGATAGCCCGCATTGACGAAAAGGAGCGCGTGGCATCGCTTTGCCGTTTCGCAGGCCTTTTGCAGCAGTATCGCGTTGTTCGCCTCCACCGCATCGTAAAAGCCCTTCTCCCCCTGCACGTCCGCAGGCGCATCGCTATACTCGGGCAGAACGATCAGATCCATGCTCTCGTCGCATTGATCCAGCAGCGCAAGCAGATCCCCAAAGCATTGCGCCAGGTCCTTTTCATCAAAGGAATAATGAGGCTGAATGACACAAATTTTCATAGACGGTCTCCTTTTTTAGCGAATTGGGCAAAAAGATTTTTTCAAGGCAAGCTTCGTTCGGGCTTACGGTTTTTGTTTCGTCAGACGATCGACAAGCTCAACGTGAGCGAGGAGCGCAAAAGGTATATTTTCCATTCCCCAAAAGCTGCCTGTTTTATATCCAGTGCGTCACTTGCGAATATGGGATTTTTTCCATACTCACCAACGAATAAGTTTTTGTTTCATATTCACAAAGACAGTATTCGTAGCCATCCTTTCGCCATCTTTGCACAGGTACATATAGCATTTCTCCATCGCTTGAAAAACTGCCATATACGTCTATAGCCTCGTAAAAACGCGGAAGCGTAACTCTCAGCTTTTGTGTAAAATCTTCTAAGGAGATGATATAGAAATGCTTGCCATTTTCCAACGCAAAGAGTTCTGTTTCATCAGGCTTTACATCTCCCGTATACAAATAATTGTATCTTTTGATTTGGTTGAGCAAAGTACCCGTTTTCTTATCCGATATAACGACGCTACCGCCCGTAATATGAACAACAAACTTA
Source organism: Oscillospiraceae bacterium (assembly GCA_015065135.1). GTDB lineage: Bacteria > Bacillota > Clostridia > Oscillospirales > CAG-272 > Firm-07. The sequence goes on from SVQY01000007.1 coordinate 38,650, forward strand.
TCTGTATGTATCGTAAAATTCCAATGCAAGTCCAAATCAAACGTTCTGATCCATTTCCCGTCAGAAATCGTTTTATTCATATGACTTTTACCTCCTTGCGAGACAAACGACACTCTCAACGTAGGTCAAGAGAGCAAAAGGTCTCAAAATCAGTCAAAAACGGGGGTTGTAAAGCCAAAAGGTATATTTACTTCCCGCGATTTTTCTTATAGTTAACAACAAACAAAAGTGCGCCTACCGATATTGAGAGTGCCATAATCGTTGGACCAACAATATGTGCGGTCTTTTCGTTTTTGCTATATTCATTCAAAACATCGTTGAGTGATAAATATGTTTCACCGTTATATTCAAGGGCGCATATTTTTCTTAATCCACCACTTTTTTCAAAATAAGTAATCGTAAGTTCTTTGCCTATCTGTAGCTCTTCAAATAATCTTCTATCAATGTTGTCATAGCATATTCCTGTTGCCTCAAAGTAAGAATTATCTTCAAATCGCACATCGAAGTAAGAACCTTTAGAATTTCCAAAAATATTATCGTACCATTTCTCATCGTATTGATTGAATTTAGACACAATACCCGTTTGCTGTTTTAATCCCGTCGGCTGTTGATATGAGAAAGTGAATATTAAACTAAGCACTAAAACAAGCAGCAGCACAATTGCTATTAAAATGTTAAAGGCTACAAATCTGTTTTTCATAAGACTCCTTTCGATATGTTATACCGTACTGCTGTAAACTGAACTTTCGGGTCTTGCTCAAAACTCACATTTGTCCTTATCCGTTTTCCTTTGCGGTGGTGATGGAAGCGATGAGCAGTTTGCGTATCTTACTGCATTTTGCGAACATATCCTTATATTCTTCCTCGGTTATCATGTGCGTATCTTTGAACAGACCGAGCCAATAGTCTGTTTCGTAGCACTCTTTAAGTGCGATTTGAAATTTGTTAATAAAGTCTGCTTTGCTTGCCGCATAGTTTGCTTCGTGAATATTCGCACCGATGCTTGTGCCGCTGCGTAATATTTGGTTTAGCAAAACATTGCTTTTGCGGTTTTCTTTGATATCGGTGCAAAGATTAACGATATCAACAGCAAATTGCTTTGACAAATCGACTAAAAAGTTTTCTTTCATCGTAAAACCTCGCTACTAGAATGATTTGACACTTTGTGTCATGAATTGATGCTATTGCATCATGATTTCTCGCTACGCTCCATGAATTGAATTGCGTGTCCAAACTTATGCGCCCGCAGGCGCAATTCATGGCGAAGCCAATTCATGAGTGCAACGCACTCAATTCACGCGCTCGCGCAATTCATTGTTGAATCTGTCGTTTGAGACAAACGACAGATTCAACGTGGCCAGTGCGCGGGAAAAGATCAACGGGCGTTACAACACCGATCTCATAGCCGAGGTCGCGCAGGATGGCGCAATCGCGGGCGAGGGTATCAGGGCCGCAGGAGACGTAGACGATGCGAGGCACCTCGCGTGCGGCGAGGAACTCCAGCAGCTGGCGGTCACAGCCCTTGCGGGGCGGATCCAGGATCACCACGTCGGGGTGCAGGGTGCCGCGCTCCGCCTCCACGGGGGCAAGCAGCCCCTCCGCATTGGCGGCATCACCGCAATAAAAGTGGGCGTTTTCGATACCGTTCAGGGCTTTATTCACATTGGCGCATTCCACGGCGGCGGGCACGATCTCAATACCGATGACCTCCCCCGCCCGTTGTGCCATCGAAAGTCCGATGGTACCCGCGCCGCAATAAAGATCCAGCAAAAGTCCCTTTCCGTCAAGGCCTGTCCGCTCGGCGGCAAGCCCGTAAAGCAGCTCCGCCGCATCGTGGTTGACCTGATAAAAGGATGCCGGCGCAATGCGGAAGCGCTTGCCGCACAGCACGTCCTCTATGTAGGGCTTGCCGTAGACCGTGCGATAGCGCTCCCCCAGCACCACGTTGGTGCGACGGGTGTTCTCGTTGATCATCACCGAGGTCACCTGCGGAAATTTTTGCAATAATATATCTGCAAACTCCTGTTCTTTTGGCAAAGACTTGCTGTTAATAACAGGACAGACCATCAGCTCGCCCGTTCCCACCCCTTGGCGCAGGTAGAGATGGCGAATCACGCCCTTCCCCGTCTCCTCGTCATAGGGCAAAACACCCAGCTTGGTGTAAAAATCGCAGAACGTATCGAGAATTTCGCCAAAAACAGGGGGCAAAAGCGAGCAATCGGAGCAAGGCACGACCCTGTGGGTTTTCTGGGCGTAAAAGCCGCCAAAAAGGCCGTTTTTACCACCCGTTATGGGGTATTCCGCCTTGTTGCGGTAGCCCTTGATCGCCCCCGTGGTCTGCACCGCCTCCACCGTCACATCGGCAAGCCCCGCCTTGCGGAACATTTGCACGACCAGCTCACGCTTCAGCGCCAGCTCCTTTTCATAGGTCAGATAGCGATAAACGCAGCCACCGCAGGAGGCGGGCGCTGCGCAATAGCCGTCGGCACGGTGGGAGGAGGGGGTCACCACCTCCAGCACACGACCCACGGCAAAGGTCTTATTCACCTTAATGATCAGTGCCCTGACGGTATCCCCCGCCACGGCGCCTGCCAGAAAGACCGCTCTGCCGTCCGGGGCGTGGGCAACGCCGCACCCCAGATTGTTCAGATCGGTCACCTCCAGCAAAAGCTCGCTTCCCTTTTGCAGCTCAGGCATAGAATTCCTCTCCGTTTTCCAGGCAAAGCGCGGCAAGCGAGCCGCCCTGCAGCACACCGCAGTCAATGCGGATAATGCCCTCCTCATATTCGATCTTGCCGCTATCGGTAGGCGTATGACCTACTACCAGCGTACGATCCGGGAAGAAGGCAGAACCTGCCGGCGCGGGGGTGAAAAAGTCCTCCGGCTCATAATCGTCAAGGGCGGTATCGGGGTCAAAATCGGCAATGCCCGTATGCACCAGCACAAAGGACTTGCCCTTGGTCTCTACCTCCTCGAACAACACGAATTCGGAAAGATAATCCAACACGCCCTCGCGCATATCGTCATCCAAGGCGCGGAAGCCATCCAAGGTGGGCTTGCCGCCATCATTTGCCCAAGCGGTCATTTCGGCGGCGAACTCAGGGTCGGGCATCGAGCCCTCCTTCAGCATCTTATCAAAGCCGGCAAGCATCCGCAGTGCCAGCAGCTCGCGCTCTCCCGCCACAGGATACACGTTGGCACGCATGCTCATGTCGGTCAGCACCTCCATGCTCTGCTCACCGTAGTCTACCACGTCGCCAAGGACGTAAAGCACGTCGCTCTCCTTTAAATTGATCTTCTGAAGCAGGCTGTTGTAGCGCTCCCAATCTCCATAAATACCGGCAGTTACGTAGGTCATTTTTTTTACACTCCTTCATCTTGTCACCATCTGAATGGTGGGTTTGGTATCGATTTCAACAACGATCGCAGGGTCGGCCTTTTTCACAAGCTCTGCCAGCTTATGGCAGACCGCGACCTCGGTGGCAAAGTGACCGGCCTCGATGAGGGCAATCCCCTCCTCGGCGCCGTCCAGCATACGGTGATAGCCGATGCGCCCGGCAAGGAACAGATCGGCACCTGCGGCAACGGCTGCATCCACAAAATCACCGCCCTCGCCGCCAAGCACGGCAACCCTTTTTATTTTACCCGTTCCCGACAGCAAAACTGCGGGAATGTTCAGCTTTTCGCATACCGTTGTGGCATATTTGCTGACATCTACGGCTTCAGGAAGGCTGCCGATACGGCCGAATTCCTCCCCCTCGGGGCCAAAGGACGTCACCTCGGAGAGCCCCAGTTTTGCCGCCAAAATATCGTTCACACCGCCCTCGGCGGCATCCAATCTGGTGTGAAAGCTCATCGCCGCGACCTCCCCCTTTATCAGCGCCAGCAGCTTGCGAGGCACCGTGTGAACGGGGGTCAGCTCCTTCACACCGCGGAAAAGAAGCGGATGGTGGGTCAGCAGCAGGTCAAAATGCTCCTCTACCGCTCTTTTGACGGTGCGCTCGGTGGCATCCAGGGCCACCAGCACGCGGCACACCGGGCGGTCAAGCGAGGCGGCGCAGGCAATGCCGTCGTTATCCCAGGAGGCGGAAAGCGCGCGAGGCGCAAATGCGGATATATATTGATACAATTCGGATACTGTCATCGTCTTCTCCTTTTTGAGCAAATGCAAGAAAGGTCGGACACGTTTTCACGAGCCCGACCGGTTTCTTATTGTGCAGACAAGAACTCGTTCAATTTGCGAACCAACTCGTCGGCATTGGTACCGTGAACGGCACAAGCATCGGCGATCGACTCACCGCGAGAAGCGGGGCAGCCGAGGCAATGCATGCCGATCTCGAAGAAAAATTTTGCGGTGCCGGCATTATAATCCAGCACGTCGCCGATAATACTTTCCTTGGTAACCTGCATGAGTAAAATCCTCCTTTGCGTGGGATACTTTTATTATACCTTTTTCTCAGACTTTTGTCAACAAGCCCTTTACTCTTTTCTGAATTTCTGCTATACTAAATATAGGCAGTCAAAGACCGAGCTCCTCCAGCAATGCCGTCTTGGGACGATAACCGAGCGCGGTAGCGGCGATTTCGCCGTTTTTGACCAGTGCCACAAAGGGAATGGAAACTATGCCGAATTTTCTGGCAAGACCCGGTTCCTCATCAACATTGACCTTGCCCACCACGATCTCAGGGTGCTCCTCTGCGATCTCCTCAATTGCGGGCGCGATCATACGGCAAGGGCCGCACCAATCGGCATAAAAATCAAGCAGGACCGGCTTGCTGCCACGGATCAGCTCCTCAAATCTTGCGGCGGTAACGTGTTCAACAGACATCTCTGTTCTCCTTTCATATGTTTTTTCTTTGCCTTTATTATATCCCATACGCATAACAAAATCAAGACGGAGTGTGAAAAAGAAATGAAAATTAAGGAAAATCCGGATAAGGAAGTTGTGGCGACCATCCGCCAGGGCCTGTTGATGACAGGTGGCTATTGCCCCTGCCGTCTGGAGCGCACACCCGAGACCAAGTGCATGTGCGCAGAGTTCAAGGCACAGATCGCAGACCCCAGCTTTGAGGGCTTCTGCCATTGCTATCTCTATTACAAGGAAAAATAAAGCAAATGATTCAAGAGACTCTTACCCCCACCCTTTCCTTTCACGCTGTGACCGTTGCTGATCGGGATCGCTACCTTGCCGCCGCTGCGGCAGAGGGCTCGCCCAGCGCCGACCATGCCTTTGCGAACCTTTATTTGTGGAACGAGACCTATCATCAGGAGATCGCCTTTTGGGGCGAGCGCGCTATAGTGCGCTTTCACGTGAAGAAGGGCTACCAATATCTCTATCCCATCGGTGGCGGTGCGCTGAGACCCACGATAGAGGTGCTGCTCTCTGCAGAGCCGCAGCTTTGTCTGACCGCCGTTACAGAAACCGAGCTGGAAGCTGTTTTGCACGAATTTCCCGACACGTTCTCGTTTTTTGAGGAAAGAGATATCGCAGACTACCTTTATGATGCCACCTCGCTTTCCACCCTTTCCGGCAAAAAGCTGCACGGCAAGCGCAACCACATCAACGCCTTTACCGCCGCAAACGAGTGGTCGGTAAAGCCCCTTGAGGCCGCAGACTTCGACGGCTGCCGTGCTATTTTGGATATATGGGGAAAGGACCGCCTTGACGATGGCACGCAGCACGAGCGTGTTGCCATTGAGCGTGCCTTTGCGGCATACGAGGCCTTGGCGCTTCACGGCGCATTGCTGATCGCCAACGGTGATCCCGTTGCCTTCACCGTAGGCAGCATGCTATCGGACGACACCCTCTGCGTGCATTTTGAGAAGGCGCTCCCCCATGTGCAGGGCGCTTACCCTATGATCAATCGGGAATTCGTGCGGATGATGCTGGCACGCTTCCCTGCGCTTGCTACCGTCAATCGCGAGGACGATATGGGGTTGGAGACCCTGCGTGCCGCCAAGCTATCCTACCGTCCCTCCATGCTGCTGCGCAAGTTCACGCTGATCCGAAAATGAGGGGGCTTGTATTTTTGATGCAGTTGTGATAAAATATTTATACCACCCTTATGAAGGAGGTGCTTTATGAATATTACACTTTATGGTGCTGCAAGCGACCGCATTGATCGCGCCTACGTAGAGGGCGTGGAGGAGCTGGGACGCGCCATCGCCAAGCGCGGCCACACCATGGTATTCGGTGCAGGTTCTACAGGCCTGATGGGCGCTGCCGCCAGAGGCGTTGCCGCAGGTCACGGGCAGATCATCGGCGTGACACCGCATTTTATGCACACGCTGGAGCCTGTCAGCAATCTTTGTACCGAGCTGATCGCCACCGAAACGATGGCCGAACGCAAGACCATTATGGAGGAAAAGGCAGATGCCTTTGTGATCGTGCCCGGCGGCATTGGCACCTTTGACGAGTTCTTTCAGATCCTGACGCTGAAGGTGCTGGGGCGCCACAATAAGCCAATTATTCTCTACAATATCAAGGGCTTTTGGGATAATATGATCTCGGTGATCGGCACCGATCTGATCAAAGGCTTCATTGACCCCAAGGCCGCCAGCTGCTTTGCTATTTGTGAGACCCCCGAGTCTGTATTCCACGAGATCGAAGCCCCGGACCCCGATAACGACTAACCAAAAACGAAAAAGACCGATCAGCACCGCGCCTCTCGGTCTTTTTTCAAAGGGAGGATTTATGTTAAAACGCTCTTTATCACTGCTGCTTGCCTTGTTGATGCTCTTCCCTCTCCTTGCCGCCTGCGGCAACAGGGAGAAAGCCATCGACATTCTGGAGGACGGCTACAGCGACTACGTGATCGTTTGCCCCTCGGGCAAGGATGACGACAGCAAGGCAGAAAACAAAACTGCGCTGGCACTATTTGAAGCGATCAAGAAGGATCTCGGCGTTTCGCTGAAATGTGTGAATGACAGCGCCGGAGGCGAGGAGCAGCCGGAGACGGCCGCTGAAATACTGGTGGGTGCCACCAATCGCCGCGAATCGCAAAAATATCTGGAAGGGCTGCGCCTGAAGGATTACGTGATTACATACGAAAACGATCGCGTGGTGATCCTGGGCGGCTCGCCGGAGGCCACTGCAGAAGCAGTAGAATATTTTATTGAAAAATACGTCAATAAGACCGAAAAAAAGATAACGGTATACAAAAACCGTAACGATACCGTGCTGTATCCTTACGCAGTCGGCAAGCTTTCGGTCAACGGTGTGCCCCTTAGCGACTACACCATTGTTTATCCCGAGGATGCGGATAAGGCCACCGACGCCGAGCTTTGCGCTTACTATACCGCATTGGCGCTGGCCGATTATCTGGAGCTGAATGCAGGCATCCGTCTCTCAGTGGTGGATGACGATACGACCGAGGCCGATTACGAGATCCTGGTTGGCGAGACCGAGCGAGCTGCTTCTCAGGAGGCATCTAAAAAAGCACTGCAAAAGGATCAATACATACTGATGAGCAAGGGCACGAAGCTGATCATGCTGGGCAACTCTTATATGGTAGGCGGTGCCGCCAGCGCATTGGTCAATCTGCATTTTGCTTCCCAGGGTGTGAACGTGGATATCAACACCACCGACATCCCCACCACTCCCACGCCAAAAACCTTTACCTTTGAAAAGGCCACCTCCGCCATTCTGATGATCGGAGACGGTATGGGTGACAATCACATCAACGCCACCCTGGACAGCGGCAAGCTCGAAAGCTTTATCGCCCGTGATCTTCCCCACCAATCCTTCTGCACCACGGCCTCTCAATCGGTGATCGATGGCAAAAAGGGCTACACAGACAGCGCCGCTGCCGCCACCGCTCTTGCTACCGGCTACAAGACCTTGAACGGTTATCTCGGTATGGATGAAAACAAGGTCGTGCGTGAAAACGTGCGCGAGCTTGCCCATGATGCAGGCGCCAACACGGGCGTGCTGACCACCGATGCCATCACCGGCGCGACCCCCTCCGGGTTCCTCTGCCACCACAAGGATCGCAATGCCACCTCCACGCTGCAAAAGCAGATCAATGCACTTATAGAAGAAGAAAAGATCGACTATTGCAAGGGCAGCGTCTCCAATCTGGCTACGCCTGCGAGAACAGCGCTGAATTCTCTCTCCGCCGACGGTGCCGACTTCTTTATGATGATCGAGGAGGCACACATCGACAAGCGATCGCACGAGGGCGATACCTCTATGAGCCGCATGCAGGACTGCGTGGTGCGCTACAATCAGTGCATTGCTTACGTGGTCGCCTTTGTGATGCTACACCCCAATACGGCGCTGATCATCACCGCAGATCACGAGACCGGCGGTCTGACCAAGCAGCCCGACGGCAGCTACGTATTTGAAAACGAGACCTCTACCGATTATTGGCAGCACACCAATAACAACGCCCCCATCTTTGCCCTTGGCGAGGGTGTGGAGGCGCTGGTAAGATCCGACACCATCACCGATAATACCCTTGTTGCAAAGCATATCGCCGGCATCTTCGGCGATACGAATTTCGGCGAATAAAACAAACAAAAAAGGATACCGTTTGACGCAAAAAAGCAAAACGGTATCCTTTTTTGATGCTTTTGAGCGGACCAAATACCGCGACAAAAAAGCCACCGCCAAGGCGGTGGCTTTTTCAGCCTGCATAAAATCGAATGCAGATGCTTTGAACGAAAGGCGAAGGTGTAGTGACCTACTCCGAGCCTTTCGTTCGAAGCAAAAAAGCACACGGGAGCTTCCCGTGTGCTTTTGTTCTGCGCCGATTTTATCGGGCTGACGCCGAATTTTAGATCTCGGCGAAATACTTGATGGTGCGAACCATCTGAGAGGTGTAGCTGTTCTCGTTGTCGTACCAAGAAACAACCTGTACCTGGTAGGTGTCGTCGTCGATCTTAGCAACCATGGTCTGGGTAGCATCGAACAGAGAGCCGTAACGGATACCGATGATATCGGAGGAAACGATCTCCTCGGTGTTGTAGCCAAAGGACTCGGTAGCAGCAGCCTTCATAGCAGCGTTGATACCGTCAACGGTGATGTCCTTGCCCTTCACAACAGCAACCAGAATGGTGGTGGAGCCGGTGCAGGTGGGAACGCGCTGAGCGGAACCGATCAGCTTGCCGTTCAGCTCGGGGATAACCAGGCCGATAGCCTTAGCAGCGCCGGTGGAGTTGGGAACGATGTTCTGAGCGCCGGCACGTGCACGACGGAGGTCACCCTTTCTGTGGGGGCCGTCCAGGATCATCTGGTCACCGGTGTAAGCATGCACGGTGGTCATGATGCCGCTCTGGATGGGAGCGTAATCATTCAGAGCCTTAGCCATAGGAGCCAGGCAGTTGGTGGTGCAGGATGCAGCGGAGATGATAGCGTCATCAGCGGTCAGGGTGTTGTGGTTAACGTTGTAAACGATGGTCTTGAGGTCCTTGCCTGCGGGAGCAGAGATAACGACCTTCTTAGCGCCGGCATTGATGTGTGCCTGGCTCTTCTCCTTGGAGCAGTAGAAGCCGGTGCACTCCAGAACTACGTCAACGCCCAGCTCGCCCCAAGGGCAGTTGTTAGCGTCCTTCTCGGCGTAGATCTTCAGGGTCTTGCCGTCAACAGTGATGGTGCCTGCCTCGTCGTCAGCGACAACGTCGTGCTCGTAGCGACCCTGAGCGGTGTCGTACTTGAGCAGGTGAGCAAGCATCTTGGGGCTGGTCAGGTCGTTGATAGCGACAACCTCATAGCCCTCAGCGCCAAACATCTGGCGGAATGCGAGACGGCCGATACGGCCAAAGCCATTGATAGCAACTTTAACAGACATGTTAAAATCCTCCGTTTTTTTGTTTTTTATAGTTTGCTTTTTTGGTTTACCTAAATTATTATACAGCATTTTGCCCCGCTTGGCAATAGGTTTGACAAAAATTTCTCACTTTTCGTCATTCCATCAACCACACGGGGCATTTTAGATAGCTTTTTGCGTTATTTTGTTCAAAAATCAGCGCTCAAACACGTGGCGCATAGCGGAAAGCTTTGCCTTGGCCGCCGCGAGGTCATTACCGGTCACGCAATAATAGTACTTGCACTTGGGCTCGGTGCCACTGGGACGAACTGCCACCCAGCTGCCGTCAGCCAGAATAAAGCGCAGCACGTTGGAAGACGGGAAGCCGAGTGCCTGCATATGATCCGAGAGATAATCCTCAACCTCTGTTACGACAATTCCCTCTACCTCTGTGGGAGGCTCGTTGCGCAGGTTATCCACCAGCGCGGCGATCTTCTTGGCACCGGCAGAACCCTTATGGACCACATTGGTCAGCGCATCCAGGTAATAGCCGAATTCAGCATACAGATCATGCAGCACATCCCAAAGAGATTTGCCGAGGGTCTTGTAATAGGCAGCTGCCTCGCAGAGCATCAAGGATGCCTGCACGCCATCCTTGTCACGGGCAATATCGGAGATCAGGCAGCCGTAGCTTTCCTCATAACCGAACATATAGGTCTGCGAGCCGGTGGAGTTGTAGGTGTGGATCTTGTCACCGATGAACTTGAAGCCGGTCAGAGTCTTTTCTACCTTGACACCATATTTTTCGCACACGCGGTCACCCAGCGTGGAGGTCACCACGGTGTTGCACATCACAGCATTTTCGGGCAATGTTCCGTTCTGGCTGTGATACTCCAGAATATAGTTGAGCAGGATCGCGCCCGACTGGTTGCCGCTGAGCAGCTCGTACTTGCCCTTCTTCTTGGCGATCACGCCCAGACGGTCGCAATCGGGGTCTGTGGTGATGGCAATATCGGCGCCGGTACGGGTCACATACTCCATAGCCAACTCATAAGCCTCTTTGTTTTCGGGGTTGGGGCTTTTGGTATTGATAAAATCCTTATCCGGGAAGCACTGCTCGGTGACGGGGGTCACATGGTAGCCGCAACGCTTCAGCACCTCGCGGACCGGTACGTTTCCGGTGCCGTGCTGAGGGGTATAGACCACAGAAAAATCATCCCGCGGCACATCGGGGCGCAGGCGGATATTCATGACCGCCTCGTAATAGGCCTCATCCACCTCGGGGCCCAGCACCGTGATCAGATCGCCGGCCTCCTCAAGAGAGAGAGACTTGATCGAAAGCGGATCCTCGATCTTGTTGATGATCGAGATCAGGACGTCTGTGTAGCAGGGCACCAGCTGGCAGCCGTGCTGATCGTAAAGCTTATAGCCGTTATACTCAGGGGGGTTGTGGGATGCGGTGATGACCGCACCGCCGGCAGCACCCAGTATACGAACGGCAAAGGACAGCTCAGGGGTGGTACGCAAAGAATCGAAAATATAGGCGCGGATACCCTCGGCAGCCAGAACACCTGCCGTTTCCAGGCAGAATTCACGGCTCATGCGGCGATTGTCGTGTGCAATGACAACGCCCATCTCAGCAGCCCTGCGATTGGTCTGCTTGAGATACTGTGCATATCCCAGCGTGGCCTTACGGATCACGTAACGGTTGATGCGGTTGGTGCCGGCGCCGATCACGCCGCGCATGCCACCGGTGCCGAATTCGATCACCTTGTAAAAGCGCTCGTAGATCTCGGCCTCATTGCCCTCAAGGGCGATCAGCTCCTGCTTCGTTTCCTCATCCACAAAGGGACTCTCTTTCCATTCCCGATAGGTTTCCAGATACTCTTTCATTGGTTTACTCGCTATGCTCCCGTATAACAGATAAATATAATTTGAGATTATAGTATAACATATTTTATTTCGATTTGCAATGCATAATTATAAATTTTTTTGAGATTTTTTTGCGGTTTTTCGACATGCTTTTTTGTGATTTTGCACGATGCGCGCTTTACACTTCTCTTTTGCGCCGATCGGCATCTTTTCTTTTGGTATTTTGCTTGACAAACAGACAGATTTGCTTTATAATAAACAGTAACTAACTTATCATTGATCCGAAAGGAACCTATCATGGCAAAAGAAAAGAAATTGGTTGAGCAGATCACCTCGATGGAGGTCGATTTTGCCCAATGGTACACCGATGTTGTAAAAAAGGCCGAGCTGATGGATTATTCCAGCGTAAAGGGCTGTATGATCTTCCGTCCCTACGGCTACGCCATCTGGGAGAACATTCAGAAGGACTTGGATGCCCGCTTTAAAAGGACCGGTCATGAGAACGTATATATGCCTATGTTCATCCCCGAAAGCCTGCTCACCAAAGAAAAGGATCACGTAGAGGGCTTTGCTCCCGAGTGCGCCTGGGTCACCTTCGGTGGTGAGAATAAGCTCACCGAGCGTCTGGCGGTGCGCCCCACCTCCGAGACCCTTTTCTGCGAGCATTTCCGCAACGTGATCCAGTCCTACCGTGACCTGCCCAAGCTTTACAATCAGTGGTGCTCGGTCGTTCGCTGGGAAAAGACCACCCGTCCCTTCCTGCGCACCTCCGAATTCCTCTGGCAGGAGGGTCACACCATGCACGAGACCAAGGAGGAGGCCGAAGCAGAAACGCTGCAGATGCTGAAGATCTATGAGGAGTTCTATCTGGAGGCGTTGGCCATCCCCGCCATCACCGGTCAGAAGACCGATAAGGAGAAATTTGCCGGCGCGGAGGCCACCTATACCATTGAGCCTATGATGCACAACGGCGTTGCCCTGCAGGGCGGCACCTCTCATTTCTTCGGTGACGGCTTCGCCAAGGCATTCGACATCACCTTTACCGCAAGAGACAACACCGTGAAGCATCCCTTCCAGACCTCCTGGGGCGTATCCACCCGTTCTATCGGCGCCATCATTATGACCCACGGCGACGACAACGGTCTGATCCTCCCCCCCACCGTGGCTCCCATTCAGGTGGTCATCATTCCCGTTGCCCAGCACAAGGAGGGCGTTCTGGAAAAGGCCGGTGAGATCAAGGACCGCCTTGCCAGCACCCTGCGCGTAAAGCTGGATGACAGCGATCAGTCCACCGGCTGGAAGTTCAGTCAGTACGAGATGAAGGGTGTTCCGGTCCGTCTGGAGATCGGCCCTAAGGATATTGAGAACAACTCCTGTGTGCTGGTCAGCCGCGTGACCCGCGAAAAGAAGTTCGTGTCGCTTGACAACGTAGAGGCCGAGGTCGCTGCTATGCTGAAGCAGGTTCACGACGAGCTGGTCGCCCGCGCTCGCAAGAATCTGGAGGAAAAAACCTTTGTTGCCACCAACCTGGAGGAGTTTCTCGACATCGCGGAGAACAAGCCCGGCTACATCAAGGCCATGTGGTGCGGTGATGTGGCGTGCGAGGAGGCCTTGAAGGAAAAGACCGGCGGTGTCAAATCCCGCTGCATCCCCTTCAACGAGGAAAAGCTCTCCGACGTTTGTGTCTGCTGTGGTAAGCCTGCCAAGAAGATGGTGGTCTGGGGCAGACAGTACTGATCCCATTTTAAATCAAATCGTCCCTTTTTGCCGGGAGCCGATCGGATCACCCGACCGGCTCCCAATATTATTATATATGTAAAGGAGTTTGACTATGCTTCCTGCACCCAGAAATTATGCCATCTATCCTCAGGTCGTGCTTGCAGATAAGCCCACCGAAATGACCATTGTGCCCACCGAGCGCGCCTTTTTGCTGTTTGAGGGTAAGGAATACAACGTGATCGTTACCACCCTTGACGACGATGAGACCGACTATCACGATGGCGGCACCTGCCACCACAAGCTGACCGCCGTTGCGCACGACGGTGTGCTGCGTTTTTCCTACACCTTCCCCGCTGAGGGCGAGCACTTGATCCGCTTTGAGTATAAGGAACAGAAGTTCTTTGAGCTGCACGTGTTCTCTCTTTACAAGGATCTGTACCGTCTGCGCCCCGTTCGCGGCGATCTCCACTCTCACAGCTACCGTTCGGACGGCCGCCAGGATCCTGCCGCTGCCATGGGTCACTACCGCGAGCAGGGCTATGATTTTTATACCCTGACCGATCACAACCGCTACTATCCGGGCGGCGAGGTCGATGAGGTCTATGACGGCGTGAAGCTGGGCATCACTCGCGTGAAGGGCGAGGAGGTCCACGCCCCCGGCAGCGTGGTGCATATCGTGCACGCAGGCGGCAAAAGCAGCGTCGCGGATATCTATATCCACGACAAGGACCGTTATGACCGCGAGATCGCGGAATACGAGTCCCGTGTGCCCGCGAGCATACCCGAGCGCTACAAGGGTCGCTACGCAAGAGCTATGTGGGTCACCGACCGTATCCACGAGGCAGGCGGCATTGCCATCTTTGCACATCCCTATTGGAGACCGGGCGCATCCAAGGTCTACAACGTAAACAACGAGTTCACCCGCATCCTGCTCACCAGCGGCATGTTCGATGCCTTTGAGCTGGTAGGCGGTCAGACGCAGGTAGGCATCAACCGTTGTGTAGCACTGCTGATGGAGCTGCGCGAGGAGGGCTTCAAGATCCCGCTGGTCGGCTCCAGCGACGTGCACGGCATGGAAAACGTCAGCTCCTTCCCCCATATGTTCACCATCTGCTTCGTGAAGGAAAATGAGAATGATGCCATCATTGATGCGGTAAAGCAGTTCAACTGCGTTGCCGTAGAAGCAACCAACAATGAGTACACCCGTCACTATCGCTGCTACGGCAGCTTCCGTCTGGTCACCTACGCCCAGTTCCTGCTGAAGAATTATTTCCCCAACCTGCAGCGCATTTGTCAGGGCGAAGGCATCGCCATGCGCACCTACGCCTTTGACGACGCAAGCAAGTCTCTCATCGAGGCACAGGTAAAGCAGACCGACAACTACCGTCTGCGCTTCTTTGGCAAGAAGGCGCCTGCCCTGCCCACCGCCGCCATCCACGCCTTTGAGGAAAAATGGCGCGCCGTTCATATGGAAGGACCCACCGCCAAGGGCAGTCTGGTTCATATGGATCCCCCCAACAGACAGATCTGACCACGCAACAGACAGAGGGCACACGCCCTCTGTCTTTCTTTTTGTCATAATCTCCGCCTCCCGCGCGTATGCTTTAACGGAAATCACGCACAAGGAGGATTACCGTATATGTTCATCTATTCGATGCGTGCCGGCACGCTGCGCTTTTTCGGCATTGTTTGTGTGGCTCTGATCGGCCTCGTGACACTGATGGCCTTCGTTCCCGAGCTGCAACCGACGGCGGCCACCGAAAGCGAGGCGGTGGAAAGCGAGAGCGTTTCCTTTGAAAAGATCCGCTCCAACGAGGATCGGATCGGCTTTCTCTCTCACTTTGGCTGGCAGGTAGAGGAAGCACCACTGGAAAGCACCACCGTGACAGTTCCGAGGGAGTTTGACAAGGTCTTTTCCTCCTATAACGAGCTGCAGCGCGCGCAAGGATTGGATCTTTCTGCTTACGCAGGCAAAACCGTGGAGCGCTACACCTACACCGTTAAAAATTATGAGGGGTACGAAGGCACCGTCTATGCCAATCTGCTGATCTGGCGCGGTAGAGTGATCGGCGGCGACATCTGCTCTGCGGATAGCGCCGGCTTCATTCACGGCCTTACAAAATAAAAGCGTCGCCGCACGGTCCGAAAGGGGTCGTGCGGCAATTTTTCGTTTGCAAAACTCATACCGTTACGGGGGGTATTTTTTGCATTTTTGGCTCAAAATCCTCTTTTTTTCACACCGTCTTTGGGGTAATTGAGCAAAAAGCGGCATTCCTTTTTGTGTATCTTGTTTAAATTCCAAAAAAACGCGAAAAAAATATAAAAAAATCTTCCCTTTTTGCCTTTTTTATGTTATAATACAATTAAGTCTATGGATTTTATATTCATAGACACCCCTTTGACCCCTCTTTTACGGCTTTTGCGGTACCGTTCAAGGGGTAATTCCACAACCGCAGGTAGTGAAATTTTCACGATACGGGAGGTTTGCTTTATGAAAAAAAGACTTCTGGCATGTCTGCTGACGCTTTGCCTGATGATCGGTCTTGTAACGGCAATGGCTTGCACCGTTTCCGCTTCTGCCGACGTGGCATCGGTCACCGCAGACGGTGAGACCGTTGTTACCGCCTCTTCCTTCTCCGAGGCAGTGAACGCCGCAAAGCTTTACCGCAATTGCACCGTTACACTGCTGGCAGATACCGAGGTCGGCGCTCTGGAGCTTGACGGTGACTACACCATCGATCTGAACGGCAAGACGCTGACCGTTCTGGCGCCCCTGACGCTGGATGCAGGTCTGCTGACCGTGACCGACAGCTCGGAGGCCAAGAGCGGCACCATCACCGCCGCCACCTCTGCTGCGATCGTGATGAACGGCGGAACCCTGAAGCTGAATGCCGGCAAGGTCCACTCCGGCGCTGCCGCAGCGATCCAGAACCTGGGCACCGGCTCCCTGTATCTCTCCGGCAAGCCTACCCTTTCCACCGCTGTGGAGAATGGTGCTGCGCTTTACGTCGGTTATCCCAACACCCTGAACGGTAAGGATGGCGATACCGCTTATACCGGCAACACCGTGACCGTTGACTGCGGTTGGGTCGTTTCTGACGGCTCTGTGATCGCCAAGAGCGGCAACGCCGATCAGTTCAATGTTCTGCACTATGATGCAAAGGCATTCATCGTGGAATCAAACGGAGATGCCCTGCAGTTCACCAAGATCGCCAATTTCGTCTGGATCATCATCGGCGTGGTCGCACTGGTCACTCTGGTTATGGTGATCTTCACCATCGTACACACTGTACAGTTTAAGAATAGTATGAAATTTTATTCTGTTTCGCTTCCCGCCCTGCTGACCCTTCTGGCCGCTATGCTGCCCGGTCAGCTGTACACTATGATCGCCGTTTGCGCCGTTTGCGTTGTTTCGGTGATCTGCTGCGTAGCCGTTACCACCTCCCAGAATAAGAAGCTGGCTGCCGCCAAGGCTGCTAAGGCCGAGCGCGACGCCGCAGAAGCTGCCGCCAAGGCCGCCGCCGAGGAGGCCGCTGCCGCAGAAGCCGCCGCTGCTGAGGCTGCTACCGCGGAGGCTCCTACCGCGGAGGCTCCTGCCGAGGAGCCCGCCGAGGAGGCTGTTGCCGAGGAAGCTCCCGCTGAGGAGCCTGCCGAGGAAGCTCCCGCTGAGGAGCCCGTTGAGGAGGCTGTCGCCGAGGAAGCTCCCGCTGAGGAGCCTGCCGAGGAGGCTGCTGCCGAAGAAGCTCCCGCTGAGGAGCCCGTTGAGGAGACTGTCGCCGAGGAAGCTCCCGCCGAGGAGCCCGTTGAGGAGGCTGTCGCCGAGGAAACTCCCGCTGAGGAACCCGTCGAGGAGGCTGTCGCCGAGGAAGCTCCTGCTGAGGAGCCTGCCGAAGAAGCTGTTGCTGAGGAGGAGACCCTTGAGGAGCCCGTTGAGGAGGCCGCCGAGGAAGAAGCTCCCGCCGCACCCGCTATGCCCAAGGCCAAGCCCGACCGTGTGGTCATCGCAGAGACCGATGCCAACGGCAATGTGATCTATTCCGCTTACAAAAAATCCTTCACCGCCCGTGTGATCCAATCCCCCGATGAGGTTCAGGAGCGCTACGAGGTGCTGAAGAACGCGCTGCTTTCTTACAAGAAGGTCAACTCCCGCATCAGCTGGAGCTACGACTCCATCAAATCCGGCCGCAAGCAGTTGGCTAAATTCGCCATCCGCGGCAAGTCGCTGTGCCTGTTCCTGGCGATTGATCCCGCTACCCTGGAGGATTCCAAGTATAATATTGCCGATGCCGGCTCCTCCAAGAAGTACGAGACAGTTCCCTGCCGCCTGCGTCTCTCCTCTAAGCGCAGCATCAAGTGGGGTCTTGAGCTGATCGAAAAGCTGGCCGAGCAGGAAGGCCTCGTGAAAAATCCCAAATACAAGGAGCAGTCCTGGAGATCCGAGAACGAGACCACCGAGTCTCTGATCGAAAAGGGCCTGATCAAAAAGATCGTTTGATCTCTTCTTTAAGCCGGGGCACACGCCCCGGCTTTTCCTTTGGCCTTGACAAAGCCACTTCAAAACAGTATAATGCTATTGTATCTGTAAAAATTTGATCGAGGTTTTGATATGTACCGCTATTACCTGATCGTTATGCTGGGCGGGCCCGCAGTACTGGCTCTGATCGGCTGGCTGGCCGGTGACGTCCCCGTTTATTACGCTTTTCTGGCCTCCTACGGTGCTACCGTTGCCGCCTTTGGTATCGGTGCGCTGGCCGCTACCCTGACCCGTGCCTTTCCGCCCCGTTTTTTCGACCCCCTCTCCAAGCGCTATCAGGTTCCCAAATGGGAGCGACGCTTTCTGGTGCGCATCGGCATCCGCTCTTGGAAGGATAAGATCCCGGAGGTCGGCGCACTGCTTGGCTATCTATCCAAAAAGAAGATCGAGAACAGACAGGATAACGAATATCTCCACTACTTTATGACCGAGACCTGCTATGCCGAGGTCATGCACCTGGTCTGCTGCTTCGTAGGCTTTCTCATCCTGATCCCCGGCTTTTTTGTGGATCACCGTTACCTGTTCTTTTTCGCCATTCCGGTCTCAATCATCAATGCGATCCTGCACCTGCTACCGGTGCTGGTACAGCGCTACGTGCGCCCCTTCCTGCTACACGCCTACCGACACAACGAGCAAAAGAAAAAAAGAGAGGCCGCGCACGAGGCCGAATAAACAGAAGGTCCCTGGTTTGCCAGGGACCTTCTGCTTATTCAGAGGTATCGCTTCAGCATCTCCAGATTATGCTCCTCAAAGGCCACGACCTCGCGCGCCAGCCGCATAGCACCCGGCGCACAATCACAAAGCTCTCTGTCGTTGAGCAGCTTGATCATATCGGTAATGCACAGATTGGAGCCCTCGATCATCATTTCGGCTACGTGACTGGTGCCGGAATCCAGCATCGTATGCAGCGCGGCGCCGACCTTGGCGGTCATGCGTGTCACAAAGCCCTCCTCTTTGGCCATAAGGCCTGCATCCTGCAGAGCCTCAGCCGCGCGCTGCGCGTACTTCTCATAGCCATCCAGCTGCATGGTGACCACGCTGCGCAATCCGTCGTCTCTGATATGAGGCAGCAGATTGAGCACGGTATCCGCGCCCATCTTGGCAGCCTTATAGATCCCGTCATAGAAAAAGGCCTCGTTTTTCTCTTTTGCGTTGACTTTCGTCTTGACCTCCGTCATCCTTCCCTCTCCTTATAAAAAATGCGGTACACGCTTATTTTGAGCGCGTACCGCATTTTTTATACTTATTTCTTGATCAGCTTCTGCCGTCTGATATCGGTGCCGGTAAAGGGGATGACCGAAAACTCGCCAAACAAACGGCTGGTGATGCGGTCTGCATATTTCGACTGGATCTCCTTACCGTTCAGATTGGTATTGATGATGGTGGGTCGGCGCAGATTAATGCGATTGTTCAGCACCATATAAAGGCAGGCGGAGGTGAATTGATTGCTCTGCTCTGTGCCCAGATCGTCCAGAATCAGCAGATCGCAATCGGTGTAACGGGAAAGCCCCTCGTTTGCCTGCTGCTTTTCCTCTCCAAAGCCAAAGCGCGCCTGCTCGAAATCGGCAAACATCTCGATGCTGCCGGTATAGAACACGTCATAGCCCTTATCGATCACGCATCTTGCCACGGCGGTGGAAAGGTGCGTTTTGCCAAGACCGGTGCTGCCGCACAGGATCAGGTTGCCCGACTCCGGCGAAAAGCCCTCGGCATAATCCTTCAGCTTTTTGAAGTTTTCTGCCATACTGCGTCTGGATTCTCCCTGCGTTGCATAATAGCGCAGATCGAAGTTCTCAAAGGACTGCGTTTGCAGCAGCTTGCCAAGGCCGGAGCTTTCATAGGCCGCCAGGATCAGCTCACGGCGCATGCACTCGCACATTTTGGTGTCCACAAAGCCGGTATCCATGCAAACGGGGCATTCGTAGGGCGGCAGCGTATAATCGGCAGGATACCCCATTTTTTCAAGCTCTGCCGCGCGCTGCTCCTGCAAAGCGCGATTCTGCTCCTCTACAGAGGCAAGCTTTTGCTGATAGCCCTCTCCCGAGCCCAACGCCGCAATGGCGATCTCAGCACCTGTACGGGCCAGCTGACGGTCGATCTCGGCGATCTCCGGGCTCTTGGCGTGGATCTCCTCCAGGCGACGATCCGCCTCGGCATAAGCCTTCAGATATTTCGTTTTATACGACTCGCGGATGCGCGCGTAATTCTCTCTGTTATATCCCATTTTTATTCTCCGTATGTTCTTCTGATAGCAGCCTCAAAGAAGTCATCTACGTCAAAGCTGGAGCCGTTGCTCTTCTGGCGGCGGTAATCCGCAATGGCGTTCTGTACCTCCTCTGCCGTGCGGTAGCCGGCAGCATTCCAGCGCTCCAGGATCGAATTGGCATAGGGGATCGAGGCCTTGCCAATGGCATCCACGGTGATCTCATAGGCCATCTTCAGAACCTCGTCGTCATACTGCATGCCGCAGACCCAGTTTTCGATATAGCCCTTCTCCTTGGCGGTCAGCGCACGGGAGGAAAGGCCGAACATCGTGCGGATCTTGCCGGTGGCGGTTGCCATGGTCTCGATGCGGTGCAGCCGCTCCTCCAGGGATCTGGCATCCAGAATGCCGTCATCGTGCAGCGAGATCGCCGTTTTTTCCAGATAGCGCAGCGACTTCTTTTCCATACGCACGCAATGCGAGAGCAGCAGCAGGATATACTCGCCGTCAAGACCCAGATAATCCGCGAGCCCCGCGATCACAGAGACCTCACCGGCATTGAAGATCTTGCCAAAGATGCGCTGGCATTCATCCACCAACGCGGCAAGCTCCGCGCGGCGCTCCAGCACACCTGCCAGCTCCTCGGTGGAGTAGGAGGGCAAGCCCTTATCCGCAATGACCTTGGGAGCCACGGCGGGTGTGGCAACGGCCTGCACGGCAGGGGGTGCCTCTCCCTCATCGTCGGCCGCCAAAACACCGGTGCCTCTCCAAAAGGAGAGTGATGCCTCGACCTCGCGCTCGCCCATCGTCAGCCGCGCACCCACCAGTCGGCAGGCCTCGGCAAGATCGATCCTTGCCATCGGCTCGGCAGCCAGCGCAAACAGCACGCGCAGATCCTTTTTGGTTGCTTTTTCCAAATGCTCGGCAACGGCGGTGGGCAAAACCACCACGTCATTGCCATAGGTAAACGTCAGCTTCATACGTCCTCACTCAAATTCTTTTCTTCCAGTGCGCGCAGCTCGTAGCAAAGCGTCATCAGCGAGTCGCCGATATGCACGTTCTCGATCACCACATTCTCGCCCAGGTGCTCCAGCTCCTTGCCGGTGAAATTCCAGATACCCTTGATGCCCAGCTTCACTACGCGCTCGGCTGCATCCAGCGCATTCTCCTTGGGGCAGGTCAACACCGCCATATCCACGCGGCAGGTCTCGCAAAAGCTCTCCAGCTCCTGCATATCGCGCACCTCGATATCTGCCACGCGCTTGCCGATCACCTCGGGGGATACATCAAACATACCCACAATATCCACGCCGCGCTTTTCAAACATCGGATTGCGCACCAATGCACGACCCAGGTTACCCGAGCCGATCACAATGGCGCTATAGCCCTCGCCCACGCCCAGGATCTCACAGACCTTGGCGTAAAGATAATGCACATTATAGCCGTAGCCCTGCTGACCAAAGCCGCCAAAGCAATTCAGATCCTGTCTGATCTGCGAGGCAGTCACATTCATCATAGCGGAAAGCTCTCCGGAGCTGATGCGCAGCTTGCCGTTGCGGATCAACTCGCGCAAATAACGGAAATATCTCGGCAGGCGCTTGATCACCGCAGGGCTTACATTATTCCCCTTGGCGCGCGCCTCGCGCTCCACTTCAAGATGCAGTTCTTCTTTTTCCATTTGGTACTCCTTCTTCCCTCCAAAGTTTATCCCAAAAAGCATTTTTGTGACTTTGCACAATCCTTTTCGGATCCGTGAGGGGGATGATTTTCAAGGTTTTTGGGTTTTTCCACACCCCGTCATGCATAAAGTTATCAACAATTTCAATAGGTTTTTCCACAAGCAAAATGCGAAAACCCCTATTTTCAAGAGCTTTTTTCGGATGATTTGGAAAAAATCCGATTTTTTCTATGCATAAAATCACGCATACGGTGAGTTTTCCACAGCTTTATGGAAAACTCCTATGGAAAACTTTTTTCGACGGCTTCTGCACAAAATTGGCCAAACTGCCGAATTTGATCTTTTTGTCCAAAAGGACTTGACAAGCTTATTGCTCCCAGACAGGATGATCCTCTGCCGAGGCATTGAGATCCGTGCCCGCTCTCTGCCCTGCGCAATAGGCGAAATAGCCGGCTGCCGCGACCATAGCTCCATTGTCACCGCAAAGCGCAATGGGAGGCACCGAAAGGCGCGCGCCCCCGGCGATAGCGATCTCCTCCAGCCTGCGGCGCAGATGCGAATTGGCGGCAACGCCGCCGGCCAACACCACGGTCTTGTACCTGCGCTCGGACAGCGCCTGGGCAGTCTTGGCCGCAACGCCCTCCACAATAGCGTGCGTGTAGGAGGCAGCAAGATCCGCACGCGGCACCTCTGTGCCGCTCTGGCGGCAGGTGTTGATGTAGTTGAGCGCCGCAGTCTTCAGGCCGCTGAAGGAAAAATCCAATGTCTCCTTGCCCAGCGCCGGAGACGGCAGCTTGATGGCGTGAGGATCACCCTCGTACGCCAGCTTGTCCAATGCCGCACCGCCGGGATACGGCAGGCCGATCACGCGACCGATCTTATCAAAGG
This sequence comes from Oscillospiraceae bacterium, assembly GCA_015065135.1. Lineage (GTDB taxonomy): Bacteria > Bacillota > Clostridia > Oscillospirales > CAG-272 > Firm-07. Next base: position 61,293 of record SVQY01000007.1, read on the forward strand.
CTTCGCCTGCAGCATCGTCACGGGTGGCGCCGATCTCCTTGAACTCGGTATAGCTGCACACCTCGAAAAGCGATGTGTGGCCGCCCGACACCACCACGGCGAGAAAGGGCGGCTTCAGCTGCGGATCGGACAGATACGCCGCCGCCACATGCGCCTTGATGTGATTGACCGGCACCAACGGAATGCCATTGGCATAGGCCAGCGATTTGGCAAAATTCACACCTACCAGCAGCGCACCGATCAGACCCGGAGCGGCGGTCACCGCCACCGCGCCGATGTCGGAAAGCGTAACGCCGGCAGTCTTCAGCGCCTCGCTCGTAATACCGGTAATGGCCTCGATATGGGCACGGCTGGCGATTTCGGGGACCACGCCACCGTACAGGCGATGGGTCTCGATCTGCGAGGCTACCATATTAGAAAGGATCTTGCGCCTGTCCTCTTCCATACAAAGAACCGCGGCAGAGGTCTCGTCACAAGAGCTTTCGATTCCCAGAATATACATAAAAATCTCCGTTTTTCTTATAGGTCACATTGCATCACCAGCGCGGCCTCTGCCGGCTCGGTGTAAAAATGCGGACGTCTGCCCACCACAGCAAAGCCAAATTTCTCATACAGCGCAATGGCGGCTGCGTTGCTCTCACGCACCTCCAACGTTACAAAGGCAAGTTTTCGCTCTCGCGCCTCCTGCAGCAGGGCTTCCAGCACCAGCGAGGCAAGCCCCTGCCGACGGTGCTCGGGGTGTGTGGCGACATTGGTGATCTGTCCCTCGTCAAGCACGGTCAGCATACCGCCATAAGCCGTTACGGTGTCCCCTGCTTGCGTAGCAAAGCCGAAGGCGGTATCGCCGCAAAGCAGCTCCAGCGATCGCACGCTCCAAGGGTGTGCGAACACCGCGCGCTCCAGCGCCTCCACCGAGGGCAGCATTGCGCGCGTCAGGGGTACGGCCTTCATTCCCGTTCCTCCGCGCAATAGATCTGCAGGCAGTAGCGCAGCTGCATCAGACATTGGCGGTAGACCGCAAGATCGCCGCCGTAAGGGTCGGCGATGTCCATAGGCAGCGTGCGGATCTTGCTCGCATAGGCAGGAAAGCGCAGGATCAGCTCCATCGCGTGCGCACTACTGATGCCCACCACCTCGTCCGCCTCGGCTATCATCTCCTCGGTGACGGTACGGGCCCGATGCTCGTTATAATCATTTTGCGGATGGGGGGGAATATCCGCCCCCTGCAGCGCTGCTCTGGCCCCCTCCGAGATCGGGGCGCCGTCTGCCGCGCAAAGCCCCGCAGAGGTCGCCAAGGCTACTGTGCGGCCAAACACACCGTTCGGGCACGCGGAGCAAACCTCGCGCGGGTTCATCATATCGTTATACAACGCCGCGGCCATCGGGGAGCGACAGGTATTGCCGGTACAAACAAAGAGCACACGGCGCACCTCGTCCTCGCCCTCCTTTACGGGCGATGTTTTATATGCGGTCTCGTTCATATCATCCGTTCTCCTCGGGCAGGGTGTCTGCCGGGCAAAGGGCTACCGCCAGCTGCTCGGGCAGCAGTACGGTGCGGCGGCTGAAGGCATCGTAAAAATACACTTCGCCGTTTTCATAGATCTGCATACTGAAATTGTAATAAAGGGTGGGGTATTCCTCACCGGACAGCTTGATCTGGAAGGTGTAGGCAGGGGCGGTGATGGGCAGCAATACGTTCTCGGTATCGCCAAACCACAGCATCCTGACCAACGCGATCTCAGCATCGTCAGCGCCCGCTGACAGACGGGAGCGCTCCACGCTGATGCCGTCCTCCTCGCAAACAAGGATCGTTTTCAGCTGCCAGAGCGAGGCATCGGGCGCGGTCTCGCCTGCATAGTAAACATTCCAATACTCATCGCACAAAAACAGATCGGTGCCAAGCTGCGGGATCTCATAAAAGGCACGCACGATATCGCGATCCTTGTTTTTGTACTCCGCAAATACCTCCCCGCGCGCGGCAGGCTGATAGGAGGGGTCCAACGCCACATAGTGAATGCCGCTTTTTTCGTCGGTATAACCGTCATCGGTCTTTTCCAGACCGTGGGGCTTGCTGCAGCCGCAAAGCAAAAGCAGCAAGGAAAGACTCAGGATCAGAACTCGCTTCATATCAGTACCCGAACTGGCCGGAAAGCGAATCGTCATCCTCGATCCAATCCTGCACGTCGATCACACGGTACTCGGTGGGAGTATCACGTACCACAACGCGTGCAATGCCGGCATTCAGGATCACGCGCTTGCACATCATACAGGAATTCATACCGCCGATGACCTCTCCGTTTTCAGGGGAGACGCAGGCCATATATAGCGTAGCACCCAGCATCTGCTCGCGAGAGGCGGCAATGATGGCATTCTGCTCTGCGTGTACCGAGCGACAGAGCTCGTAGCGCTCGCCGCGCGGAATATTCAACTTGTCACGGAAGCAGAACTGCAGATCGCTGCAATTCTTTCTGCCGCGAGGGGCTCCGTTATAACCGGTCGAAACGATGACGTCGTTTTTTACAATAATAGCACCGAACTTGCGGCGCAGACAGGTGCAGCGCTCGGCAACCGTCTGGGCGATGTCCAGATAGTAATTCTCCTTGGAAATGCGCTCCATTTTCATCCTCCTTGCTCTCGCGCAACGCGCGGGATATAAATATACAGATTAATTATATCACATAATACGCACAAAATCAAGAAGCTTTTTTTGAGAGACCGCCGCAGCCTCCTTTTGCACGCAAAAAGATCGCACCGTGTTGCCAAAAAAGCAACACGGTGCGTTTTTTTCGTTATTTCTGATACTTTCGCATCGTCTCCTTGGTGGCCACGATCTTGTCGGCAAGAGTAACCAACCAGGCTTCCCTGTTCTTCGGCACACACCAGAAGGTCAGCGGAAACATATGGGAGTAGATGATGTTTTTTTCCTTTTCGGAAAGCTCAAAATCCTGCTCGGCATTCTGTAAAGCGAACTTGTGATGCTTGAAGCCATGCCAGCGGAAGCCCTTATTGGGGTCGTGCCAATCGTAAAGATAATAGTCGTGCAGCAGCGCACCGCGGATCAGTGCGCGTGTGTCGCACCTGATACCATATTTTGCAGCGATGCGGTAGGCGGTATAGGCCACCTGAATGCAATGGCTGTATACGGTAATATCCGAATGCGAGATGTATTGCTTCATTTCATCGTAGCGCGCCTTGCCGATCACCTCCTTGGCAATGGCAAGAAACGCTTTTTTATCCACTTCAGTCCTCATCCTTATTTCCCCACTTTCGATGGATCTGATCCCGATATCCGTGAACATCGGTCATATAATTGCTGACCATACGGTAAAAATTGAAGGGGCGGCGACGTCCGGTCTCGGCACGGAAATGCTCCTTTGCGCTATGCTTGAGCTGGTCGATATTGACCAATGTACGCATATGCTTGGCGTAAGCCTTGATGCGCTGCATCAACCGCAGCGAATGCACCAGATCCACCAAAAACACGCCAACGTATATGCCGATCAGCAGCACCAGCCACGGCAGGTCGATGACCTGCTCCACATAAGCGTGCAGCGGCAGGTAAAGGCCAAAATAATAGCCTGCGGAAATGAGCGTCCAGAACAGCGAAAACTTGGGACAGATGAGGCCCTTGAAGTTCATCCATTCCTTGGAATAATCCCAAAGGCGCACGTGGAAGAACTGCACGGCGATCCAGCCGCCGATCAGCTCGATCAGCGTCATCACGATGCAGGCAAGCAGCAGGATCATTGCCACACGCAGCACCTCATTTGGCATAAAGCGCAGCTTCAGGCCGGAAAGAAAATACAGAATGCATCCGCCCACACCGTACAGCGGCAGGCAGCAGCCGGTCAGAAAGCCCGGATTGACCACCTTGCGGTGCCGGATGCCGCGGTAGACCACCTCTATGCACCAACCGCCGGTGGCGCAGACACAATAGAGAAACAGGTATTCGAGTAAAATATCCATGAAAAGTCCCTTTCGACTTACTTCTTTGCTTTGCGGGAAAGCAAGCGAACATTGCCCTTTTTCGAACCCGTTCCGCGCCTTTTTACAATAAAGGTACAGGTAAAGGCAATGATGGCAATGCTGGCGACCACACTGACAGTGATCAGGATCACAAAGCCCGCCTCGCCGCCGTCGGCATCAATAGGGGGCAGATCCATCAGATCCAGCGAGTTCCCGTATCGGGTCATTTCCAGTGTCAGCGTGGCATACCGCTCCTCTACCATACGGTTAAGGGCAAGATAGTAGGATTTCTCCTTCAGATACTGGAAATTTTCTTCAATGTAATCAGCGCTCTTGGGCATCCGCATAATGATATAAAAGCCATCGGCCGTTTCTACCACAGGGCTCACACCGTATTCGGGGAGCGCAAAGGCGGCCTGCTCATAGGCCTCTTCCATCTCTCCCTTGGCAAAATAATAGCCGTTGCCCAATGTATCGCCCATATCGTTATTGTACTTGCCGCCGATCTGGTCGTGCATCTCGTCATAGCGCTCGCCGTCGGTCAGCTTTGCTGCCACGGCACTCTGCACCGCTGCAGCGTGAGCACGGTTTTCCGCATCGGTATAAGCATTGGTCTTACTGATAAATACGTGAATGGTACGGATAAAATCGTTACCGTTGATCAGCGCCTCGGCTGTTTCGTTACTGTCGTCAATCTGACCGTCCTTCAGCATTTTCTCGATCAGTGCAGCAGGCAGATGCTCCTCCACCGCCAGATAACTGCGCACGTAGCGGTCGGTAAGATATTCTGCATTCAGGCTCTCAATATATTTTTTGCGGTCACCCGCGAAGGTATTGTTGAGAATATTATCCATATCCTCCTGCACCGCTGCGGCGATCACCCCTTTGTCGATCTCAAGGCCATTCTCCTTGCCGATCAGGATAAGCGCCTCGGAGCGGGTCAGCAGATGCTCCTTGACAAAGGCAGCCAGCTCCTCGCGCTGCTCGGGCGTGGAGAGCGCATTCTCATCAGCGCGCTTCAGCTCGGCAATACGGGTCATGGTGATGTAATACAGGGTATCGTAGGTAATATCCAGCTCGTCCACGGTGGCAACGACCTTGTTGGCGCGATTGGTAGGGCGCGCCTCTCTGGAAGCGGAGCAGCTGCAAAGCGTGAGCAGGGTCACCAGCACCAAAGAAAGCGCCAGCACACGCCAATATTTTTTGGTGGTCATAGCAAAGGCCTCCCGAACAAAATAATAAGACCTATACATTATAAACGATAGTTGTGAATAATTTGTGAATTGCATCCGCCGTACGGCCACTTTTTGCGAAAAAGTTTGAAAATCCTCTTTCCATTACGCCAATATTGTGATATAATGATTAAAATAACGGTTCGGAGGTGCCAAATGAAGGAAACCTACAGCATTCCCCTTTCCCATCTGATCGGGGAATTCAACCTCTCTCCCGTTTACCTGCCCGATGATGCGGAAAGCATCATGATCTCCAACACCGAGGTCAACCGTCCGGGTCTTGCGTTAGCGGGCTATTTTGAAAAATTCGAGCGTTCCCGCATTCAGCTCATCGGTCTTGCGGAATACAGTTATCTGCAGGAGCGCGATGAAAAACGGCGCGATGCCAAGATCGATGATTTCTTTCGCCATCAGCCGGTAGCCGTGATCCTGACCACCGATCTCTCCCCCTTTGACCGCATGCGGGAGATGGCAGAGCAATACAGTGTGCCACTGCTGACCGTCAAGGAAAAGACCAGCTCCTTTATGGCGGCGCTGATCGCCTATCTCAACGTGCAGCTGGGTCCCCGTATCACGCGCCACGGCGTGCTGGTGGAGGTCTACGGTGAAGGCCTTTTGCTGTTGGGTGATTCCGGTGTCGGTAAGAGCGAGACCGCTATTGAGCTGGTCAAGCGCGGCCACCGCCTGATCGCCGACGACGCGGTAGAGATCAAACGCGTTTCGGCCAAGCGATTGGTAGGTGAGGCGCCCGCAATCATCCGCCACTACGTGGAGCTGCGCGGCATCGGCATCGTTGACGTACGCCGGCTGTTCGGCATGGGTGCCGTCAAGAATTCTGAGGGCATCGACCTCGTGATCAATCTGGAGCCTTGGGTACAGGGCAAGATGTACGACCGTCTGGGTCTTGACAGCCAGACCATGAACATTCTGGGCATTGATATCCCGATGCTGACCATCCCGGTCAAGCCCGGCCGAAATCTGGCCATCATTCTGGAGATCGCCGCTATGAACAACCGCCAGAAAAAGATGGGCTATAACACCGCCGAGGAATTCAACCGCAAGCTGATGGGACAAATGGGACTTGAAGAATAAATGCAGAAAGGATTTTGCTATGAATACCAATGAAATGATCAATAAGCTGACCGCCGGTGCGCTTGACGCACGCCTGACCGCTCTTTACGGCAAGGAAAATCTTGCTGCCACCAAGGTGCGCTATGAGAAGGCCATCAAGGCCTTTGCCGAGCTTTACGGTGCCGACCGCGAGATCGAGCTGTTCTCGGTAGCCGGCCGCAGCGAGCTTTCCGGCAACCACACCGACCACAACTTCGGCTGCGTGGTAGCCGCCTCCATCGATCTGGACATCATCGCCATCGCCGCCAAGAACGACAGCTCTGTCGTTCGCGTAAAATCCGAGGGCTTCCCCGAGGATGTGGTGGATATCGCTACTTATACCGCGCCCCGTGAGGATCGCTTTGCTCGCTCGGACGCCATTATTGCCGGTATGTGCGAGGGTATGCGCAAAAACGGCTATACGGTAGGCGGATTTGATGCTTATACCACCTCCAGCGTGCTGAAGGGCTCCGGCCTCTCCTCCTCTGCTGCCTTTGAGGATATGATCGGCAACATCGAGAATTATCTGTACAATGACGGCAAGGTAGACAACGTGGAGATCGCCAAGATCGCCCAGTACGCCGAAAATGAATTTTTTGGCAAGCCCTGCGGTCTGATGGACCAGATGGCTTGCGGCGTTGGCGGCATCATCTCGATCGATTTCAAGGACCCCAAGGCACCCGTTATCAGCAAGATCAACTTTGACATTACCGCTGCGGGCTACAACCTCTGCATCGTTAACACCGGCGGCAACCATGCCGATCTGACCCCCGATTACGCCGCCGTTCCCGCCGAAATGAAGGGCGTCGCCGCCGCTATGGGAAAGACCGTGCTGCGCGAGACTGACGAGGAGGCCGTGATCGCCGCGATCCCCACCCTGCGCGAGAAGCTGGGCGACCGCGCCATTATGCGCGCCCTGCACTTCTTTGCCGAAAACCGCCGTGTAGCTACTCAAAAGGCCGCATTGGAGGCAGGCGACCTGGATCTGTTCTTTGAGAATGTGATCGCCTCCGGCCGTTCCTCCTTCTGCTATCTGCAGAATGTTTACACCCCCAAGAATCTGACAGAGCAGGGCCTCTCTCTGGCACTTTGCCTGGCCGATCGCTATCTGGCCGACAAGAAGGGTGCCTTCCGCGTGCATGGCGGCGGCTTTGCCGGCACCATCCAGGCCTTTGTGCGCTCCGAGGATGTTGAGGGCTTCCGCTCTCTGATGGACAGCGTGTTCGGCGAGGGTGCCTGCATCGTGCTCCGCATCCGTGCCGAAGGCGCAACCAAGGTAGGCTGACCCATACAGTAAAAGATCAGACAGCGCAGGCGTGTGAATGCCTGCGCTGTTTTAGAAAGGTAAACATGAAAGAAAAAGAAAAATCGCTGACCCCCGAGGAGCTTGTCAAGCGGCGCCGCACCCGTCGCCATATTTTTCTGCTGATCCTGAATACGGTTTTGTTTTTTGGTGTCTATCAGGCCCTGCTCTACTATGCTGCCGTGACCGATCAAACCTTCTGGTCCTTTGCGGTAATGCTGTTTTATCTGCTGCTGACACTGGGCTTTACGCTGGGCTATCTCATCTACAATCGGTTTCTTTACCGCAAGGGCCTCACCCCCGAGCAGCTTCCCACCGCATGGAGTGAGCAACAAAAAGCCGATTTTCTCGCAGACGGCAACCGCCGTTTGGAGCGCTCCAAATGGATGATGACCATTATTCTGCCCTTGATCCTCACCTTTTTGTTCGACGCTATTGATCTTTTTTTCATTGATTCTTTTTTGAGGTAACTATGTCCTATTCATTAAAGGTACTTTATTCCGGCTCCACCGGCAATGCCGCCGTGCTGACCGACGGTGAAACAGCGGTGCTGATCGATGCCGGGCGCTCCGCCAAGGCACTGACCGCCGCGCTATGCACCGCCGGCCTTTCGCCGGAGGCGATCACGGCCGTCTTTCTCACGCACGAGCATAGCGACCACACCTCCGCATTGGAGATATTTCTGAAGCACCGCGCCGTTCCCGTACATGTGGCAGGCGCCTCTGCCGACCGTCTGCTCTCCCGCCCAGGAGACCGTGTCCACGGTGCGCTCGTACCGCATCCGCCCTTGTTTTCTCATACCGTTGGGGCGTTTTCCTTTCAATCCTTCCGCACCTCCCACGACAGCGCAGAAAGCGTTGGTTACCGCATCACCTACCGCGATCCCACCGATGGCAGCAAGCATTACATCGGCTACGCCACCGACCTCGGCGTCGTTTCCCCCACGGTAGAGGAAGCACTGTGCGGCTGCGAGGCCGTAGTGCTGGAGTGTAACCACGACGGCGATATGCTGGCGACCGGCCCCTATCCCTTTGATCTCAAGCGCCGCATCGCCTCCCGAAACGGGCATCTTTCCAACGCCGATTGTGCCGATTTTGCGACCCGTTTGGCGGCTAAAGGCACAAAACGCATCCTGCTGGCTCACCTTTCCGAGACCAATAATCTGCCCGAGCTGGCACGGGGTGAGGTTGAAGCTGCTCTGGCGGGCACCGGCGTACAGATCTCCGTTGCCTCCCCCACCGAGATCGTAGAACTGTGAGGTATCGCTATGTTACGCATTCGATTGATCGTCACCGGCAATCTGAAGGAGACCTATTGGCGCTCCGCTGCCGCCGAATATGAAAAACGCCTTGGCGCCTATGCCAAGGTGGAGATCATTGAGCTGAAGGAGAGCCGTCTGCCCGAAAATCCCTCTCCCACCGAGATCGATGCCGCGTTGGAGCGCGAGGCTGACGCGGTGCTTGCCGCCATTCCGCCTCGCAGCTACAAAATGGCACTTTGCGTGGAGGGCAAGCAGCTCTCCTCTGAGCAATTGGCGCAAAAAATCGGTACCGTTATGCGGGATAACGGTGATCTCACCTTGATCATCGGCAGCTCGCACGGGCTGGCCCCCCGCGTAAAGCAGGCAGCGGATTTCCGCCTTTCGGTCTCGGCACTCACCTTTCCGCATCAGCTGATGCGTGTGCTTTTGCTGGAAACGGTCTACCGCAGCCTCTCGATCCTGAACGGCGGCAAATACCACAAATAAGCGAAGAGGGACGCCTGACAGGCGTCCCTCTTCGCTTATTCCCTTTTATACGGGAAGCTCTTCGCTTTCCTCCTGCTGATCTTCCAATGCGGAAAGATCCTTTTTCGGCTTGCGGGAAAGCTTGACCTCGCTGGTCTCCAAAATGTCAAAAAGTGCCTTCAGCGGCAATACGTCCAGATCCTCTCCGGCGGCTATGCGCTCGGCAAAAATGCTATGACGGATATCCTGCTCCTCATCTCCGAAGGTGTAGAGGGTATCCGCGTCTCTGGTGCAAAGCGTGTAGTGTCCGCCTGCATCCACGATCATCTGCACGAGATACAGCATCTCGTTAAAGTGATAACGCTGATAATTCAGGCTGATCGTCACCGTGTGGCCGGACAGTAGCGGGGGCTTGCGCACTCTGGCGCGCGGCTTGACATTCTCCAGAAATCTGACGAAAAGCTCGGCGTTATGCGAGCCCTGCTCCATCATATTTTCGCTGTTGTCCTCCGGCACCTCGGTCTCTGCCTTGTCCTTCTTTTTGGATTTGCTGCGGTGGCGCTTTTTCTTGGTCTCGCCCTCCGGCTTTTTCCAGGCATAATTGATGATACCGTCGTGAGTCTCACCGCCGCAATCCGGGAACATCTCCAGAACACCGGGCAGATCGGTATTATGGAAGGCGGCGATCGCCTTCAGGATCCGCATGGTGTTGTAGGCATCCTCATCGCTGCGATGCATATTTTCAGGCTCCTCACCATACCAGGAAAGCACCGAATCCTCCAGATTCTTGGCGGTGTTGTTCACCGGCTGACGGGCGTACAGCTGCTGCACGTCATAGAATTTATAGGTGAAGGGTGCAAGGCCGTAGCGGCGACAGTCATCGTGCAGAAAATGCACATCGTTGGTCACCGCATAGCCGATCACCATCGTTTCCGGATCCTCAAACATTTCCTTGAAGCGGTCGTAAAAATCCGGGAACGGCGGCAGATTTGCGAAGATGCTGCGCGGATACGCCATCATCTTCTTGGCAACGTACCAATCAAACCGATCCTTGGGATTGATCAGCACATCCTCCTTCTCGTGGAGGATGTTGAACTTCTCATCGGTGATCACATATCCCAGACTGAATATCTTGGCACAGTTGTTATAGCAATTGGCACACTCAATATCAAAAAACAAGTATTTCATCGGGTGGCGTATCTCACTTTACAAAGTCCATGATATCCAGCTTCATCATGGGCATCAAACGGGTCAGCAGGATACGGTAGCGCATATAGGAGTGATACTTGAGTGCCTTCTCCAGCAGCTCGGGAGAAACGTGCACATCGGCAGGCTCGGTGGCGGCACCTGCAGCCTTCATCATCTTCATCAGAGCCTCATCGGTGGGCAGGACCTCCTTGATGATCTGACGGACCTGGGGCCAGATCATCAAGGAGGTCCTG
>SVQY01000058.1 GCA_015065135.1 Oscillospiraceae bacterium
ATAATGGATGCAACACCTGTCGGGAAAGCTATTGGTCATCCGTAGTAGATCCCTGCGGTCACAGCTTCGCTGTTCCCTTGGTTTTGCTCGCTCGGGCAAAGCCCTCGACCCGCAAAACTTCGGTTCCGCTATCGCTCCACTCAGGATGACATATAGGGGCCAAGTTTGGCGGTTTTGCGCCGCAGTAGCCGGGGGCGGCGCGGAACTGCGATTTGGTACAACACGTCACCGGAGATTTCGGTAATTTGCTTGCAAATCGGGGGCGTTTAGCCGCCGCGAAATCTCTATTTATTCGCCGCAGGCGAATTTAGGCGTGAGAAGTGCCGCAAAGCCGGCACGTTGGTCGCGGAGGTATATCAAACGCAAGGCTCTCTCTACAGCCCGATAGATAAACAAAGAGGACAGAGATTGCAGTTGCTTTCTCTGTCCTTTTCCTGTCGGTAGGTAACGTATTCTAATGAATTTCAAAAACTGTCCTTAAGAGTACATCCCATTAGCCGCGGCGCTTTTTGGATATAGCCGATGTTCGGATATGTATCACTTTTCCTCGTTCAGATATTCGATGAAGTTATTGCAGACACAGCTCAGCGTTTTGTAGAACTGATCCGCATCGGCGGCGCTCACGCCCTTCAGCAGCATTGCCTGGACCTCATCGGAGCTGTTATCCAGATCCTCGGCCACAGCCTTGCCCTTTTCGGTCAGGAGGTACTTCAGCTTATAGCGGCGACCCTCCATATCGTTACGATACACATAGCCCAGATCGGTCAGCTCCGCCATACAACGGGAAACCTGCGCCTTATCGATCTCACAGGTCTTGGCCAGCTCGGTCGCGCTGAGGCCTACCCCCTTGCTATCCTTGATGCGACACAAGCACATGGCATTGGTGCCCTTCAGCTTGTGCTCAGCCAGTTTACGGCTCTTCAGGTACTGCACCGTTTTTGCCAGCTGGATCACAGCAGGCGAAAACACCTCAAATCTGTTGCCTTGCATAATACACACTCCTTTTGCCCTTTGGCAGATTACTCCTTTCATTATAGCACAGTCGTGTTGACCTGTCAACTTCTTAAAGGGGAAATTTTGCGATTTTTAGGCAACTTTTTACAAATTTTTGTTGTATTTTCGGGGGATTGTTGTTTTTTTTTTTTTTTTTTTTGAGAGGTTTTTTGTTTTTTTTTTTTTTTTTTCTACAACGGTAGTAACTGCCAATAGGCGCAGAGCAGCACGTAGAGGATCAGAAGAATGGCGCAGCGCACCATACGGCCGGGCATTCCGCGCCGCAGGATGGAGGCAACGAAGCCCACGATGTTACAGATCATCGCCGCAATGGCCAGCACCAGAGTGATCACCGAAAGGGCGGTAAAGAAGGAGGAGAAGGCCGCGCTGCCAAGCTCGGCGCCGATCCAGAGCTGTAGCAGAGCAAAGAGGCTCATGGGTGCGCAGATCCAGGCCGGCAGGTAGAAGATGAGCGCGGGGGCCTCGGGGTCATAGCGGCGGGCGAGGTAGTGGATCAGCTCGGCCACGCCCAGCACCAGCAGCAGGATCGAGAGTGCGACAAGCACCCAGAACAGCAGCGTGGAGACGGTCTTGCCCTCCAGGAAGCCTGCCGGGCGATAGGCAACGCCGTTGGCGGTGAGCAGCAACGCCACCTTTCCCGCCCCATCCAGCTGCGCCTGCAGCAGCACCACGCCGCTTTGCACGTCGGCAAAAGCGCCATTGGCGACCTGATAAAGGGTCTTGCCCTCAAAAATGATATGACCGTCGGGGGTGACCTCCAGCCTCTCAATACTGTTCTTGCTTGCCAGCTTGCCCACAAAGCTATGGCTCTCTGCCGAGAGCGGCAGGTATTCGCCCTTTAAGTGCGACACGTCGATACGCCGACCGTCATCCCCCTCGGGCAGCACGCCCACACGGGCGCCGCAAAGGGTGGCAGGCAGGGCGACAAGGCCGCTTTCGGCCACGTTGGTCAGCACCGCAGCGGCGATGCCCTGCACGGGATCCAGCCAAAGCGAGGCACTGTAGGAGAGCGTTTTTGCATCCACGCCCATCGCCGCGCCGCGCACCGCCATAGCCGGTGCGGAAACGGTGAACGATCCGTTTTTGAAGTGATCCTGCAGCAGCGCAAGGCGCGCGGACTCGGGCAGGACGCTCTCATTGCCAAGCAGCAAAAGCTCGGCAAGAGCGCTGACGTCAGCAGCGGTAGAGATGGCGCCGGAGACGGGATAGAAGGCAGCGTAGCTTCTGCCCTGCCGCTTGCCCACGGCAAAGCTGCCCGGCTCGGTCATTCTGTGCCCCACGGCAAGCAGCGCGGGGGCGGTCTCCTCGGTGGGAGCAAGGATGGTATGGGTCATACCGAGCGGCTCCAGCAGCTGCTCGGTCACATAGCTTTCATAGCTCTGCCCGGTCACGCATTCCACCACATAGGCAGCCAGCGCCAGGCCAAAGGGAGAGGCGCTGTAGCAGCTGCCCGGTGCCACGGTCTGGCGCGGCACCTCGGCAAGAAGGGCATCCGCGAGGCCGGCAAAGCAATGACTATCGCGCGCAAAGATCAGATCGAAGGTGCGTCCCTCAAAGCCCGCGGTGCCAAGCAGCAGGTGGGAGACGGTGGTGGTATATTGCAGATCCAGCTTTTGGCAGACGTTCTCGGGCAGGTATTCCCGCACATCGGTGTGCAGCGAGAGCGCACCGGTGGCGGAAAGGCGATAGACGGCCACCGCCAGCAGCAGCGAGGAAAGCTCGCCGATCTCAAAGGCGGCATCGGGGGTGACCAGGGTCTCCTTGCTTTCTACCGAGGTGTAGCCGTAGCCCTCGCAAAAGGTTGGCTCTCCGCGGCGCACCACCACCACGGCGGCGCCGGGGGTATCCTGCCCCAGGTGTGCGGAGATGGCCGCGTGAACGGTAGCCATTGTGGGATCCGACGGGATCACGGCTGCGCCAACGGGCAGCAGGGTCAACAACAGCAGCAGCGCGCAAAGCAGCAGCGACAGTATTTTTTTCATGGCGGCACCTCCTTTTGCATCATTTTTTATTAGTATACCACATTTTGGGGAATTTGGCAATGCCTTCTTTGCATTTGCGAGTATTGCCGCGCGGCGGCGGTTTTATGCGGCAAAATGCAGCAAAAACGCGACACGTATACGGAATTTGCGACATTTTGCGCGGTTTTGACGGTCATGCACGATCCCCCCACCGCTAGCGCGGTCCCCTTTTCCCCTGCGGGGGAGGCTTACGAGTGCGCGAACATCGTGCGCAGCCAAAGGGGCGGCGCGGAGACGGGGGGAACCCTCCCCTACAAGGTTCATGAAACATCGCGCGTAGCTGGGAGGGCGGTGCGGAGACGAGAGAACACCTCATCCACCGCTATCGCGGTCCCCCTTCCCCCACTGGGGAAGGCTAAAGTGAGTACGAATTTGATAAATAGCAAGCTCATCCATAAAGAGGTATTTAAAACGGTTCGCTACACTTCGAGTGGGGGAAGGCTAAAGTGGGTGCGCATTTGGTAAACAGAATGCTTGTCCACAGAACGGTTTTATAAAAGGTTCGCTGCACTTCTGCCTTCCCCAGTGGGGGAAGGGGGACCATTGGCGAAACGCCAATGGTGGATGAGGTGTTCCAAACGCAAGGCTACCCAGAAGCCTTGCACACAGGATGGATAGCATTGCGCCGCAAAGCCGGCACGTTGGTCGCGAATGCGGGAGGGTGTGGGGGAGGATCAAGGCAAAGGGTTGCCGATCCTGCGCCTGTGTCCGTAGGCAGCACGCCTACTTTGTCTCGCCACTCCCTCAGTCAGCTTCGCTGCCAGCTCCCTCCCGGAGGGAGCCTTTCGGGCACAGACGGGGGCGGTCGGGGATACGCGAGGACACCTCATCCGTCAGGCATTCGCCTGCGGCTACGTGTCATCCTGAGCGGAGGGCGTAGCCCGTAGTCGAACTTTTGGTAGGCGAGGCTTGCCGAGCGGACAAAAGCGCAAGCGCTTTGCGCGCAGCGGGATCTCGTATGGAGTTTGGATAGCTTTTTGATGCAAGGGTTACTTTCTTTGTGCTGCGTAATGGATGTAACACCTGTCGGGAAAGCTATTGGTCGTCCTTAATAGATCCCTGCGGTCACAGCCTTGCTGTTCCCTTGGTTTTGCTCGCTCGGGCAAAGCCCTCGACCCGCAAAACTTCGACTCCACTCCGTTTCGCTCAGGATGACACACGGAGGCCAAGTTTGGCGGTTTTGCGCAAGCAAAATGGAGCCCCGATGGGCGACAAGACAAACTTGAGCTGCTTGCCGCAGGCAAGCTGGCTCAGAGATGACACGTTGGTTTTTGTTTTTGATACTTTTTTTGCCGCCCAACCGCCCAAAATGGGCGGTTGGGGGGACTTTAAAGAATTACTTAATAACGACGTTAGCGTCTTCGTGACCGGACATCTCAACACCAGCATCAATCGTGGTGTTGGTGATGGTCAGGTTAGCGTTGGTAGCGCCTGCGCGGAGAACGATAGCAGCATCGCCATCACCATTCTCGGAAACGATGGTACAGTCGATGATCTCATAGTTCTCAACAATGGTGTTGCCACTCTCGCCAAAACGAACAGCATACTTCTCTACGTCGATGGTGCAGTTCTCAACAACAACATTGAGGCTGTTGTTGAAGTTGATACCGCGAACAGAATTTACAGTGCAGTCCTTGATCAGAACGCCGTCAACGCCCTTCAGCTGAGCCAGAGAATGTGCATTCTCGGTAGCGGTGCAGTTGACAATGGTCAGGTTCTTGTCGCCGCCGGTGTAGGACTTCACGCCCACAGCACCGGGAACGTCGAAGGTGCAGTTCTCAACGGTTACGTTGCAGGTGTAGCGGGTGTTGTTATTGCCCGATTGACCCAGCTGAATGCAAGCATCAGCGGAGATGCTGTCGGCCTTGAAGGTCAGATTCTTGATAGTCAGACCCGCGGTGGTAAGGGTTGCGGACTTACCGTCAACCAGGATCGTACCTGCAATGGTATGACCGTTACCGTCGATGATAACATTGGCGTCGGAGTTCTGGGGTACGACCACATCGCCAACGAGATCGTTGGTCAGCTGAATGGTACCAAGATCGCCACCGGCTGCAAGCAGCTCGTTCAGCTCGTCAGTGGTGCTTACGGGCTGGGGGAAGGTGTACTTGAAGGTGCCGAGAACGAAGGACTCACCAGTCTCGCACTCAGAGTGAGGATGCTTGCAGCCGCCACCGTTAGCACACTCGCCCTGAGCGGGAACCTCGTACACACGCAGTTCAACGGTCACGGTAGTGCCGGCAAGCTTAGCAAGAGCATCAGCATCGGCAGCAGCCAGGCCACACAGGAAGCCGGTACCGTCATTGCCATACTCGCACAGAGCCTCCCAGTTTACGGTAACGTTCATAGGCAGAGAACCTACCAAACGAACCTCGGTACCTGCAGCAATGTCGGTATCAGCAGTGAGAGCGACCCACTTATCGTTATTCAAACTGCACCAAGCATTGTAGTAGCCGGCCAGCACGATGGTGTTGGCAAGCACGTCTCTGTCGGCGGAAACCACGAAATCGGCGTGCCACAATCTGTAATCAGAATTCATAGCATTTGCAAGATCAGCAGTGGGCTCAAACTGATAGCCTGCAGCAAGATCAAATTCGCCCAGATCGACGCCGAGCTTGCTACCGGTGGTGTCAATGGTAAGATCGGTCATGGGTCTTACCAGAGCAGCAGGCATCTCAGGATTGGTAACGAACTGATCATAGTAAGCATCAAAGCTATCTTCCTCAGAAGCCATCTGCGTAGCAATCAGCTGGATGGAGAAATCAGCACCGATAGAAAGGTTCTGATACTCGTTGCCCGCGGTCTCCTGCATCTTCAGCGCGAGGGTGAGGGTGCGGGTCTCGCCTGCAGTCAAAGAGCCTAAAACGGTCTTGGTCAGGTTCTT
Source organism: Oscillospiraceae bacterium (assembly GCA_015065135.1). Taxonomy (GTDB): domain Bacteria; phylum Bacillota; class Clostridia; order Oscillospirales; family CAG-272; genus Firm-07. The sequence continues at coordinate 5,920 of SVQY01000058.1, forward strand.
GTTGGTGCCAAGAATGTCGGTCAGAGTGCCGAGCTTGGTGCCGGTAACAGCGCTATCGCGGGTCAGCTGCTCTGCGGTCTCGAAGTAGTAAACGTCGATCACGTCAGACAGCTTGCTGACAACACCGTTTGCAACGATGCGCAGCTTGTAGTCGAGAGCAAGGGTGCCCTCGTTGGCGATCATGATGTGCTTGGCCTCAACGTAGCCGGGCTCCCAAAGGGTGTTATTGAACATAGCGCCCTTAGAAGCATCCTGCCAAGCAGCATCGCCCTTTGCAGGAACGACCTCGTCGCCCTCTACCCAGTACATGCCGACCTTCAGCGTACCGGTCTGGATGATGTTACCGCTGCTGGTTACCTCATCGGTAAACCAAGCAAAGGTGGTACCCAGAAGCATTGCAAGGCACAGGCACAGAGAAAGTACGCTGAGCACCAATGCTTTCTTAGTAGAAAACTTTTTCATTTCATACTCCTTTAATATGTTTGCCTTTCGGCAACGGTGTCACATAACATCCTCTTGATGGTTATGTGTCTTTCCGCCGCCCAAATCCGTTAGGATTTGGGCGTTTGTTATTTTTCATCCGCGTAGTGGATGAAAAATCGCGATTTTGCGTGACCCTTACGCATCCTGCGTAGGATCATTGTTGGCATCATCGGGGGCGGCATTGGCCGTGCCCGTGTTGCCGTTTTGGGGGGCATCCCCCGATTGCTGCGCCAATTGCTCGCGCAGCGCTTGCAGCTCTCGCATCATCTCGGCGGATTGCTTGCGCTCCTCCGCGATCTGTGCGCGCTCCTGCTCCATATCCTCCATCTGTTCCCTCTTGTACCGCTTAAAGAGTCGAACTGTGTTGACGCCTTGATACAGAATGAGAAGAAGGAAAGGCACGAGGATGCAAACGATATAACCGGGTGTGGTCTTTAAAAACTGGAAGAAAAAGCCCAGCTTTGGCAGCTTGCCTGCGTAGGTTCCCAGCACGTATGCCGGCTCAACGAGTGTTTCATCGTCGGTGCCGGTATTAGTACCGTAGGTCACGTAGCCAAGCAACCGACCGTCAATGGTCGTTCTGACATCGCGGATCATATGCGTTACCGTTTCGCCAAAGCTTTCGCTGTTTTGCGAGATAAACGCAATGACCTGACCCGGCTGCAATTTGGTGGCATCCTTGACGTTTTTGATCAAGATAATGTCGCCTGCATCGAAATGCACGTCGTCATCCTTGTTGTTTTCCGACAGACTCATGGATCCCGTTTGCACGATATAGAACCGAATGCCGAAGAGGTTTCGATCGTTTCTGTCAAAGGTCAGTACCGAGAAGACCGTAAAGACCATCATAAACACAGTTACGATGATCAAGATCCACGTCAGGATCTTGGATACGATACTGAGCGCTTTTTTGGCAGCTTCTGTTGACATGATCTCCTCCTAATTAGTTAATAGAAGCATTTCCCTGCACCGCGCAGACGGTTACGCCCACGCCGGTAAAGGTTCGGTCCTGATATTCATTGCCCGCGGTCTCCTTCATACGGAAGACAAGATAATAAATATCGCTACATTGTCCAACCTCAAGCCGTCCGTCATATTCCTGAAGCTTTACGGCCGCTGCCTTATTGCTGAGATCATTGGTGATCCAGACCTCAAAGGCATCCTTGAAATCCTCGGCAACCGTGTCGTCCTCGCTGACGTATAAAATGAAGTTGATGGGGATATCACCGCTATTCAGCACGTGGAAGCCCTCGGTGCGATAGGTCGCACCCGGCTCGAAGAGCACGCCGTCACGATCGTCGGGGGTGTAGAAATCCAACACCTCGCCAACAAGCGAGTCGGTAGGGTCATCGGCATCCACAATATCGACCCTCAGATTACCCGAGGTTGCGTTGATGCCGATCTTGCCGTCGTTTTCGTTGCTTGTAAACAAAGCAAGCGTTGCGCCGGTGATCGATACGAGGCAAAGCAGAATGATCATCGCCGCTATAATGATTTTACTGCTTTTGATTCTATAACGGGTCATCATTTCCTCCTTGCCGTTATTTTTGGGGGGATCTAACCGAATAATCGATCTGCAGAGGCGATGAATTAGTTCATGCCAAGCATATCGGCAGCCGTTACGTTATCAACACCGTTCAGAGAGTTGTTCTCGAAGGTGATGGTACCGGCAGTCTTGGTAGATGCGTACACACCGTTCTTGGTGGTGCAATCAGTCATAGTGTTGTTGACAAAGATCAGATCGCCATTGATCAGACCGACCTGCCAGGGCTCCTGGCCGCCAACAGAGGTCTTCAGCACGCCTGCACAATTGATGAACTCGCAATCGCTGACGACCACGTCGCCGTCAATGGTACCGTTTACCATAATAGCCCAAGAGCCAAAGCCCTCGAAGGTGGTATTCTGAACGGTAACGCTCTTGGCGTTGGTCATGTACAGGCCGTACTTGTCGCCGTAAACGGGATCGCCGTTTTCGTCAACTGCGCCAGAACCGGAGATCAACTCGCAGTTATCAACAGTAACGTCAACGTTGATGTAGGAACCGCTAGCCGCAATGCAGCCGTAGGGGATCTTTGCGCCGCTGTACAGCACGGAATCGGCAATGGTGATATCGCCGGAGGTGCTATTGGTGAGGGTCACAGCGGGAACCTCGTCAGCGGTATCATTAATACCGGTAACGACAACGTTCTCAAGCGCGCCGGTGAATTTCAGAGCAACATTTTTGCCGTTTGCATCAATGGTCTTGTCCTTCAGATCGGCGTCAATGGTAACAACGTCGTCAATGTCGTCAAAGACAGTTACAACGGGAACGTTGGGATCCTCGATAGCGGTTGCCAGCTCATCGGGGGTGCCGGGAATGGAGATGTAGGAGATCTCGGACTCGTCCTCAACGATACCGTTGGACTGAACAGCCTCGACCAGGATGCGGATGCTGGTGGACAGCTCCTGATACTCGTTGCCTGCTGCAACGGGCAGCTCGATAGAAAGCTCTACAGAGTCCATTGCGGTATTGGCAGCCAGCTCATCCCAAGCGGTGATGTACTTTGCGAGAGACTCGTACTGTACGCCATCGATGGTCACGATCAGACCGCTCATCAGAGCAAAGCCGTCGGTGCAAACGAGAGACCAGCGGTAGTTGGTCAGCACGTTGCTGTTGTTGGTGCCGGTCAGCGTAAAGCTGATCTTGTCACCGGGGGTGATCTTGTCCAGAGTCAGAACGCCGTTCTCATAAACGGCGGTACCGCCGTTCAAAAACTTATCCTGCTGCAGCTGGTAGGTGTAGGTGTTGCCATTCTCGTCAACCTCTGCTCCATTTTCATCGGCCTCAACCGAGAAAAGCTGGAAGGTTTCCAGATTGGCGATCATCTCAACCTTACCTGCCGTAACGGCGATGTTGAGCTCGCTCTCACTCGTGAACAATGCGAAAGTGGATCCAACGATCAAGCACAAGCAAACAACGATTGTGAGGATCGAAGTGATCAATACCTTCTTTTTCATGTTCTTTTCTCCTTTTTTATTTTTTGAAGCTTGGGGCTTGCCAAAACGCAAACTCCAGCTCCACAGGGTCTACGTTTTATGAGGGGGTTACGGGGTAGTGCCGGTAGTGGGTGCCTTGGTTGCCTGAACCGCGTGAACAATCAGATCAAAGCTGACCTTGTCGCTCTGCACGTCGTTGTTGTTGTCCAGATCGAGGAAGGTCACGCTGACCTTAAAGGTCTCGGGATCATTCGCGGGTCTGTTCAGCTCAACGGTGCCAATGGGGGCATCTTTGCTACCGATGAATTTGCCATCCTTCAGGGTGACCTCAGTCTCGGTCCCGTCCTTGGTGGTGATCACGACCTTCAGCTGATCAGCAAAATCCTCGCTGCTGTTCGCGCTGTCAAGCTTGATCTCCAACCAATAGGAAAACGCTACGTTGTTCACTCTCTCGGGCTTATCCGGATCAATGCCCATCAACTGCATGGTTGCAGTGTAGGCGCATTCGGGAACGATCACGGCATCATCGGCAAGGCCGAAAACGTTCTTGTCTGTGCCCTCAGAGAAGTCGACGACGGTGTCATCAGTCTCCTCAACAAGGAAACCAGTTTCGGTATCCAGCGTCAGCGTTTCAAGCTTGATACGCTTCAGCGTGATATCCATCTGACCGGCTTCCAGGTGGTTTGTAAGTTTTACCTGATCGGTGAAGAGCGCATATGTACCGCCCGCAATCAAAGCCAGGCAAAGCACCAATACCAGGACCGACATCAGTACGCTTTTCTGTTTCGTTGTCACGATTCTTTACCTCCTTATTTGAATTTTTTATGTTAGCGCAATTGCTCGCGTTAATCATCGGATATGCATTTCCCTGCCGCCGTTTGTAACGCCGGCAGAGCGGTGTTCCCCTTTCATAATAATAAATATGAAGGGTTTGGTGGCAAAATTACTCTGCCTTTTCAGCAGCGGCAGCAGCCTCAGCCTTTGCGGCCTTGCGCTTTTCTCTTGCCAGCTTCTTCTTGTATTCCTTCTCCTCGGCAATAGCAGCAACGGCAATGTCAACGCTGTTCTTTACGGCGTCAACGGCAGCCGCGCTATCCACCACCATCGTGGTAGCAGCCTGCTTTACGGCGATCTTATTCTCGTTGATGTAGTTCTTGAACTCGCTGTTCGGCAGAATGAACTCACACTGGATCACGCCGCGCTTGATCAGCAGGCGGACCAGACGGTTCTTACCGACCTTGTATTCCTCGTAGCGAACGTTCTTGAAGCGCTTGCTACCCTCTACAACAGCGGCATACTTGATGATTTCATCATACCAGCCTCTTGCCTCAGAGGACAGTGCAAGATACTTCTCCTCCAGCGTCTGTCTCTGACCTGCAGAGAAGGTGATGGTACCCTCAGCGTCGGCTTCCTCAACAGCCTCCTCGGCAGCGGGCTCCTCAGCAACGGGCTCTTCAGCCACGGGCTCCTCAGCCACGGGCTCTTCGACGGGCTCTTCCTCAGCAGCAGGCTCCTCAACGGGGGCTGCAGCCACTGCAACGGGCTCCTCGACAGGGGCGGGCACGGGTGCAACGGGAGCTTCTACAACGGGCGCAGGCTCCGTTTTCTTCTCCGCGTCAGCATCGCGCTTGTTATCTCTCTCGTGCCGCTGTCTAAGGATCTCTAAAACGACATCCCTGAAGACGACCATCACGGCGAACAACGCCATGACAGAGACAACTACCATAAAGACCATAAACAAGATTTCCATAATGTCTCTCCTCTTTTTTTTATTTTTACGGCTCTTCGCCGTTGGTAACAGTGTCGGTTTGTGCGGCATCGGCTGCCGCGGAGTTATTGGCGGCCTCCAGCTCGGCAAGTCTGCGCTTCAGCGCATCCAGCTCGCTTTGCTGCTCGGCTTCCTTCTTTTGCCGCGCCTTTCTCTTATCGGCGTTCAGCATATTGAGGATCTTGACGACCTCCAGAATGATGATGATCACCGACGGCAGGATCACGATACAGATAAGGCCGACCGGCCCGCGCAGCGCCTGCATAAAGCGGCCAAACACGTAGCTCTGCCCCGTGACCTTGCCGATCACATAATTATAGCTATTGACATCCGATGTATCGATCACCTGCGTCAGCACGCCGGTGGACTCGGTTTTGTTATCACCCTGCAGCTCAATGATATAGCCGCCGGTGGGCTTTTTCTCGATCGACGTGATACGGTGCGTGATGGTCTCCTGCGTGGTATACACGTAACGGAAGGTCAGTACGTCTCCGACCTCCAGCTTGCTATACCATTTTTCGGCCTTGGCCTCATTCTTGGGAACCACATTGATAAAGATCATAGATCCCGTTCGGATATCCTTGATCCTGTAGCCGCTGACATCGGTGGCATCGCACTTTTCCATGGAGGGTGACTGTACCACGCGCATCTGCATACCGAGGATCGTGGCCGCGCCGTCCCCCTTCCTTTTGGCAGAGATCGTCATAAAAATGCCGAGGATACATAGGAACACAAATACCCATAGCAGCACGTTGCCGGCGATCTTGCCCGTCTTTTTCAAGACTTTTTTGGTTTCCATAAAGCCCCCTTGATCAGATTTTTTCAATCTTCAGCACAACATCGAAGTCAGCCGAGGTGCCCTGGGCTTCATTGCCGATCTCGTAGGGCATCTCGTAGGAAATGGTGACAACCAGAGGATCCTTTGCCTCCAGCGTTCCCGCAAACTCCACAACAGCGCTGCCATCCAGCAGGTCGCTCAGCTTGCCTTCATAAACCACGGTGTCCGCACACTTGACCGTCACGTTGACGAACGGCTTCATACCGCCGTCGCGCGTTTCCTGATAATCCAAGGAAATGTCATAATCCCCCGAAGCATCGCAGACCAGGTTGACTGCGTACTCCTTTTTCTCGGTAGGGGTCAATTGCAGGTCCCGCACCTCCAGCACCGTTTCGGTCGTGCCCTCGGAGGAGACCGTAATATCGTTTGAAAAATCCTCATGCGCTTGCTCCAGGAACGCGATCAGCATGATCGCGATGAGCCCCAGGAGGCAGAAAGCAACAATGAGAATATTGAGGCTTTTTGTCTTCATATCTTCACTCCATCCAATAAAAGTTCAAGCGTTGCCGCCATTGTTTCAGCTCCGTAAGCGCCCCGCCTTGCAGGGTCGCACATACGCATATATATACGCGTGCATTATGCGCGCGCACATAATGGATAGGGCTATTATATCACAATCATTCCCGTAATGCAACAATTTTGCAAAAAAATTCATTGTCTACTTTTCACAAAAATCAATGAAAAAATCAGGCCTTTTTCTGTCTCCGCACCGCGTTATGCCTCAAAAATTCTCGTAAAATGGGGCTTTTTGTCATCAAACACTTTTTCATATCCGCGCAAAGCTTTTTGCATATATTCCACCCCCTCAAAAGCAAGAATTTCCATTTTGTTCACATTTACCGTCAAAAAAGAGGCGATAACGCAAGCAAGCGGAGGCGCTCGTGTCCGCTTTTTGGCGACATTTCGTGATTTTAAGGCATCAAAAAAGCCGCCCCAAGGCGGCTTTTTTGATTTCATTGTAGCCTTTAGGGCGTATAAACCACCACTTGCAGTGGTGGAATAAAAATGCTTTAGCCATAGGCTCTCCCCTTGGGAGAGCTCCCGCAATAGCGGGTGAGAGGGCAGGAAATACCCCTCTCCGT
>SVQY01000059.1 GCA_015065135.1 Oscillospiraceae bacterium
ACCCGTAGCAGGTCAGCACCCCCAGTACGCCGTGACCATGGGTGACAGCACCTATTCTCTGGTTACCGATGATGCCGTCAGTGGCGGTGCGGAGTACGGCTTTGTAAACGGCCTTGCCTGGAAGCTGGGATACGGAGAGCCCCTGACCGCCCAGTCGACGTTTGAGCAGGGCGCTTACTACACGCTCTCCTTCTTCATCAGGTCGGATGACATTCATCGCTTCACCGATTTTGTCACGGGCAGCGCCAACGTGGGTTACGTAAGCGTACAGACCATGGACGATCCCACTATGGCATTTGTTACCGTAGACTTTGCCCCCTGCGGCGGCGGCGTGATGAACACCGTAAACGTGGGTGGCTTCCGTGAGCCCGTACAAGGCGCTTCCCCCGACGGCAACCTGCTTTGCGGTCAGGGCTATGAAAAATACGGCGAGCTGCAGTGGTTTGAGGTGAACGACAGCGGCGAGCGCGCCATGAGCCCCAACGACGCCTTTACTTACGGCAATCAATATAAGGTCGTTATGGTATTGAAGACCACGGATGGCTTTACTTTTGCGGGCCGCAACGCCCTGACCGTAAACGTCAACGGTCAGAAGGCAGATCAGCTGGCGGGCTATGAGTCCATGTCCGAGAGCGAATACGTGACCGTTGTCAAATATTTTGACTGCGCCAAGGCCCCCATCACCGAGGTTCGTGTAACGGTAGAAAATCCCATGGAGGGCAAGACGCCCGCACAGCAGATCAAGCTGGGCGATGATACCTATATCGTAGAGGGCTTTATGATCGCCGATCATGAGACCAACACGGTACTGAAGCCCGATAACGTTTACGTTGGCGCAAAGAACTACTCCGTCACCGTGATGATCAACGCCAAGGAGGGCTATCGGATCGCCGAGGGGCTGACCACCGCCTTTATCAACGGTCAGGAGGCAAACGTCATTGCATACAGTGAGGACAAGGTCCTCTTCATGCTGGTCCTGCTGGCTGAGGAGCTGCCTCTTTACGGCGTCAGCTTCTCGGACGGACAGAGCTTTCTCACCAAGGAGGGCTTGATCACCCTGCCCGAATATGAGGGAACTGTTGGAGAGAATGAGAAGTTCGTGGGCTGGACCGTAGACTATCAAATGACGCTCGTCGGCGAGTATTACATCGCTGAGAACACAGACTTTACCGCAGTTCTGGTGGCCGAGGACGTGCATGTGCACATTTATGACAACAGCTATACCGATAACGGTCAGGGTATGCACGAGAAGCAATGCATCGATATCGAGAACTGTCCCGATCTCACCGGCTCGGTGATCAGCGGGCAGCACCAATACGGCAACAGCGGTCCCTGCGACGTGATCTGCGAGATCTGCGGACACGAGAGAACGAGCGAGAGCGAGGGCTACGGCGTCCACACCTACGAGTTTGCCTGCTCCGAGGTCTGCCCCACCTGCGGCAAGCAGCGTGAGACCACCCACACCCCCGGCGCAGCGGCAACTTGCACCGAGGCACAGAGCTGCACCGTGTGCGCAAAGGTCCTGGAGAGTGCCAAGGGTCACACCGCAGGCGAGGAGGCAAGCTGTGCCCATGCACAGACCTGCACCGTTTGCGGCATCGAGCTGGTGCCCGCACCTCCTCACACACCCGGCGTGGAATGGATGCAGGACGAGAACGGCCACTGGCACGTGTGCGCCGCTTGTAACGGCGAGGCAGACCGCGCAGAGCATACCGACGCAGACGATGACGGCATCTGTGACATTTGCGGCTATGAGCCGAAGAACGGCCTTGGCGCCGGCGCTATCGTTGGCATCGTAATCGGCTCTGTGGCAGTTGTTGGCATCGGCGGCTTTGCTATCTACTGGTTCGTGATCAAAAAGAAGAGCTTTGCCGATCTTGTGGCAGTCTTTAAGAAGAAATAAAAATCCAAGCGTAAAACGAAAGGAGCGGTGACGGTATGTGTTTTTGTAAATGGTATAAGCGCTGGCGCAGCCGTCGCCGCGCCAGAATATACGAGGGGCCGCACGCAGAAGTAGATGGCGGCACCCGCATCCGCCGCGATACGGATGCCCCCAAGGAGATCGAGTCCCGTGAGCTGATCCGCTTTTCCTGCCGTTTTTCCGCCCTTTCACTGATGGAAGAGGATACGCAGCTGCCACGCGGCGTGTATGACTTCGGTGCATCAAAGGGAGAGGGTGGAGTCAGCAGTACCGTTGACTGCAATAACCCGAAGGTGCTTGGCGGTGAGCGCAGGGAAGTGCGCACGGAGGAATTTCTTGCAGAGCTGGAGCAGCTTGTGCGAGAGCATAACGTAGCGCAGTATAACGGTCAGTATTATAAGGTCAGCGGCTTGCCTGATTTTTACGGCGCGACGGTGGATGCCGAGTACGCCTCGGGCGAAACGCTGTATTGCTACAACAATCAGGATCCCTTTTTACCCATTCCCTTCGTGCGGGAGCTTTGCCGCTTGTTCGATCTTTCGGGGGAGGACGGAGATGCGTGATATGAGTATCATTCCTCCTCATATCAAGAACCGTCCGAGAGAGAGCATGGCTGTGCCGTCAGAGCTGAAGACGCAGCTGTGGTGCTGCTCCTGCGGAAAGATCACGGCGGAGGAGAAATGCCCCCTTTGCGGGCTTTCCTTCCACCGGAAAGAGCCGACATACACCTGTGCCGCTTGTGGGCTGTTGATGTGTGCAGAGGAGCTGCCACCCTTTTGCCCCGAGTGCGGTATAAAACTTTTGCTTTAAGGAGATATCGTATGGATATTTGGAGAAAGATCACCTCGAAGGTGTCAAATCCCTTTTTGTACGTCAAAAACAAGCTGCGAGCAGCAGCCTCCCGAAAGGAGACCTATACCTTTGAGGAGCTGCCCAAAAATCTGGAGGAGCTGAAGGCGTTGCCCGAGGCTGTGCTGGATGATCCCTTCAAGACCGCGGCGCTTTCGCTGTGTGCACTGTGTGCTTATTCCGAGGACCGTGAGGCGGGCACCGAAATGCTGAACTTTTTGCGCGGTCCGCGCCCGATGAGCCCTGCGGAGATCGCGTTCCTAAATGACAGACTGATGGACGGCAAAAATTACGTGGCGCGCTCCTATTTTAACGGCGCCACTCCCGAAAACGAGTACACCCCCACCAAGCCCTATACGGTCAAGGTGATCTCCAACCAGTATTCCGAGCTGGAGGGTGGCAACTATATGAAGCTGCTGATCAATAGCGGCGGCGCCGATAGCCCCCGCTCGGTGACCCTGCGCAAAACGGGTGGCGGCAAGTGGTATCTGTGGGAGCAGAATCTGCTCTCTGACATCCGCATCCCGAAATCGCAGGACGACTGGGCATAAGGAAGGAGCACGTATATGGAGTTTTTGGGCAACTGGAAGCTGAAATCGATGTTTTCTGCCGACGAGAACGGCGTAAAAATGCTCGGCAGAGCCGAGCTTGAGGCAATGGGCGATGAGGATCTTTTGAAGCTGCTCGCTGCTGATTTTATCATCAGCGAGACCGCCATTGACGTGTATTATATGCCCACCGAGGCGGAGATGCCCCTGGTGGAGGAGGAAGGATGGGAGCTGACCGACAAGGGTGTGCTGATCGAAAGCTATCCCATCAGGATCGAGAACGGCGTGCTGATGCTGGATTATGAGAGAGAGGGCGAATACGTCCCCGTTGAGACAGACGCAGAGGGCTGTCTCCTGATCGGCGACACGACTGTCATTGAGAAGGTATAAAGCATAAGCCCCTCTGCGCTTGGCAGGAGGGGCTTTTTGCCACATGGAAAGGAACAGCTATGGATTTTTTGGGAACTTGGAAGCTAAAGGAAATGCTCTGGGTCGGAAAGGGCAAATTTTGCAGGGTCAGCGACACCGAGATCGCGGCCATGGAGCCGAGCGATGAAAACAGGGAAATAAAGCGCATGCTGGAAGCCGACTTTATCATCAGCGAGACCTCTCTTGATATTTTTTATCGCCCTCACGAGGGCGAGGAGGGGCTTGCCGCAGAGAAGGGCTGGCAGGAGACCGAGCGGGGATTGTTGATCGATCATTTTCCCTCTAAGATCGAGAACGGCGTGCTGCTTGTGGATTATATGAAAAAAGGCGTGGAATACGCGCCCACCTGGATAGACGAGAACGGAGTCCTTGCCCTTTCGGGCGGGCTCATCAAAATAAAAAAAGCGTAACAGATCAATACAAGGAAGGATGGACTTGTTATGAAAAAAAGTAAGCTGATCGTTTCTGCGCTGGTGGTGCTTGCCACCCTTTTCGCGATGTGCCTTGTCTGCACCCTGTCGGCATCTGCCGCAGGCGGCTACGACCTTTGGGTGAACAATACGCAGGTCACCGCGCAGAACGCCGCCGACGTGCTGGGGGACGGCACCGTTTCTTATGATGCCGCCACCAAGACCCTGACGCTAAGCGGCGCCAATATCACCGAACTCCACACTACGGATATATTCACTGCCGGCATTTATGCCGAGATCGCGGATCTGACCATCGAGCTGGTGGGCGAAAATCGGATCACGGTTCCCACTCATGATGGTGGTATGCCGGATGGCAGTGAAGTGGCTATCGCTTCTGCCGAAAATATAGAAATATCCGGTACGGGCAAGCTTTGGTCAAACACTTACGTTGTAACAGGTGCGCAGGACGTTGTGATCAAGAATTGTGAGATCTCCTCTGACTGGATCTGTATCAGCGCGATGGGCGACGTGACCGTGGAGGACGCCACGATCAGTGGCAAAGCGGGTCTGGTCAGCACTATGGCCGGTGATATTACGCTGAGGAACACCAACGTCCCCGATGGCGGAAACTTTGTGGGACTGTATACCGAAACCGGTGATATCACCATTGAAAACTGCAATGTGACGATACATGGCGCCGCCGTGGACGACGAGAGCACCGTACCGATCGCCGTCGGTGAGGGCGGCGGTAGCTTCACGGTGAAAAATTCGGTGCTTGACATAAGGGGCAATATGTACGGTATTTTGGCTCCCACGAGCGCGGCCGTCTTTGAAAATGTCAGCGGAAAGATCGAGATAAGCGGCGCTGTTGCCTACGCGATGATGTTTGGCGGCACCGTCTCGATGAAGGGCTGCGACCTTGAGATCTCCTGCCGCGCCACCAAAGAGGGCGCGTGCGGCATCTGCGCCATGCAGGATATCGGCATTACGGACAGCAAGCTGAAGATCGATGTCCGCGCCGCGGACAAGGAAAGCGCTCTTTGCATCGGTGGTATCGAATCCCCTAACACCAACGTGGACGTTTGGAACAGTACCCTGGAGCTGACAGCATCGGGTCCCGATGCCGTGGGCATTTATGCCAATAACGTGAAGCTGAATGACAGCATCACGAGCGTAGAAGCCACCGCACTTGCCACCGGCAAGGGCTATGCCGCGGGTATTGTCGCGATGCAGGGCAGAGCCCTTGTGAGCGGCGGCGTGCTGGAGGTGCTTGCCACGGGTCCCGTGGAGCATGAAGGACCTGCCACCGTGGGCATTCGCATGGACAACGCCGTCCTTGTGCCCGAATTCATCGGGGCGGACGTGAAGCTGCGCGGCAATCAGGCACTTGCTGTCCTTCCCGATCTTTCTGCTTACGGCAGAGAATATGAGCTGACCGCAAGCAGCGAGGTGAACGGCGGTACCAAGGTGGAATTTAATAAAGATAACCTTGCAAGCATCCGCTACTTCCACATCCACCCCTTTTACACCATCTATTTTGATGGCAACGGCGGCACGGGCGAAATGACCGCAGTCCAAAACCACTACGGTGAATATACCCTGCCCGAAAACGGATTTACCCCGCCAACGGGTAAGGTCTTTAAGGGTTGGGCGCTTTCCGCTGACGGCGAGGTGCTGACCGAAGCGACCTTTACCCCCCACAAGGATACCGACCTGTACGCCATCTGGGCAGATCCTGAGGGCGACGTTCACGTGCATAGCAAGGAGTGGAAGTCGGACGGCGACAACCATTGGCAGGAGTGCAGCTGCGGTGAAAAGTACACCGAGCCTGCGGCTCACGTGGATAGCAACGGCAACGGCAGCTGCGATATCTGCGGTGCAACGCTGTCGAGCGGACTTGGCGCAGGTGCCATCGTGGGCATCGTGCTGGGCTCGGTGGCCCTGCTTGGCGGTGGCGGTTTTGCACTCTATTGGTTTGTTTTGAGAAAGAAGAATATCCCCGCTCCTGCGGCAGAGAACGTTGCAAGTGCCGCAGAGCCTGCAGAGAATAAAGAGAACGAAGCAACCGAAGAAGCTGAGGAGACCGAAAAGACCGAGGAGGAAAAATAATGAAGACACGTACACGGATCTTCTGCACTGTTTTGTCTGCTTTGATGCTTCTCTCATCCCTTGTATTGCCCGCGTTTGCGGCAAAGACATCGGTTACCGCAGTGGTCGCCACCTCCGACCTTGACGAGGTCGCGGTGCTTTACGGTTACACCCAAAATTTGAATTTTACCGTGGAGGTGGGTGCGCCCACTCGTTTCAACCAAAGCTGGGTCACTTGTTGGGAAAAATACGACGAGGAAAGCGGCACGTGGGGAAACTACAGCGGTCGCTTTTACCCCGGTAAGTATCGCGTGTTTGCCCAGCTTCGCATCGATGGCGAGGATGCCAAGACAAACGAGCTTGCTCAAAACGTGACCTGTACGGTGGACGGCAAAGCGTGGACGCTGGAGCCCGTGTCGCAGCACGGTACTTTTTCCTGCGTGTTTGCTACCTCTCCCGAGATCGTGATTGCGGATGACCCGAATATCGTCGAGCCCGAGGTGGTGGAGCACGCCTATTTCGCCATGAGCGGCTACGTGGCGGGGCAGAATCTCTCTGATATTTCCTTTTATCCGCATCTTGGCACCGAGGATAAGATCGACATCGTGCAAGTCCCCGTGTTTGTGGATATGACCGATGCCAACGGCGACGGCATTGCCGATAGCATGGATGTCGAGCATATGACTTATACCCCTGCCGAGGGCGCAATCAAGGAAAATACCGAGTATATGATGTTTTTTACCTTCCGTGCGAAGGAAGGGTACGATCTGTATGAGCTGGAGCGCAAGAACGTTCATCTGCCCTGCAAGAAGGCAATCGCACCCAATGTAGACTTTGCCGGGGGCTATGATGTGGAAAACGGCATTTACAGCGTGACGATGCTGCTGCTGCCGTCGGTCGGCGAGCTTTCCTTTACCGAAAGTCCCAAAGCCCCCGTCGGCTATTACCGTGGCGAGGACGGTGCTGTCGAGCTTTCCTGGCTCACGAGCGGTGCGGCGGATAAGTATCTGATCTCCCGCTATGACGAGGAGGACGAAGAATGGTATGACTATACCAACGCGTTCACCACAAGCTTTACCTTTTCCTATATGGGCGAGGCAGAGTCCGCGCTTTACCGCATTGAGGCAATCAAGGGCGGTAACACGGTGGCAACAAGCGAGTCCTTCCGCATCACGTGGCAGGAAATGAAGCCCGTCACCCTGCCCATCCGCATCGATGCAAGCACTGCGGCAGGCAGCAAGGTGCCCGTGGATCTGACGGCATTCTATCCCGAAAGCGAGCAGTATGAATTTTTGACCGAGGATGAGATCACCTTGAATCGCTTTTTAGACGGTGAGACGGGCGACCCCGTCACGCAGTTTGAAAATGGCAAGGAATATGGCTATGTGGTCAGCGTGGCGGCAAAGCCGGGCTATTATTTTGAAAATAGAAAGAGCTTTGGCGGCACTCCCGACAGCGTTCGCATCTACGGCATCGGCTGGGAGCAGGTGATGAACGTGAAGATCGGCTCCGATACGCAGCTTGACGCCATCTTTACGTTTACTTATAACGAAGAAACGGGCATCCCCGCAGAGCCTGAAAAGCTACTCAATGAGCTTGTCTTTGATGCAAGCGCAATTGTGGGCGCGCCCGCTACCGCCCGCATTCCCGATGAGATATTCAATCACGGTGCGCTGACCCTGTGCGGCACTCATTGCGATTGCACCAAGCTTGAAAACGCGGAAAAAGCGACCTTCAACTACTGGATGCAGGTGGGAGAGGGAACTCCCCCCTCTGCCGCCGACGCCTTTGTGTCGGGAGAGGGATACCTCTATGCGCTTTGCTTCCACGTGGCAGAGGGGTGGAGCGTCCCCGGTGTGCTGAGCGACTTTGACTTTGTGCTTTCGGGCACGGGGCTTGAGGCGGTCGACGTGATCTATCTCCCCGATCTGCAGGTGCTCGGTGTGCGCCTCGGCTTCCTGTGCGAGAACGAGAACGGCATCCCCGCAGGCGCGCATGCTTGCCAAAGGAATGCAGTGGAAGGCAAGACGCCGAGCTGCACCGAGGGCGGCATTGCGGCACACTTTGCTTGCCCTTGCGGCAAGGCCTATGCCGATAAATGGGCTATGCACGAGATCACCGACGGCACGGCGCTTGCCGCTACGGGACACACCCTTGCGGAGGGCTCCGATGTCTGCACCGTCTGCGGTGCGGATACCGTCCCCGACAATAACGGTCTGTCCGCAGGTGCCATCGTGGGCATCGTGCTGGGCTCGGTGGCCCTGCTTGGCGGTGGCGGTTTTGCACTCTATTGGTTTGTTTTGAGAAAGAAGAATATTCCCGCTCCTGCGGCAGAGAACGTTGCAAGTGCCGCAGAGCCTGCAGAGAATAAAGAGAACGAAGTAACCGAAGAAGCTGAGGAGACCAAAAAGACCGAGGAGGAAACACAATGAAAAACAAATTTAAACCGATTTTAAGCGTGCTTTTGGTGCTGACTATGCTGCTGGGGCTTTTGGCGGCATTTCCGCTGACCACCTCTGCGGCGATCAACGCCGTATGGTGGACGGATGCAAGTAACAACACCAACTTCACAGCAAGCATTGATACCGAATGGGTGTCGAGCAGTAGTTGGTATTGCCTATGTAAGTATGACGAAGCAAGTGAAAGATACGTCCAAGTACAGGGTGGTTATGCCGTCGGATGCGTAGGCACAAGAACGCTGGTGGATTTTGAAAAAGTTATCCGTCAGAACGGTAGCGGTAAGTACAAGGTTGAAATTGATACAACGTCGGGCACAACGTATGAGAGCGCGGAAAAGACCTATACATTTGAAGGGGCTTTGGATGCACCCCAAAACCTTCGCTGGGTCGGTGAGTCCGTCCGTTGGGAGCCCGTCGAGGGCGCGGACAGGTACGATATCACGCTTCGTTATAAGAAGAATGAAAGCAGTGATCAGATCTGGTCAACGAGTTATACATATGGGAACACCTACTCTGTGGACTTTTCGGGACAACTCTCAAATCCGGGTTCCTATTATTTCACGGTAGAAGCAAGCTCCGAGGACGAAATGCTTGTAAGCTCTTCTGCCAAGAGCCCCGAGAAAACGGTTTCATACACCTATTCCGATCTGAACGCGCATTGGGGCGACGTTAGTAGGGACCAGAGAAAATATATGCTGTATTGGAATAACGTACCTGATGCAACAGGATATTACATGGTGTTATCCAAAAAGAACGGCGAAGCATATCAGCCCGTTAGTGGCTTTGACAACAAGTTGAGTAAATTAACAGGACTTGATCTTTACGCCGTAATGGAAGCGAACGGAGAGGGCAATTACCAGGTAGATTTCTTTGCCTTTAACACCTCGCCTACGATCCCCGTGTCAAACGAGGTATCTATAGAGATCACGTTTACCAATTGCGAGCATAGCTATACAAAGAAGATACAAGAAAGCTATTACCTTCACTCCGAAAGCAGTGATTGCACGACAAATACAGAGTATTACTACGCTTGTGAGCATTGCGGCGAAATGGCGCCCAAGGAAGCGCAGTACGTTTACGAGGGTGATATTGTCAAGCACGATATGATAGAAGAATATCAGGCAAACGGCAAGGCGCACTGGCACGGATGCTCCAAGTGTGATTACGTGGAGCATCACCAGCCTCACACGTTGGATGAAAATAACTATTGTGAAACCTGCGATACCACGGTTTATGAGATCTGGGTTGGCGATACGCAGATCACCAGCAAGAACTGCGACGATATTTTCGGTGACGGCAGCGCCTTCTATATGCCTGAGCTTAACCGCCTGATATTAACCAACTACACCGATCCCGATAGCCGCAGAGAGGGTATTACTGTGATCGATCCCGACAGCGGAAACGATTACGTTGCCATGATATATGCTAAAAATGGCTTGACCTTGCATCTTCGCGGCGAGAACTTCCTGTATGAGGATGCGGGTGACATCGGCAGACAGTATGGCGTTGTGGTAGAAAATGGAGATCTGAAGATCGAAGGCTCGGGTAGCCTTTTCGCCAACGCCACCGTGGGCTTCTACACCATGGACGGAGATATTTATATTGATAAGAACGGCGGTCTGCTTGATGTTGTAGGTTACTACGCAATCCAATGCGAATATCATAAGCTTTATATAAATGACGGTAAAGTGAAGCTTCGTTCCCACGCAGGTCACGTGTATTCAAGTGCCCCCGTGCTTGACAACTACTACGGCGGTTGCTACTATGCGGAAATTTCCAACGACTATGACGGAGATGATCCTGAGGCATACAGACCTACTACAAATATCAAATATTTCTACATTGAGTCTGCCCGTATGGTCACCATCATGCCTGCCGAGGGCGAGGGAGAAACGATTTTTCAGACGGTGCGCAAGGGCGAGAAATACACATTCCCCGAGTGCCCCTACACCGCCCCTGCGGGTAAGCAGTTTTACCGCTGGTATCTGGATTCCTGGACGAATAAGGGTGAAAGGGTAGCAGGTGAAACGATTACTATAACTGAAGATATCACCATCACGCCCGTCTGGACCGATAAAACCCTCTACACCATCACCGCAACAGCGGGTGAGCACGGCTGGATCACCCCTGTTGGAGAGGTATCTGTTATCGAGGGCGGAAACCAAAGATTTACCGTTTCGCCGGATGCGGGCAACGGCTACCGCATCAAGGATATTAAGGTCAACGGTGTCAGCGTAGGAACGAATCCTTACTACACTTTTGAAAACGTAACGGCAAACGCCACCATCGAGGTGGAATTTGAGCTTTCCGACACGGTGCTGGAAGCCACCTACAACGGCACGATCCTGGCAGGGAACAAGATCACGCCCGAAAATATTCAGATCACAACGCATCACGTCAGCAATCCCATGGTGAAAACGCCCGTGAGCGCGGGTGACGTGCAGTATTGGTATAACGGCGAGCAGATCACCGATCCCGTCAATTTCGTATTCGGCGCGGATCTGATCGGCAATCTGCGCATTACGGTGACCTATGAGGGCGTTGAAACGACGATGCTCGTCAAGGTCGTGGGTCACGAGATCACCTTTAATGCAAACGGCGGCACGGGTACCATGGATGGCACACAGTACGTTGGCGTGTACACCCTGCCTACCTATACCGACTTTGAGGCTCCCGCAGGGAAGCAGTTCAAGGGCTGGGCGCTTGCCACTAACGGTGCGGTCATCGAGGGCGCGACCTATAACGTGACCGAGCCTATCGAGCTCTTTGCCGTTTGGGAGGATATTCCGCATACCCACACCCACAGCACCACTTGGGAAAGCGACGCCAACAACCACTGGAACGAGTGCGCTTGCGGCGATAAGGCCAACGTAGCAGCTCACGCAGATGGCAACAGCGACGGCAAGTGTGATACCTGTGCATATCAGCTTTCCACCACCCCCGGCGGCTCCGGCAGCCAGGAAAGCGAGCCCCCCGAGAAGGAGAAGGGTCTTGGCGCCGGCGCCATCGTCGGCATCGTCATCGGCTCGGTGGCAGTTGCCGGCATCGGCGGTTTTGCGATCTTCTGGTTTGTGATCAAGAAGAAGTCTTGGGCAGATCTCGTGGCAGTATTTAAGAAGAAATAATAGACGTTAAACAACATCCCCTTGTAAGGGGAACAGAAAGAAATAAGGAGGAAAACTCAATGAAAACAAAAACGAAACTGATCGTCAGCATGCTGCTTGTGCTTGTACTGCTGTTCGGCGTATTTGCCATTACACCGCTGATGGCATCTGCGTTATCGATCACTCCCACGCCCGAGGAAACACCTGCCGAAACGATCTACGTTGGCGGCGTGGCGCTTCAAATGGATCAATATGTGATGAACGGCTCGTCAACTGCCGTTGACGGTACGCCTGCAGATAATGCCGATGGATTTGCATGGTATTCAGACGCAGGTCTGCTTCTTGTCAATTATGTTTATGAAGGAAAAGGACACCTGTACGATGGCGAAAGCTATGCAGTAATAAGTTCTACGGGTCTTCTTGTAATTGAATTCATCGGCACGAACAAATTGACACAAACAGAAGAATACGGTACCGGTATTTATGCCGGTGGCAATCTTGTCATTGATGGCTTTGGTCCTACGGCAGTATGCCTTGAGGTCACTGCAAGCTTTGCCTTGTGGGCAGATTACTCCTTGTACATAGAATCTAATGCAAAGGGAATAAAAATCAACAGCGACTATCGAGCAATGACTGCGGATGACTTGATCGTGTTTGGTGGTGGAGACGTTGACATCACCACATATTCTCCAATTAGTCTTATGTCAACAGCAGACACTGCAAAAATTGTGATTGTTAATGGCTCGGTCGAGGTCAAGAGTAATAGCGGCGCATTTGCTATCCCCCCGTATCTTGATGATTACAATGATGCAGGCAAAGAGGTGGAATACATTTTGAGTGAAAACTCTGATGGAAGCGATCCTCTTGCAGCAGGAAGCACAATAGATATAAACAATTTCTCAAAATATAAATATTTCTATTTTGGTGCAGTAGAGGTTGAACCCGAATATATTGAAAGCATCTCTGTTTCGGGTGCTGATCTACCCGAGGTTGGCGAAACGTCGGACGACATGATGTTCAGCCCCGACTCACTTACCTATGGCGGTGCATACAAAATGGTAGG
>SVQY01000060.1 GCA_015065135.1 Oscillospiraceae bacterium
TTTTATGCGGTGCAGAAGCCGAAATGACAGACGGAAGATCGTCCTACCGTTTCAGTCGAGGTGAACATCGGGAATGCAGAGTATTCGTTGAGCAAAATAACGGTGTGATCTCCTGTCGCGAAGCGCCCCCTGTCAACGCGCGATACAGACGAGCGATCAAAATAACGGGGCTAAAAGACGCTACCGTATGCCTTTTCCCCGAAAAAGGATGTGAAGCCGCAGTGTCGATTGCAAAATCTACAGACCATACATCCGAATTTGATCCACGGTTCAAGGTAGTGCACGATGATGTATACGGTACTTATCTTGAGGGGGAGCATATTAGCGGAAATATTTATTTCTTGATTGGACGCAAATGCTGACTACCCATTGTTCGGTTTCGGTCATATTGTAAAGTGTCTGTTAAAGGTTGTTGTCCTTTACACACCACACTCCTGAGCGGCAGCCCCATCATCAAAGGCGCCCCGTACGGTACCGCTATCATAAAAATGAGGCAATATCCCACCAAACGGTATGGGATATTGCCTGTTTTCTTATTCCCTGCGCATAATGCGCTCGATCAACAACGGGATCAAAACGATCTGTATCACGATGCCGGGGATAGCACCCGTAAAAGCACCGGAAAGGAATGCGGCAAAGCCAAAGCTTGCCCCCTTGGCACCAAGACAAACGAACATCGCCGCACCCCAGATCAACCGCCCTGCCAGCATAGCGATCAGCAGCGCACAGTAAAGATACCCACGCTTGCGAGGCAGCAGCCGATATGCAAGACCGGCAACGGCTCCATAGGTGGCAAGCTCCAACGCCATACAGACCGCCTGCGGAAAGAGCAGCGGCACCCCCAAGGTGAGCGAGCGCAAAAGAGGGGCGATGAAACCGACGACCAGCCCCCACGGCCAGCCACAAACAAAGCCGCAAAGCAGGACAGGAATATGCATCGGACACAGCATAGAGCCGATGTATGGGATCTGCCCCGTCAAAAAGGGCAAAACGTATGCGAACACCAAAAAGAGTGCCGCACGGATCATGGGTAGGTATCTGTTCTGCTTTTTCATCAAGGGCAGGCTCCTTCTACGGTTGGAGGATACGACCGCCTTGCCGACGATCATATCCTGCTGCAACAAATTTATATTTTCCGTCTCAAGATTATTATAACAGTTTATTTTGAATAAATCAAGTGTAACAAGCTCTATTACCTGCGTGCTATCATAGCAGCAGATCCCAAGAGAGGACATCGGCGCTTTGCGCCGCGAGAAGAGGCAAATTACTCTTGACTTTTATAATTTAAAGATTTATACTTAACATAGAATACTCCCATGGAGGGCATTATGATGGAAAAAGGCAATCTGAAGATCCTGCAAGATCTGGTATTTGAAAGTGATAACACCGCCTGCTTTATTGAGCGCGAGCGGTGTCTTTGCCGTTTGGAAAAGGAGCTGGCAAGCGACACCTCCCCCGATAAGCACGCCCGTGTGCTTGCCACCTTGCTTTCCGAGGTGTCCACCCCCGTGCTTGATTGCGACTACTTCGGTGGCCGCGTGGTGGAGGCACTCCCGGATGAGGGAATGGATGCCCCCAATCTGCTGCTGATGTCCAAGGGACACATGAATCCCGATTACGAAAACATCCTGAAGGTCGGTCTTTTCGGCGTGTTGAAAAAAATGAAGCAGAGCGCCGCCCACATCGGCACGCCCGAGGCATTGCAATTCGCTGGGAACGCCGAGATCGTGGTGGAGGCGGTCAAGAAATTTACCGACCGTTACGCAAAGGAGGCCGCACGGTGTGGCAAAGCCGAAATGGCGAAGGCGCTCTCGGTGGTTCCCTGCGGACCCGCCTACGACTTCTATTCTGCCCTGCAGAGCATCTGGATCATCCACATGATCGCCTCCTGCTATGTAGGCAGCCGCGACTACGCCTTCCACCTGTTTGATCAATATATGCTCCCCTATTACGAGCAGGCTCTGCGCGAGGGCAAGACCGAGGCGGAGCTGACCGAGCTGCTGGCAGGCTTCTTTATGAAGACGAACGAGATCTGCGGCAGAGGCGCGCACAACTACAAGAAAAAGCCGGTGCGCTCCCAGTCCTCCAAACAGTATATCAACATCGGCGGCGAGCAGCCCAACGCCTTCTCGCACGTCATTCTGAACGCAGCCGTTATGAATAAAATGGCGCAGCCTCAGATCACCGTCCGCCTGAAGCCGGATGCAGACCCCTCCTTTACCGATCACGTCTTTGCGGCCATGTCGGTCCTGAACGAAAAGCTGCACGTATTCAATTACGATCTGATCCTTGCCATGCTGCTGAAAAAGGGCATCCCCGAGCAGGTCGCCAAGCGCTTCTGCTTCTCGGCGTGCTGCTGCTTTGATCTGGACTATTACACCTACCGCAGAGAGTTTTTTGTGCCCGGCCCTCAGCTGCTGGTACAGCTGCTGCACGAAAAGGAATATGCCGATAAGGAAAGCCTGCTGGCCGATCTTTCGGCTGCCATGCAAAAGGAAATGCAGGCCTACGCCGACGAGCAGCAAAACGGCGTGCTCAGCATGCGCCCCATGTTCGTATTCGACAACCTGCTGCTGCCTGCCGCCTCTGAGCTTTGCGAGGCGCCCTGCGACGGTAATTCCCCCTACAGCGTGCTGCTGATGTTCTGCCCCGGCATTGCCACCCTCGGTGACTCGCTGATGGTGTTGGATCGGCTGGTATTTACCGAAAAACGCTACACGTTTGCGGAATTCGTGAAAATTCTGGATGCAAACTATGAGGGATATGAGGCACTGCGCGCCGAGATCCTGGCTATGGATCGGTTCGGCAACGACACCGAAAATGACGGCTACGCCACAGCCGTCGGTAACGCCTTTCTGGATGCCGTTGACCGCCTCTCGCTGAAGGAAAACTTCTACGCCATCCCCGGCTTTTACTCGCTTGAGCGAGACAACGTCTGGCGCGAGGAGGTTGCCGCCACCCCCGATGGGCGTCTTGCGGGCACCCCCTTCTCAGAAAACCAATCCCCCACCTACGGGGCAGATAAAAGCGGCATCACGGCACTACTCAAAAGCATTGCCAAGCTCCCCTTTGCACGCACTGCCACGGGTGGGCTGAATCTGAGCTTTGCCCGTGACGTCGCCCCCGAGACTCTGCGCGCGTTGATCCTTTCCTATTTCCAAATGGGCGGTCTGCACGCCAGCATCGGCATCGTCAACAAGGATACGCTGCGCGACGCAATGGTTCACCCCGAAAAATACAAGACCCTCACGGTGCGTATGTACGGCTTCAGCGAGTATTTCATCAGCCTGCCCGAGTGGCAGCAGCTGGCCATCATCAACCGCACCGCCTATTGATATGATGAACGGAACGATTTTTAATATTCAACGCTTTTGCACCAACGACGGCCCCGGCATCCGCACCACCGTCTTTTTAAAGGGCTGTCCCCTTTCCTGCGTTTGGTGCCACAACCCCGAAAGCCAGCGCAGCGAGCGCGAGATCCTTTATTATCGGAACAAGTGCAGCGGCTGCGGCAGATGCCGCCATATGACGGTGGAGGACACCGACTTCCTTTGCTACAACGATGCCAAGCGCATCTGCGGCAGGACCGCAACGGTAGAGGAGGTGCTGGAGGAGGTACTGAAGGATCGGCTCTTTTACGAAAACTCCGGCGGCGGCATGACCCTTTCGGGTGGAGAGCCGCTGGCCCAGCCTGCATTTACCATAGCGCTGCTGCAAGGCGCCAAGGAGGCAGGACTGCACACCGCCATCGAGACCTGCGGTTTTACAAGCGAGCAGGTGATGCGGGAGATCGCCCCCTTGGTGGATCTGTTCCTCTTTGATTATAAGGAGACCGACCCTGCGCTGCACCGCGCGTTCACCGGCGTGGACAACGCCCCCATTCTGGGAAATCTGCGGCTTCTGGACCGTCTTGGCAAAAATACGATCCTGCGCTGCCCCCTCATCCCCGGCTACAATCTGCGCGAGGAGCATCTGCAGGGCATCTGCGCGCTGGCGAACAGCCTTGACCATCTGCAGGGCATTGAGATCGAGCCCTACCACTCGCTCGGCGAGGGCAAATACGCCGCGCTCGGCAAGGAGGCGCAAAGGATCCGGATGCTTTCCGATGAGGAAATTGCCGAAATTCTGGAAACGGTGCAGAAGAACGTGCGCGTTTCCGTCAAAAAAGCATAACAAAAGGCCGCCTGCGGCGGCCTTTTGTTTTTCAATGAAGTTTTTTAACAGCAACTGTATATCTCTCCCGTTTTGGGCAAAAATAGTGGTAACACCCAAAAAAGGAGAATATGCAAGATGCCAAAAAACAATGTTTTTGTAAAGCTGAAGGAGGATAAGGGCGCGCGGGCCATCGCCATTACGGTGGTCGCGATGCTGCTGATCCTGACCGCCATTATCATTACCACCGTTGTGGCCAACCGTGCCAACAAGCCGAGCGACGATCCCTACAGCGAGCCTGCCGGCGTGACCGATCCCGACAACGTGCAGGGTCCTCAGCAGGATGAGGAAAAGCCGCAGGAGCCCGACCGGGAAAACACCGAGACCAACGCGCTCCCCAGCCGCTTTTTACTGCCCGTTTCGGGGGTTCTGCAAAAAAAGCACGACGCCGAGCTGCAGGTCTTTTCGGATACGATGAAAGATTATCGCGTGCATCTGGGCATTGACATCGGCACTATTGCAGGCGCCAACGTTTCCGCTATGGCAGACGGCACCGTTGCGCAGGTCTGGGAGGACGTTTCGATGGGCCAATGCGTGGCGATCGCTCACGGCGGCGATGCCTACACCATCTATAAGAACCTTTCCGCTACGCTGCCCGAGTATATCAAGACCGGCGTTGCGGTCAAGGCAGGCGACGTGATCGGCACCGTAGGTGAGAGCGCGATGACAGAGGTGGCCGATGCGCCCCATCTGCATCTGGAAATGACGGTAGGCGGCCTGCAGGTAGACCCCACCGACTATCTGGACGAGGATGCTATGGCAACCCTGAATGAGGACACCAACTTTGAGGATGCGTCCTGAACGCAAAAAAGAGGCTCGATGAGCCTCTTTTTTGCGTTTTACGCGACCCGTTGGGGGTCTTTTTTCTTTTTTGTGGGATATTTGAGGGGGATCTGCGAGAAGATGATGGCAGCGAAAATGACTACCATTCCCCACCACTCTCTGGCCGTCGGTGCAGGCACCTCGGGCAGCATGATCATACTGCTGACCACCGCAAAGACCGATTCCAGGCTCATGATCAGGCAAGCCGCCGTCGGCTGCGTGCGCTTCTGACCCAGAATCTGCAGCGTGTAGGCACCCGCTGCCGAAAACACGCCGGAATAAAAGATCGGGAACCAATTCTGCAGGATCAGGGTAATATCGGGCCGCTCGGTGATCAGCATACCCACCGTCGAGATCACGCCCGCTACAAAAAACTGGATACAGGAGAGCTTCACGCCGTCCACGTGCGGTGCCACAAAGTCCACCAACGTAATATGGAAGGCGAAGGCTACCGAGCAGATGATCACCAGTATATCACCGTTTGTGATGCTGGAGCCGCTCATGCAGAGCAACCAGAGGCCAAACAGTGCCAAAATGACGCACAGATACACGTGGATCTGCGAGCGACGACGAAAGAACAGGGCGATCACCGGCACAAAAACGATATACAACGCCGTCACAAAGGCGTCCTTGCCGGGCGAGGCCTCGTTGGCATCGATGCCGAACTGCTGCAGCACCGTAGCCACACACAAAAGCAAGCCGCAGCCAATACCACCAAGGATCAGCAGCTTCTTGGATCTCGGGGTCGGCGGTTGATACAGCCCCTTCTTTTTTTGCCACGCATCCTTGACAATGCAGACCAGCAGCAGCGTCAGCGCGCCCAAAAAATTACGGATCGCCTGAAACGTAAAGCTGCCGACAACGCCGCCCACATCCTGGGCTACGAAGGAAGCACCCCAGATCAGCGCAGCCAGAAAGAGCAGCACAGGCCCGATCCAATTCCCTTTTTTCATCACTTGCATCTCCTTCTTTCAAAATCTTATATATTTTATCACGGTCCACCCGAAATGTCAAATCAAACCGCGCAAAATATGGGCAAATCTCTTGACAAATCGTCGATTGTATGATACAATTTGAAAATAATTCTCATTTTCAAGAGGTTTTATGGAAAAGAAGCATTACAACACCGCCGGCCGCATGCGCCTCGCCGGTTATCTCAAGACCATTGCCGCAGAGCCCCCCAAAAGCGCCGATGACATTTTCAGCGGTCTAGATGCTGCCTGCAAGGCAGAGGGCTGTGCCACCCCGGGGCGCAGCTCGGTCTACCGTATGCTCTCCACCCTTTGCGAGGAGGGCGCGGTCAGACGCTTTCCTGCCGGCAACGGCGAGAGCGGTGCCGTTTATCAATACGTTGGCAATCATCGCCATTGCGACACTCATTTTCATCTTCATTGCCTTTCCTGCGGTGACGTGATGCACCTGGAATGCAAGTGCAGCGACGAGGTGGCCGAGCATCTGCTGAGCTCCCACGGGTTTGTGGTAGACCGCGGCCGCTCGGTGCTTTACGGCCGCTGCGCCGCATGTGCCGCGAAAGGAGAAAATTGATGCATTTTCTCGAACACGTTCCGCATATTTTGCTGCACGGTCTGCTGGACTCGCTCAAAATCCTGCCCTTTTTATTTCTGACCTATCTCTTAATGGAGCTGTTGGAACACAAGGCGGGAGACAAGGTACAGCGCATCATTGTGAAGGCCGGGCGGGCAGGCCCCGCCATCGGCGGTCTGCTCGGTCTTGTTCCGCAATGCGGTTTTTCTACCGCGTTGGCCGGATTTTATGCCGGCCGCGTCGTAACGCCCGGCACGCTGCTTGCCGTCTTTCTTGCGACCTCGGATGAGATGCTGCCCATCTTTATCAGCACCGAAACCGTTTCAGCCGGTCAGATCCTTACCGTGCTGGCTCTCAAGCTCGGCATTGCTATGGCCGTAGGCTTTATTGTCGACCTGATCCTTGGCAAACGCATCGAAAAGCCGCATCTGGCCGAGCTTTGTGAGAAGGAAAATTGCCACTGCGAAAAGGGCATCCTACGCTCAGCTCTGCATCATACGCTTCATATTTTTCTCTTTGTGCTCATCATCAATGTCCTGCTGACCGGTGCCTTTGAGTTGATCGGAGAAGAAAACATCTCGATTGCGATCAACAGCGTACCGATCCTTGGCACCGTGCTCTCTGCCCTGATCGGCCTGATCCCCAACTGCGCTGCCTCGGTGGCTATCGCTACCCTTTGGACAAAGGGCGTGATCTCCGGCGGCGCGATGCTGGCAGGACTGCTGACCGGCGCAGGCGCAGGGCTGCTGGTCCTGTTCCGCACCAACAAGCATATAAAAGAAAATCTGCTGCTGCTTGCTACCCTGCTTGGCTGTGGCGTTCTATTTGGTTGTCTGCTGGATCTCACCGGGCTTGCAACTCTGATGAATCTATAACAAAAAAGCCGAAAACGCAACACGTTTTCGGCTTTTTGTTTTTGGCAAATCACTCCTTGATGATAAAGCGATCCAGAGCAGCAAACAACTCGGATGCATCATCGGTATGAGCCGTCAGGGTGATGGGAGACATCAGATCCAGGCTGAAGATGCCCATGATGGACTTGCCGTCTACCAGATAGCGGCCGGATGCCAGGTCGATATCGACATCGCTTTGGGAAACCACGTTGACAAAATCACGCACGTCGGCGATGGTAGAAAGACGAATTTTTGCACTGTTCATCGTATGTTCCTCCTTAAGTGGTTTTGATGCTTTTATTATAGCGGAGGCGGCGCTCTTTGTCAAGCGAAGCCATTTCCGAAAAACAAGGTCTTTTTCTGTCGGTTTTCAAGCAATATCACCAAACATTCATACCAAGACCCGGCAGCGGCGTGCCGATCACGGTCAGCTCCCTGCCCTCAAAGATCTCTCGGGCGTTGCGCACGTAATCCTCGCAGGTCAGATCGCGGGGGCGCTGCAGCGTTTTGGTGGGCGTTCCAAAGCCCAGCTCATAGAGCCAGGGACCCTTGTAGCCACCCTCGGTCAGGGTCTTGTAGACCGCCTGCCAATCCACCTTGCCCTCACCGGGCAGCCAGTGGCGCTCGTCAATGAAATCATAATCCGAGATATGCGTGGTCACCACGCGATGCACCACCTTGGAGATGAACTCGATCAGATCCTCACCCAGCAGATGATTGGTATCGCAGCAGATGCCAAGGTCATCGTCTACGCTGATCAGATCCAGCAACTCTGCCGAGCAATTACCGAGACAGGTGCGGGGCAGATCCTCCACGGCGATGATGGCGTCATTTTGGCGACCGATCTCCGCCAGCTTCACAAGGCTCTCCTTGCAGGCAGCAATGCGGTCGGCGCGCTCCTCGGGGGTATAGGGCTCGGCGCTGGGATGGGTCACGAAGCGGCGCACGCCGATCTCCCTTGCCTTCTTGATCATCTCGGCATACAGGTCGATGACCTTCGCCCGTTTTGCGCTGTCCAGGGTAGCGATATTGTACCAGCCAAAGGGCAGATGGTAGGACCAAAGCTCAATGCCGTACGCCTCTGCCCATTTTTGAATGTCGGCAAAAGGCAGATTGTCGTGGATCTCCTGCTTGTTGCCCACGGAAAGCTCCATTACCTCAATACCGCTTTTCTGATAGGCGGCGAAAAGTGCCTCGTTCGGCACACCGCCGCTGAAACGTCCGATTCTCATAAAAGTCCCTCCTTTTTTAGAAAACGGGGCGTTTTTT
Organism: Oscillospiraceae bacterium; assembly: GCA_015065135.1. GTDB lineage: Bacteria > Bacillota > Clostridia > Oscillospirales > CAG-272 > Firm-07. The sequence continues at coordinate 8,742 of SVQY01000060.1, forward strand.
TGCCCCGTTTCGATACTTTTTAGTTATGATAGCCCTTTTTGCGAAGCAGATCCAGCACCACGTCGGGGTTGTTGCAGGTGATCAGGGTCGCGCCGTTGGCGATCGCCATATCCACACCCTGCTCATCCTTGACGCAAGCGCCTGCCCAAGGCTCCACGCCATAGGATGCCATGCGGTCAAACTCCATCTTCTCTGCCATATTCAGCTCGGCATAGGTGGCCTTGAACATACAGCAGCAGTAGGCATACTCATAGGGATTGCGATGCACGCTGCCCATCACACTAATGGGATAATACACGTGCTGACGGTATTTCTTGCCGTACTTATCGTTGATGTACTCATGCAGCTTGGCATTGAAGGTGTTGATGACGATACGGTCGGTAAAGCCATACTCGTCCACCATGGCAAGCACGCGGTCGCACACGTCGTAGGCGACCTCCTCATGACCTGCGGTGGGATATTCCTTCAGCTCGATGTCAATGGTCATGGTAGGATGATCCTTGATATAGTCCATAAACTCCTTGAAGGTGGGGATCTGTGCGCCCTTGAACTGCTCACCCTTGTGGGAGCCTGCATCCAACGCCTTCAACTCGGCAAGCAGCTTGTCGCAGACCTTGCCCGTGCCGTTGGTGGTGCGATCCACGGTGCTGTCGTGAATGATGACCAGCTCGTTATCGCGGGTCACGCGCACGTCCAGCTCGATCTGATCCACGCCCAGCTCTACGGCAGCCTTGAAGGCCTCCATGGTGTTTTCAGGATAGTCGGAGCACCAGCCGCGGTGAGCGGCGACCCAGATATTCTGCTTACTTTGCGTCCAATAATTCATTACGATTCTCCTTTTCAAAAAGGTAGGCTTTTGCCAAATCCATTGTAGCACAACGGCATTTTCAAGTCAATACAAATTCTTTATTTTAAGGGCAGAATCTCGATCATGCCACCCTTGGGAGTGATCACCTTACAAAGTGTGTCTGCGGTATCAAACTCGCTGACGAGCTGCCAGGCGATGTCCCACACGCGAATGCGGCGCGAGGCGCCATCCGCCATGTCCAGATACACGGCGTTGCTTGGCGATCCGTTCAGCACAAAATGGGCTTTTTCCCGCACCGTTACGGCACTATCCTCATAGCAGACCGTCACGGCCTCGGTGTCGCTCTCGGAGGTGACCTGGGTATAAGAGGCGGCCACGCCCTTGGCGGAGATCTTACCCTTGACGGTGGCCTCGCGGTGCGCCTTCCAGAACTTCAAGAAACCCTGCAGATAAGTCTTATGCGCTTCGGAGAGCTTCGAGAGCTTCACCGAGATCTGGGGCACGCCGAAGGTCACACACATCAGCTGCTTGGCCACGGCCTCCACCGTATCCTCGGCGTGCCACATGAGCATATCGCTGTGTACGGCAACGCCCGAGAGCATACGCAGATCCACGATACCCGTGCGGTTGGAGAGCGGATCATTGGGGCAATCAGCCACACGCAGCATATTACCGTAGGCCGAGACCACAGGGCCGATATAGCCCTGACGGAACTCCAGCATAATATCGGGCTTCACGGCGGTCAGCGCCTTGTAAACGTCATCCAGGAGCTGATGCACCGCCTCCTCCACCGAGCGGCAGTCCATATTCTCATAGTCGGTATTGGATCTGCCCTCCTTGGGCTTGAACTCGTCGATAAAATCCAGCTTCAATCCGTCCAGACCGTAGTCCCGTACGGTGCGTACGTAGATGTCGACCAAAAACTCGCGCACCTCTCTGTAGCGGGGATCCAGCACGTCGGTGTTCAGGTGACGGATCGTATACAGGTATTTACCCTCGAAACGGGTATGGTTTTTGCTGGAATGACCCATAAACGGAACAGAAAGCCAGACCATCACCTTCAGTCCGATCCCATGCACCGCATCCACAAATTTTTTCATATCCGCAAACTTGGTGGGGGTCACCTCCCAGTCGCCGCAAAAGGCATAGCCGCGGGAGTTGTCGTCGGTCTGCCAGCCGTCGTCGATGATCACGGTCTCCATGCCCAGCTCCTTGGCCATGGAAAGCTCGCGCAAAAGCTCAGCCTCGTCCAGCTGCTGATGGAAATTATACCAAGTGGAATAAGCGATCTCGTAAGCGCCGTCGGGCACCGAGGGGATGCGATAGCCAAGCCCCTCCCAATAGGTGCGCACCGATGCCACCGCGTCAAAGATGGAGACGTCTCTGCGGTCGATGCGAATATCCGCCTCATAGCTCGTAATGGGCTCGCCGCCCTCGGTCAGCAGGTTCACACGGAAGTCCAGATCGCCGTTCTCCTCCACAACGCCGCACAGAATGGAAGAAGCGTTTTTGACGTCGGAAAGCGATACCGTTACCTTATTTTCTTGATTATAGCCAAACACCGAAAGCAACGGCGCGTTAACGGCGGTGCGCGCCTTAGGGCCGCGCTTTGCCCAGTTTGGGCCGATGTTGCGGGTAAACTTGCCAAGGGGCTCCCATTGGCCGCAAAAGCCGATCATGGGCTGCAGCCAACGCACGGTAAGGGGTGTGGGAACGGTGGGCTTATCAAAGGACATCTTCACGCGCAGCACGCAATAGTCGCCAGCCTCCTCCACGCAAAGGAACTCCTGCGCAACACACGCATTTTCATTTTTTAATGTATAAGCAATATTGCCGATCCTGATCTCGCTCATTTGGCCTCCTCCGTTATTTTCAAAATTGCAGCCGCAATACGCTCTGCAATGCGATACATACCAAGGTCGCCGGGATGCGCTGCCACGCCCGTGTGCTCAAAAAGGCCGATGGCCTTGTTTTCATCCAGAACGCCAAGGTCACCCAGATGCACCAAGGGGTAGTTCCCCTCCTCTGCCACACGGCAGATCACGCTGTCGATGGGCTCATGGGGCCAGAACAGATCGGTGAGCAGGAGCTTTGCGCCCTTTTTGGCAAAGCTCTTGACCATCAGCTCGCAATGGGGGTGCAGGTCGATCTCGTTCAACTTCTCCCGCACCGCGCGGCTCCAGATATTCTCGCCGATGCGGATCACCACAATGTCCGGCTCGAACTGCAAAAAGCGATCGCAATCCTCCAGCACGCTGTCATCCCAATAGTTGACCTCCCAACGGGAAAAATTGGCAAAGGCGTAGTCCACCGTGAGACCGTGCTCCTCCAGGATCGCCACAGTCTGATGCACGTAATCCTTTTCGGCGGTGCTTGCCGCCATCCCCCAATCGTGCTCCCAGCCAATGTCGGACTTAGGGCCGTGACGAGTGATGGAATTGCCGATAAACAACACCCTTTTGCTGCCGCCCCGACGGACGACACGCATATTGTCCATATCCTGCACCTGCTCGGTAGCAGCGACGGTATTTTGCTCGATAAAGCTCATAAAATCTCCTTTTTTTGCACCCGTTGTAGGGGTAAGATCAAATTTTGAAAGTCTGAACGGGCGCCTTGGCGAGATCCAAGGTCACCGCCCGCAGTTGGCCTTCTTTTGCAACACGGAAGGTCACCTTGCCCGTGCCCTGCACTGTGGCGGTATCGCCCGCAAGTGCCAGCACCTCGCCCTCCTCGCTTTCTGCCCACACGGCAGCCTTGCCGTCGGTCACGCACTTGAGCATGACGCCGAAGGGCAGCGCCACGTCATAGCAGTCTGTGCCAAGGCGCAAGGTCGCGTGGCGCAGAGTCGCGGGATCGCGATACCAATCCACCGCAAGGAAATACACGTGTCGTGTGCCGTCCTTTTGCTCATAAACGGCAAATTCCACGTCGTCACCGCAGGTGACCCAAGCAGGCTCGGCGGCATTGGTCGCTTCGGCCAGCGCAGTCAGCTCACTCTCGTAAAGAGCGCGAATGGCAGGATCTGCAGGATAGGCCTTGGTGTTAAAGAGGATCACCTCG
>SVQY01000008.1 GCA_015065135.1 Oscillospiraceae bacterium
GTAAAATTCTTGCGACATTTAGCAACTCATTATTTTTCTTTAGTGGTTCTCGCTCCATTTTGCCCTCTCCGTCGGCTTCGCCGCCACCTCTCCCAAAGGGAGAGGCTTCTCGTTAGTTCCATTATATCACAAATCGGCAGAGAACACAAGTTCTCTGCCGATTTGTGATACCCAATTCTCCGTTAAGAACAACGGAGAAACGCCGTTGCTCTTTTTTTCTTTCTACCTATTGCCAAAAGCGGTTATAATATGATATAATAACAATGTATAGTCTGTGAAAGTGTTTCCTTTTACAGATAGTCTGAGTAAGAGCCGCAGGTGCGGCGGGAGGATAATTTGATCATCGCATTGGAAAACGCAAAACACGAGCTGATCGATATGCGCGATAAGGTCAAGGACCTGGGCAGCGCGCTGCGCATCGAGACGCTGCGGGGCAGAGTGGCCGAGCTGGAGCAGAAGACTGCGGATCCCGCCTTCTGGAACGACCAGGAGAATTCGTCCAAGGTGCTGCAGGAGCTCAAGCAAAGCAAGGATACCATTGAGGAATACGAGGGGCTCTGCGCCCGTCTGGAGGATGCCATCGCGCTAGCCGAGCTTGCCATTGAGACCGAGGACGAGGATTCTCTCGCCGAGGTGGAGAGCGAGTTGGAGGAGATCCGCAGAGCGGAGGATACCCAGCGTATGGAGATATTGCTGTGCGGCGAGTACGACCACAGCAACGCCATCGTTTCCTTCCATCCCGGTGCCGGCGGCACCGAGGCCCAGGATTGGGCACAGATGCTCTACCGTATGATCACCCGTTGGGCAGAGCGCCGCGGCTTCAAGTATAAGCTGGTGGACTGGCTGGACGGCGATATGGCAGGTCTGAAGAGCGCTACCATTATGGTGGAGGGCAACAACGCCTACGGCTATCTCAAGAGCGAGAATGGCGTGCACCGCCTGGTGCGCGTGTCTCCCTTTGATGCAGCCGGCCGCCGCCAGACCTCCTTTGCCTCTATCGAGGTCATGCCCGAGTTTGCCGATGTGGATAAGGTGGAGATCCGTGATGAGGATATCGAGGTCACCGCACACCGCTCCAGCGGCGCAGGCGGTCAGCATATCAACAAGACCGACTCGGCGATCCGCATCCTGCACAAGCCCACCGGCATCGTGGTGGGATGCCAGACCGAGCGCTCTCAGCTGCAGAACAAGGAAACGGCTATGAAGATGCTGAAGGCCAAGCTGATGGAGATCAAGCTCCGCGAGCGTTTGGATACCATCGAGGAGATCCAGGGCAACAAGGTGAACATCGAGTGGGGCTCTCAGATCCGCTCCTACGTGTTTATGCCCTATACGCTGGCAAAGGATACCCGCACCGGCTTTGAAAACGGCAATATCGGCGCCGTGATGGACGGCGATATCGACGGCTTCATCAATGCCTATCTGAAGATGAATGCCCAGTGATCCGAAAGGAGAGAATACTATGAAACTGACCCGCAGACAAAAGGAGACCATCGGCCTTTCCATGGTCTTTTCCGCGATCACCCTGATGATCAGCTTTATCGTGATGGCAGTTCGCCGCCGCAGCATCCTTGCGGCGCTGGCGGCCGTGGCCGCCGCTGAGGGCGTTGCCGGCTATCTGCTGCTGACCGATCCCAAGCCTGCCAAGTCCCGCAAGCGCAGCAAGAGCGGCAAGGGCGCGGACAAGGAAGAGGAGGAGCTGTTTGACGAAGAGGAGTGCCGTGAGGCCGATGCGCATATGCGCCGCGTGCTGGGCGGCAAGCACGGTGGGGAGGTAGCGCCCCGCGTGCTGCGCGAGATCCCGCGCGATGAGGATGCAACCGAGGCGGATTTTCAGTAATTGATCCGCTCCGACCCGTCGAAAGGAGAACGTCACCTTGAAAGCCTTTATTCGTGTGGTGGCGGGAGTGCTGCTATCCGTCCTTTTGCTGACCTTCAGTTTGTGGCGCTATGATGCCATTCCGGATTTTTCCGGCTTTGTGGCGTTTCTGGAGGATACCGGCGACAGGATGCAGATGTTGGGCGAGTATCAGCCGCAAAATCTGCTGACCGGCGCGCGCCCTGCCGACCAAAACGGCGAATTTCCGGAATATGAGGTCTCCGAGCCGCTGGATGCCGATCTGGAAACGCTGATCTGCACCGCTTTGCAAAATTGCGAGGAATCGGTCAGCGTTGCCTCCTTTGAAAAGACCCCGGAGGAGATCAAGCAGGCGATGACCACGGTGCGCTTCAACCACCCGGAGCTGTTTTACGTGGATAAGTCCTATACCTATTCCCACGAGCTTGGCCGTGTGACCAAGCTGAACTTTCAATATACCGCCTCCAAGGCCGAGGTCGCGGCGATGACGGCGGAGTATAACAGTATGCTGCAGACCATTGTGGCAGGTGCGCCGCAGCAGGGCACCGATTTTGATAAGGCGCTCTACATTCACGATTATTTTGTGAAAAACTTTTGCTACGATTACACCTATACCATCCGCGATGCCTATACCTTTTTTAAGGAAAAGACCGGCGTTTGCCAGGCCTATATGCTGGCGATGATCGCCGTTGCCGAGGAGCTGGGGATAGAATCGATCCCGGTGACCAGCAACCGCATGAATCACGCGTGGAATATGGTGGAGCTGGAGGGCGCTTGGTATCACGTGGATATCACCTGGGACGATACCGTTTCTTATCCCACCTATACCTCCTATCGCTATTTCCTGCAAAGCGATGCGGGCATCATTGCCATCGATGCGGAGCAGATCGACGAGAATATGGCGGTGCCGGATTGGCATTGCGATTGGTCTGCCACCGAGGCGGCCACCGATATCCGCTATGACACGGCGGTGTGGCGCGGCGCGCTGACCCCGATGGTCAAGGGTGGCGGCGCTTATCATTGCGCGGTCACCAAGTCCGCCGGCCTTAGCGGCGTGGTGGGTGCGGTCTATAGTGGCAGCGATCCTGCCGAAATGACCGAGCGCTTTACCGTGAACGCCACCTGGCGCTTGCCCGGCGGCACGCAATATTACGTGGATTGCTACACCGCCCTTGCGGTGTGGAAAAACAAGCTGATCTACAGCACCCCCAATAGCCTGCGCTCCCACGATCTCACCACCGGTGAGGATCGGCTGCTGGCGCTGCTGGTGGAGGTCGCTCCCGGCTCGATCTACGGCTTCACCGACCTTTCCGAGGCGGGTGTGCTCTCCTATCTGGTGGCACCGACCGCCGAGCCGGAGGGGGAGGATAGCACCGTGGAGATCAGGACCTATCAGCTACCGTAAAAAACACCCTGCCCGACGATAGCGTGTTATCCTTAACGGAGAACGCACTATTGTCGGGCAGTCGTTTTTTAACAATATAACAACCAATTGTTAATAAAGTGTTGACAAACTATTTCTTTTTTGCTATAATGGTGATAGAAGGTAAAAAGGGAAAGGGGTGAGTCCGATGGCAAGTGCGGAAACCGAAACGTTTTTTGGGAAGGAGCAGCTTATGAAACGCATGTTATGTGTACTATTGATTCTGTGCGCGCTGCCGTTTTGTCTCTTTTCCTGCAAAAGGGAGGATCCCTTTGACTTCCCCGAAACGGTAGAAACGCTTTATCCCATCGTGGAGGGCAGGCGTGTGCCCTTCAAATACTTGTTCACCGCAAAGCCGAAAAACGTTGGCGAGTGCTTTATTTTGCGCAGCGCGGATGACGTGCGGCAGGGCTTCAAGCAGGAGTTTTTGTATACCATAGGAATGCGGGAAGAAATAGAGGAGCTCTTGCTTGGCATCGATTACGACAAGTATCAGGTGCTGGGGCTTTCGGTATCGACGAAGAGCATGCCCGATCTTGTGGAGCTGATTGATCAGGAGGGAACGATCAGCGCGGTTTATGAGCATCAAGACCCGGTGTGGGAGGAAGAAAAGCTTCCCGCTACTGATTATAACGACTCATTTGATTTTAGAACCTATACGGTCGTTATTTTGGTGCGCAAGAGCGATTTTGATCTTTCGCATATCAACAGAACGTTTTCGGCAAATGCGGATCAGTATCTTTGCTATCCCAATGAGCCGGAGCGCGTAGAAAGAATGTATATTTGGTTAAGTTGAAATTGATGGGGGGCGGTTTATGAAACGCATTTTATGTATAGTATTGGTTCTATGCGCACTGCCGTTTTGTCTCTTTTCCTGCAAAAGGGAGGATCCCTTCGACTTTCCCGAAACGGCAGAAACGGTCTATCCCATTGTGGAGGGCAGGCGTATTCCGTTTAAGGTTTTATTCGTCAGCTCAGCCAGCGGCGCTTGCGATCATTTTGTGATCCGCAGTCTTTTTGAGGCAAAGAATGCATTGGGATGGGGCGTGATCTCCAGCTGGTGGGGGGAGGATATTCAAATCAGAGAAGCGCAGCAACAAATGCTGTTGGACGTGGATTACGATATGTATCAGGTGATTGCTGTTTCTGTCGTTGTGAATCCCTGCGGCGAGCCGCGCGGCATTCGTCAGGTGGCCGAGCTGATAGAACGGGAGGGGGAGCTGGTTGCCGTATTTGATCGGAGCTATGCGCCCGAATCAGAGGACGTAATTAATAAAATGGAAGATTATGCCACCGTGATGCTGGTGCGCAAAAGCGATTACGATCTTGAAAATTGTACCGCGCCCTTCGGGCTGCGCGTGACCGGTTATATGTGCGATAAAAACGATCCTACCTATATTCAACCGTCCGTATAAGCAAAAAGCAGACACAAATCGTGTCTGCCTTTTGTTTGGTGATATATTCGATGCGCCATGCGATATCATCTCGCGGCTTGCTTTGCAAGCGGTGCTCGGTGCGATATGATATAAATCCCTCACGCTTTTGACATATCTCGCCTATGGCGAGGAATGCAAAAGCATATCGCTTGCCGAAGGCAAATATCGCTCCCGAAGGGAATATCGCAAATCCCGCAAGGGATTTATATCGTCGCAAGCCGTCCTTTAAGGACGGCTTGCATCCTCCCCCGGCTCGCCGCCGTACAGGATGCGGTAGCTGCCCTCGGTCAGGATTTTCAGCAGCGTGGCGTTGTCGGTGACGGGCAGATCGGTCAGAATGCCGGAGACCGCATCCGCAAAGCCGCGGTGGTTATCCGAGCCGCCGATGCCCTGCAGCGAGTAGCGCTCAGCCCATAGGGCTGCCACGTCGTTGCGGGAGCATTCCCGGCGCTGCGCGTTGTAAATTTCGATACCGTGTAGCAATTTTGGCTCCACCACCACCATACGGTTGCGGAAGGGATGTGCCTGATAGATACGCATGCCCGCCTCCCGCACACGCGCCGAGAGGGTGGCTACGTCGGTCTGCAGCAGGTCGGGGTAGGCGCGCAAGAACTCCTCGGTCATACCGAACACCAAAAAGTCGGTGGCAGAGTAGCAGTCGGGGCAGATCTCAGTGCCCAGCAGCACCGTCATACGGTCGCCTGCCGCCGCCTTCATGCGGTGATAGGCCGAAAGGTAGTGGTCGATCTTTTCGTCCCAGGTGGCATCTTTCAGATGCCGCAGCCCCGCGGCATTCAGATGGTTGGTCAGCACCACCGTGTCATAGCCTGCCTCGATGTAGGCGGCAGCCTGCGCCTCGGGTTCGATATGGGCGCAGATGCTGACCGGCAGATTGTGGCAGTGCAGCTCGATCTTGTAGGCCATCTTATTTATCCAGACTGTCGGCAAAAAGGCTGTCGTTGCGCAGCAGCTTGTAGTTGCCGCTCCTCAGAGTCGCGACCAGCTCCTCGTTGCAGGTGATGGGGGTGTCGGTCTCAATGCCGCCGGAAATGAACATTTTTTCGCTGTGCAGATCCGAGCCGGAGGTCTTGATCATGCCGTAATGCTCCGCCCAGAGCATGGCGATCTCATTGCGGAAGGGGGCGTGGGTATGGGTGCCGTTGTAGACCTCCAGACCGTCCAGCAGCTCGGGTAGGGTGATCACCATATGATTGCGGAAGGGGTGCGCCTGCACAAGCAGTCCGCCGGCACTGCGCACCGCCTCGGAGAGGGTGTTCACGTGATAGCGCAGAAGGTCCACGTGAGTGCGCAGAAACTCCTCCGAGAGACCGTACACCAGATAGTCGGTGGCGTGGTGACGGTCAAGGCGGATCTCAAAGCCCTGCATAATGTGCAAGCGCCCCTTTGCCGCCCTTTGCAGGTCGCGGTAGGATCGCATATAAAAATCCACCTTGGCATCCCAGTCATCGGGATCGCCGCTGTAATTGCCGTATTGGAAGGTGTCGCGGCTGATGTGATCGGTGATCACCAGAGAGGTATAGCCGGCCTCCAGATAGCGCTCTACCAGGCGCTCGGGGGAAATGCGCCCACAGGCGCTGACGATGTCGCAATGACAGTGCAGTTCGGTCTTAAAGCTCATAGGTTCGCCTCGTTTTTCTTTGATAGTACTATCTTAATACATTTTGCTCCGTTTTGCAAGTGCTTCCGAGTCATTTTTCGGTTTTTCTCTCTCGCTTCGGGCTTTCGCCGAATACGCGCTTGTACTGGCGGTAAAAGGCGGAATAATCCCCAAATCCGCAGCTGGCGGCGGCGATGGCGGCGCTTTTGCCGTCCAGCAGCATTCGTCTGGCGGCGTGCAGGCGCTTCAGCACCACATATTCCCACACGGTAGAGCCGGTGGAGCTGGAAAAGAGACGGTTCAGCGTGGATTTGCTGAAAAAGAAGCGCTGCTCCAGCTCGGCAAGCCCCTCGATCTCGGTGAGATGGCGGTTGATGTAGTCGATGATCTCGGGCAGCAGGGTCGCGCTTTCCCCCTTCAGCGCGCTTTGGGGCAGAGGCGCGTTTTCTCTCATGCTGCAAAGCTCGGTGAGCAGAGCAGGGAGGTTGGCGGTCAGCGAAAGGGCGAAATCTGCCTCGCTTGCGTGGGGGCGGCAGATGCGGGCAAAGCAGGCGGCAAGGAACTCGGCACTCTCACCCGTTTTGGGGGTGAACAGATTGCCGCAGCCGGGCGAGCGATCCAGAAAAAGTGAGCGTAACCCCCCGAACGGGGTGTTTTTTTGCAAAATTTCATCCAAAGGGAAGTGGATCGCCATTCGCTCGTAGGGCACGCGGTCGCTGATGTGCAGCTTGTGGATCTCGCCGTCTCGCGTCAGCAATATGCTACCCGGCGAGAGGGGATAATCTCGCCCCTCGATGGTGTAATAGCCGTCGCCCTGAATGAAATAAAATACCTCACAAAAGGGGTGCGCGTGGAGCGGAAAATCCGCTTCATTGGGGTGCGCATCAATAGAATGATGCACCATACAGTCGTTGTATTCCTGCTTGAATATTTGCATAAAAGCGCCCTCCTTTCCAAGGTTCTTCTTTATTATAACACCTATTGAAGATATTTGCAATATAAATAGATATATTTGCAAAAATATTGCCGCTTGGATGCGGTATAATGAAGCTGACAAATAATGAAAGGTAGGAATTTGCCATGAAAATGACATTCCGTTACTACGGCAAAAGCGATCCCGTGACCCTGACGGCCATCTCGCAGATCCCCACGGTCCGCTCTATCGTTTCCGCCGTCTATGACGTGCCCGCAGGCGGTGTCTGGAGCCGCGAGAGCATCGCCGCCCTGAAGGCGGATGCCGAGGCGCACGGGCTTTCCTTTGAGGTGGTGGAGAGCGTACCCGTTCCCGAGGATATCAAGCTGGGCAACGAGAAGGCTGCCGCCCTCATCGAGAACTATTGCGAGAACGTGCGCCGTCTCGGCGAGGCAGGCGTGAAGTGCATCTGCTATAACTTTATGCCCGTGTTTGACTGGCTGCGCAGCGAGCTGCACCGCCCTGCGGCAGACGGCTCCAACTCGCTGGCCTATGACGAGCGGACGGTGCTTGCCATGAACCCTGCCAAGGGCGGACTTTCGCTGCCCGGCTGGGATGAAAGCTATACCGTTGAGGGACTGCGCGACCTGCTCTCGCAGTATGCGGATATGACCGAGGAGAAGCTGTGGAAGAACCTGCAGACCTTCCTGGAGGCGGTCATTCCCGTTGCCCACGAGGCGGGCGTGAATATGGCCATCCACCCCGATGACCCGCCGTGGGGCATTTTCGGGCTGCCCCGTATCATCACCTGCGAGAAGAACCTGGACAGATTTTTGAAGCTGGTGGATATGAAGGAGAACGGCCTGACCTTCTGCACCGGCTCTCTTGGTGCGGATCCCGCCAACGATCTGGTGGGAATGGCAGGGAAGTATGCGGATCGCATCCACTTTGCCCACATCCGCAACATCAAGCACACCGGCGAGCGCCAGTTCCACGAGACGGCGCACCCCACCGAGTACGGCTCGCTGGATATCTACGGCATCATGAAGGCGCTGCACGATCACGGCTTTGACGGCTACATCCGCCCCGACCACGGCCGTATGATCTGGGGCGAGGACGGCAAGCCCGGCTACGGCCTGTACGACCGCGCCCTTGGCGCCACCTACCTCTCGGGCCTCTGGGAGGCTATTGATAAGGCATAAGTGCCCGAACGGTGCGTAAAAATCGCACATTCCCCCCATATAAAAGTTTTGATCCAACTTTTTCAAAAGTTGGCGGGTGTGGGCAGAGCCCACAAAAACGGCATTTCTTTTTGTTAGCTTTTTCTTTGTGCCTTGCACAGTCAAAGAAAAAGCGGCTATGGAATCCGCAGTTACAGTGCGGCTACACAAGAAAGGAACTACTTATGAAAAAAGTATGTGTCATCACAGGCGCAGGCGGCGTGCTTTGCTCTGCCTTCGCCAAGGAAATGGCGGCAAACGGCTATGCCGTTGCGCTGCTGGATCTGAACGAGGCCGCCGCCAAGGCTGTGGCCGATGAGATCACCGCCGCAGGCGGCACCGCCAAGGCGTATGCCACCAACGTGCTGGATAAGGCTGTGCTGGAGAGCGTGCACGAGCAGGTGCTGGCCGACCTCGGCCCCTGCGACGTGCTGATCAACGGCGCGGGCGGCAATAATCCCAGAGCCACCACCGCCCACGAGACCTATGAGAAGGGTGACGAGGCGAGAGAGGACATCGCCACCTTCTTCAATCTGGACAAATCCGGCTTCGAGTTCGTATTCAACCTCAATATTATGGGCACGCTGCTGCCCACCCAGGTCTTTGTGAAGGATATGATCGGCCGCGAGGGCTGCTCCATTCTGAACATCTCCTCGATGAACGCCTTTACGCCCCTCACCAAGATCCCTGCGTATTCTGCGGCCAAGGCGGGCATCTCCAACTTCACCCAGTGGCTCGCCGTGCATTTTGCACCTGCGGGCATCCGCGTAAACGCCATGGCGCCCGGCTTCTTTGCCACCAATCAGAATCGCGCCCTCCTTTTTAACGAGGATGGCTCTCTGACCCCTCGCAGCGGCAAGATCCTGGCGGCAACCCCTATGGGTCGCTTTGGTAAGCCCGAGGAGCTGCTTGGCACCCTCAACTTCCTGACCAACGCAGAGGTCTCCGGCTTTGTCACCGGTGTGGTGATCCCCGTTGACGGCGGCTTCTCTGCCTACTCGGGTGTATAAAATCCATACACGTGACGCGTTTTTTGCGACAAAAGGAGAAAAATATGGTCAATTATAAGCTTTGTGCCTTTGCTGATGAGGCGGATAAGGCCCTTGCGGGTCAGATCCGTGCCATGCAGGAAAACGGCATCGAATATCTGGAAATGCGGGGCGTGAACGGCATCAACGTTGCAAAGCTCACCGCCGCCGAGGCAAAGAGCGCCGCCGCCGAGCTGAAGGCGGGCGGCATCAAGGTCTGGTCGCTGGGCTCCCCCGCAGGCAAGACCCCCATCACCGATCCCTTTGATTTTGAACAGGAGCAGTTCAAGAGACTGCTGGAGACTGCCGATATCACCGGTGCCAAATGCATCCGTCTGTTCAGCTTCTACGGCACCGACGGCAAGGCGGCGTACCGCGACGAGGTCATGGCGCGCCTTTCCCGCTTCGTGGAGCTTGCCAAGGGCAGCGGTGTGATCCTCTGCCACGAGAACGAGAAGGGCATTTACGGCGATAACGCCGCCAGATGCCTGGAGATCCACCGGTTGGTTCCCGAGCTGAAGGGCGTGTTCGACCCTGCCAACTTTGTGCAGTGCGAGCAGGATACCCTGGAGGCGTGGGATATGCTGGAGCCGTACATCTATTACGGTCATATCAAAGATGCCAACAAGGAGGGCAAGGTGGTGCCCCCCGGTAAGGGCGAGGGCAATCTGCCCACCTACCTGAAGCGCTTCTTCGCCAAGGGCTGCGAGGTGCTGACCCTGGAGCCTCACCTGACCAAGTTCGTGGGGCTTGCCGCGCTGGAGAACGACGACGTGCCCCAGTCGGTTGCCGATTGGAGCTTCAAGAGCAACCGCGAGGCGTTCGATTTTGCAACCAATACCTTAAAGAAAATGCTGGAGGAGCTGTAATATGGGAACTGTTATCGGCGCTCAGCTCTATACGCTGAGAGATTATTGTAAGACCCCCGAGGATCTGGAAAACACCCTCAAACGGGTCGCGAAAATGGGCTATAAGGCCGTGCAGCTGTCGGGTGTTTGCGCGTGCGACCCCGTTTGGCTGAAGGGCGTGCTGGACCGCCTTGGTCTGGTGGCACCCCTGACCCACACCTCTCCCAAGCTGCTGGCCGAAAAGCCGGAGGCCGTGATCGAGGCGCATAAGACGATCGGCGCGAATTATATCGGCATCGGTTCCGCCCCCGGCATTTTCCAGAAGGAGGAGCCCCGTCGCCCCTTGGACGAGATCTACAACGAGCTGATCGAGAAATTCGCACCCGTGATCGAAAAGATCAAGGCAGCAGGCCTGCAGTTCGGCTACCATCACCACGACAGGGAATTTGCCAAGCTGGCAAACGGTAAGCTGTTCATCGACGAGCTCTGTGACCGCTTTACCCCTGCCGAGTGTGCCATCATCGTGGATACCTACTGGGTGCAGGCGGGCGGCTCGGATCCTGCGGCTTGGCTGCGTAAGCTGAACGGCCGCATCAAGTGCATCCATTTCAAGGATATGTCCTTCAGCACCGAGGATCAGAAGGTGCGTATGGCCGCCATCGGTGACGGCAACATCAATTGGGATGCTGTCTTTGCTGCCGTGAAGGAAAGCGACATCGAGTACGCCTTCGTGGAGCAGGATAAGTCCTACGATGAGGATCCCTTTGATTGTATGGAGAGAAGTCTGAAGTTCATCCGCGCACACGGCTTCGCGGACTAAAAAGGAGGCAAACGGTATGCAAAAGATCAAGCTTGGTATCATCGGCTTCGGCAATATCGGCTGCGGCAATCACACCAAAAATATCTGGAAGGGCAAGTGCCCCGAGGTGGAGCTTGCCGCCGTGGCGGATCACGATCCCGCCCGTCTGGAGGCCTGCCGCGAGATGTGCAAGGAGTATCAGAAGGAATATCCCGACAATAACATCAGCGAGCCGCTGCTTTTTGAGAGCGCTGAGGCGATGATGGACGCGAAGGTGGTGGATGCGGTGCTGGTCGCCGTGCCGCATTACGATCATCCCGGCCTCACCATCAAGGCGCTGGAGCGCGGTCTGCACGTGATGTGCGAGAAGCCCGCAGGCGTCTACACCCTGCAGGTGAGGGAGATGATGGCCTGCGCCGACAAGCACCCCGAGCTGGTGTTCGGTATGATGTTCAATCAACGCACCAATCCCGTATTCCGCAAGATGCGGGAGATCATTCAGAGCGGTGAGCTTGGCGAGATCCGCCGCACCAACTGGCTGATCACCAACTGGTACAGACCCCAGTACTATTACGACTCAGGCGCTTGGCGCGCTACCTGGAGCGGAGAGGGCGGCGGCGTGCTGCTGAACCAGTGCCCTCATAATCTGGATCTTTGGCAGTGGATCTGCGGTATGCCCAAAAAGATCCACGCGCATATGCATTTCGGCAAGTGGCACGACATTGAGGTGGAGGACGACGTGACCGCCTACGCCGAGTACGAAAACGGCGCGACGGGTACCTTTATCACCACCACCGGCGATACCCCCGGCACCAACCGCTTTGAGGTGGTCTGCGATGGCGGCACCCTGATCTGCGAGGATGCCAAGACCCTGACCTTGAAGAAGCTGGAAATGACCATCGACGAGTATTCCAGAACCAATACCACCTCTGCCTTCGGCAAGCCCAAGGCCGAGATCATTACTCCCGAGCTTGAGGGAGAGAATTCTCAGCACGTTGGCGTGCTGAATGCTTTCGCTGCCGCGATCCTGCGCGGTGAGCCCCTGGTGGCCGACGGCCGTGAGGGCATCAACGGCCTGATGATCTCCAACGCCATGCACCTCTCCGCGTGGGAGGATCGCACCGTGGAGCTGCCCTTTGACGAGCAGCGCTTCTACGACCTGCTCATGGAGCGCGTCAAGACCTCCCGCCGCAAGGAGAATGTGGCGAGCGTGGTCAGCGATACCGAGGGAAGCTATAACGCATAACGCACCTTGCGCACCGTCACTTTTTGCGAGAAAATCGCAAAAAGGGCTTGACGGTGCGCCTTTTTTTGATATAATGAGGGTGAGGCTCGCAAGCCGAAAATACATACCGTTAAGGGGGTAAAACATGAAAAAGGATATGCTTTGGGGCATTATGATCTATCTGGGCGACCATATGTGGGACGATGAGACCACGCCGCCCCGCGGCTGGTATCTGGATCCGCTCTACACCGAGAATATGAGGACCACCGAAAAGGCGTGGGATATGTCTGTGCAGTTTATGGCCGAGCGGCAGTATAATATGGCGCTGATCGACGTGGGCGACGGCATCAAGTATGAGAGCCACCCCGAGATCTCGGTACCCAACGCCTGGGATAAGGATTTCCTGCGCAAGAAGTTAAACGAAATGCGCGCTCTTGGCATCGAGCCCATCCCGAAGCTCAATTTCTCCACTGCTCACGATACCTGGATGAAGCAGTATCGCCGTATGATCTCCACCCCCGCCTATTATCAGTTCTGCGCCGATGTGATCCGCGAGGTCTGTGAGGTGTTCGATCACCCCCGTTTCTTCCACCTGGGCTGCGACGAGGAGGTGCCCGAGCATCAGAAGAGGTTTGAAATGACGGTGGTGCGCCACGCTGATCTTTGGTGGCACGATTTCTATTTCCTTTGCCGCGAGTGCGAGAAGAACGGCACCCGCCCCTGGATCTGGTCGGATTACCTCTGGAAAAACGAGGCGCTGTTCCTCCGGAATATGCCCAAGGACGTGCTGCAATCCAACTGGTTCTACGGCGATTTCAAGGACTACGGCGACGACCATCCGGGCAGCCGCCGTTCTATAGAGTGCTATGAGCTGCTGGATAAGCACGGCTTCGAGCAGATCCCCACGGGTTCTACCTGGTCCCGCGCCAACAATCTCTATCAAACGGTGGGTCACGGCAAGAATAAGTTGGATCAAAGCCGCCTGCTGGGCTTCCTCGGTGCCCCCTGGAGCTTCACCGACGAGGAGGGTGTCTACACGCTCTTCAACGAGGCAAACAAGCTCTATCTCGCACGCAAAAAATGGTATCCCGAGACCCTGTGATGCGCAAAAAACGCAACACGGTATCAAAAAAAGCCGAAACGTCGAGGACGTTTCGGCTTTTTTTACTTGCTTTGATTTTTTTGAAGCTCGGCGTTCTGCCGGCGGAAATTGCGCAGCGTCACGCCCTTGAAAATGGTCAGAAATACGCGCTGCGGCAGCACGACGTACATTGCCTTTTCGATCTTGTGGATCGGGCCGCCGGCGGAAGGCTTTTTGATCACGTCGGAAAAGATCGAGCCCTTGACGTACTTGTTAAAGAGCTTGTTGGCCGGGTGCAGATTGCGCTTGTGCCAGGGGAAGTCCCCGAGGTAGCGGTAAACGTGCAGGATCACGGGGTTCTCGCGTGCCTCCTCCAGCTCGGCGGCGGTATAATACACCTTGGGCTTGTAGACCTTGAAATAGGTTTTGTCGCGAAAGGCCAGGTGATGGGGCTGCAGGTTGTAGCCGGGGGGGAGCAGATAGGCACGCCCCTGCAGCACCAGGTTGAGCAGATCCTGATCCGGGTTGCAGTACTGCGCCTGCACGTGCTGGATGTGATCCATCATTTTTTCAGTGATGCCTTGCTTTTTCCATTCGGGCACGTTGATCAGCGAAACGCCGGCGTTGAAATACAGATCCTCCGGCTTCAGCCCCAGCATCTCCTTGTATTTGATCGAGAGCGAGTCCCGTACCACGCCGATGACCTTGTCCCCCATATCCAGCTCGGCCAGCGGCAGCAGCGAGCCGGTGACAAGGGTGTCGCAATCGATATACAGCAGGCGACGGGTGTCCTTTTTGACGAACAGATCAAAGAACAGACGGAAATTGGTGGTGTAGGAGCCGCGGTACATGGGAATGCCCAGCGCCTTGATGCGGCGGATGATGGCGGCGGCATCCACAAAGGTCAGCGTGCGCCCATAGTGCTTGGCCTGCCGCAGCAGCCGCAGCAGCGTCGGGCGACTGACGTTATCCACCACGCAGTAGATGGTCATATCGGTCAGATCCTTGTTGTTTTCGAACAGAGAATACATCGATACACCCGCCCACGGGGCGTAATTTTCATCAAATGCGTATAAAATGCTCAAATCCTTCATAGCTTTGATCCTTTGCGTTTTATCGTGCTTGTTCATAAGCTCATTATAGCACGGTGAGCGACCTTTGTCAAGAAAGTGCGGTCGCTGCCGCCTCGCGCGCGTGTTGACAAGCATTATCTTTAGTGTTATAATAATTTGTGTGTTTGACGGGTATTGTATCCGTCACAGAACCGTTTTGGGAAGGGGGCATAGACAATGACGGTGACTTATGCAGGCATCCGGCGCTACGCGTTTTCTTTTCTTGCGCTGCCCGGCATCGTTTTTGCTCTTGGTTTTTTAAGATGGTATATCGGTGTGCCGATGGCGCTGCTGATCCTTTGTGCCACCGTCTGGATGCTGATGCAGGGAAAGGCGGAGCCCATCCCGTCGGATGCGCCACAGCTGCGGCTGAAGCGCTGGCAATGCCTTGCGCTTCTTGGCATTGTCACGCTCTGGTGCTTGCTTTCCGGGCTCGGCAATCTCTATTATCAAAGCAGCGACTGGGGGGCGCGGAACGCCATTTTCCGCGATCTCATCCGCTTTGACTGGCCGGTGGTCTACGCCTCCAAAAACGCCGCGCTGGTCTACTATATCGGCTTCTGGCTGCCGCCGGCGCTGGTAGGCAAGCTCTTTCTTGCGCTGGGCTGTGGCATCGGGACGGCCTTTGCCATCGGTAATATCGCTCTGCTGCTCTGGTCGGTCGCGCATCTGTACGTGATCCTCCTATTGGTGATGCTGCTCACGCGCGCCGATACCCCTAAGCGCTTTTTTGCGGTCATTCTGATCTTTATCGGCTTTGGCGGCTGGGATATCATAGGTGCCATCGTCAAGCTGATCACGGTGGGCACACCGATCCCACGGCATCTGGAATGGTGGACGCACTATCAGTTCAGCGCCATGACCACCTGCCTTGGATGGGTGTTCAATCAAGCCATTCCCGCCTGGCTCACGGTTGCCTGCTTCCTGCACGAGAAAAAGCTTTGCAACTATGCGTTCCTGGTGGTGATGTGTGCCGCCTCCGCGCCCTTGCCCTGTGTGGGGCTGGCGGCGTATATGCTGGCGGTGCTCGTATGGCGAACCGTTTGCGCCTGCCGTCGTCGGCAGCTGCCGGCACTTTTGCGCGAGATCCTGACACCGCAAAATCTGATCGCCGTTTTCCTGGTCTTCCCGATGTGGCTGCTCTATTATATGTCGAATATGGCAGTCGGCGCAGAGCCGACCCTGAAGCAGACGCGGATCGATTATCCTGCCGTGGCGATATTGCTGGCGGCGGCTGTGGCAATGATCGTCCTTGCCGTATGGCGTTACCGCCGTGGCGGCAAGGGGCTCTCGCTCCTGCTGCCGGGCATCGCGCTGCTGACGGTGGGCATATGGGGCTTCTTCAATGCCGACGTGACATGGCTCTATCTGTGGTCTCTCCTGCTGGAGAGCGCCTTGTACCTTGGCGTTTTGTGGTGGGCGGAGCGCGATACGCTGCTTTACCGCGTGGCACTCTTTTCCGCCGTTCTCCTGCCGCTTTTCAAGATCGGCACCGACTTTGATTTCTGCATGCGCGCCTCTATCCCCACCGTGTTCATTCTGGCGGTGCTCTCGATCCGCTTTCTGCTTTGCCACGAGGATGCCGTCACCCGGCGCCGCACGGTAGCCCCCGAGCAGCGGCTGCCACGGGTGCTTTGCCTTATACTGATCGGCGTGCTGCTGGTCGGATCGGTCACGCTGATGGCCGAGCTGGTGAGCGGCGTGCGTGGCGTGATCGAGGCCGGCAGGCTGAATGCTGTGAACGACGGCATTTACACCTTTGATCAGATCTTTACCGGCGAGCGCTACGGCGCGGACCGCAACTTCATTGCCGAGCGGTATCTGGAGACCTTCTTCTTCCGCTACCTGGCAAAATAACGAACCGGGAGGGCAATTATGTCGGATATCAAGATATACGTGGCGGCGCACAAGCGCTTTGAGGTCTCAAAGCGGCTCACGCCGGCCTATCAGCTCCTGCAGGTGGGCAGCGAGGGCAGGGAGCCCCTTGGCTTTCTGCGCGATAATGAGGGAGATCATATTTCAGAAAAAAACGCCAGCTATTGTGAGCTGACCGGCCTTTACTGGATCTGGAAGAACACGACCTCGGATGTGGTCGGCCTTTGCCACTACCGCCGCTACTTCTCCTCGCGACTGCTGGACCGTGAGCTGCATCAGCTGCTCACCGAGCCGCAGATCGAGCGCATTATGAAAAAATACGATGTGATCCTGCCGCGCCGTGTGGACCTTGGAAGGCAGACGGTGCGCACCCATTACGCGGCCGCACACTATGAAAAGGATCTGGATACCACCCGTCGCGCCATCGCGGCGCTCTATCCCGATTACCTGCCTGCCTTTGACGACGTGATGGGGATGCATCGCACCTATCAGTGCAATATGTTCATTATGCCGCGCGAGCTGATGAACGCCTACTGCAAATGGCTCTTTGACGTGCTTTCGTACGTGGAGGAGAATACCGATATCAGCGAATACGATGCGGTGCAGCGCCGTGTCTTCGGCTATCTTGGCGAGAGGCTGCTGCACGTTTGGGTGCATCATCGCCAGCTGCGCGTGTGTGAAAAATGGTTCGCCAGCACCGAAATGACGGTCAAAAAGATCGCGCAGACCCTGCTGGATCGGGTGAAAAAGAAAAAGTAAGAAAAAAGGAGGTGACCGCGGTGAAGGAAAGGTCGTTTGCCAAAAATTACGTCTTCAATCTCATCTATCAGATCGTGGCGATCGCGCTGCCGCTGGTCACGACGCCCTATCTTTCCCGCGTTTTGGGGGCGGACGGTATCGGAAAATACTCCTTTGCCCAGTCTATCGTCTCCTATTTTGCGCTGTTTGCAGCGCTTGGCACCACGCTTTACGGGCAGCGGCAGGTGGCGAAGGTCAAGGATGACCCCGCCGCACGCAGCCGCGTGTTTTTCGAGGTGCTGATCTTCCGCTTCCTCGGCGTTCTGCTGGCCTGCGCCACCTATTGCTTCGGCGTGATGCTGAACGTCAACGAGCCGCTTTTATATGCGGTGGCGGCCATCGAGATCCTGACGGTGGCATTGGACATTACCTGGTTCTACCAGGGTGTGGAGGATTTCGGTATTATCGCCGTGGGCACCACGCTGGGGCGGCTTGCCGCAATGATCTGCGTGTTCTGCTTTGTGAAGCGCAAAGAGGATCTGGTGCTCTACATCTGCCTTTACTGTGCCTCGATCCTGCTGGGCAATCTGCTCTCCTGGATCGGCCTGCGCCGCTATCTGGTACGCATGAAAGGCATACGGTTGCGGATTTTGGTGCATTTGCTGCCGGCGCTGGCGCTGTTTGCCTCGCAATTTGCCATGCAGGTCTATACCGTGCTGGATAAGACGATGATCGGTCTGATCACCGGCTCGGATTTTGAAAACGGCTATTACGAGCAAAGTCAGAAGCTGGTAAAGGTGCTGATCGCGCTGGTGACCTCGCTGGGTGCGGTGATGGCCTCCCGCGTGGCGGTGCTCTGGAATACCGATCGCAAAAAGGAGGTCTATCCGCTGCTGTACGGCTCCTTCCGCTTGGTCTTCGCGCTGGGGCTGCCGATGGCGGTGGGTGTCACACTGATCCTCTCTCGCTTCGTGCCGGTCTTTTACGGCGGCGGCTTTGAGCCGGTGATCCCCATCATCACGGTGCTGACGCTCATGTTCCCGATCCTTGGCTGCAGCAACGTCATCGGTATCCAGTATCTGGTACCGACCGGCAGAGAAAGGTGGCTGACGGTATCGGTTTTGTGCGGTGCCGCGGCAAACGTGGTGTTGAATTTTTTCTTTATCCATATTTGGCAGGCAATGGGCGCCGCCATCGCCTCGGTCATTGCCGAGCTGGTGGTCACGGCAGTCCAGTTCATCGTGGTCAGAAAAGAGATCCGCGTGTGGCCGGTCCTGAAGCTGTTTTTGCGTTATCTGGCCTTTTCTGCCGTAATGGGGGCTGCGGGCTACGGCCTCACCCTGGTGGCGCCGGGCGGTATTCTCGGCATCACGCTGATCGTGCTGCCCTGCGTGGCACTCTACGGCGTGCTGCTGCTGATCACAAAGGATCCGATCTTCCAATTCTTCCGTTCGCGCAAAATGGCATCCGAGACAGATGAGAAAAAACAAGAAAGTAGGGAAACGGTATGAGAAAAGTGACGTTTCAGAAGGAACTTGTCGAGAAAAGGCACTACGATCTGATCGTTTGTGGCGGCGGTGTTGCCGGCGTAGCCGCGGCGGTGACTGCTGCCAATCGCGGTCGCTCGGTGCTGCTGATCGAAAAATCCAATATTCTGGGCGGCCTTGCCACCCTGGGGCGCATCAATCTGTTTGTGCCGATGTGCAACGGCAGGGGCAAGCAGATCATCTTCGGCCTTTGCGAGAAATGGACGCGGATGAGCGCCAAATACGGCTATGACACCATTCCTGCCGAATGGCGGGACGGTGAGCCCAAGACGTATACCGAAAAACGCTACACGCAACGCTTTTCTCCGTACATTTTTGCCTTTCAGCTAAACGAGGAGATCAAGGCAAGCGGCGCGGATATCCTGCTGGACTGTATGGCCTGCGATCCCGTGATGGAGGGGAATGTGTGCCGCGGTGTGATCACCGAGAGCAAGTCGGGCATGGAGCTGTACGGCTGCGAGATGCTGATCGATGCCACGGGCGACTGTGACGTGCTGCGCCGCGCAGGCGTGCCTACGGTGGCAGGGCAGAATTTTTATACCTATGGCGTGACCGCCATCAGTCTTGACAGTATGCGTACCGCGCTGGAGACCGGCGACATCCGCAAGGCCTACACCGGCATCTCGGGCGGCAGCATCAATCTGTTTGGCGACAATCAGCCTGCGGATGTGCCTCGTTGGTCGGGACTCACCGCCGAGGAGGTCACCGACTACCTGCTGACGATGCAACAGAATGTGTTGGATAAGCTGAAGAAGACCGATCGCAGATCCCGCGATGTGGCGGTGATGCCGATGATGCCGCAGTTTCGCACCACGGCGCATATCGTGGGTGACTATTCGCTAAAGGTGGCGGATGCCTATCGCCATTTTGATGATGCGGTGTGTGCTATCAATGATTTCGAGCATCGCGATCATCTCTTTGAGGTGCCGCTGCGCACTCTTTGCCGCCGCGATCATCCCAATCTGATGGCGGTGGGACGTGGGGCTGACGGTACCGGCTACGGCTGGGATCTGCTGCGTGTCATTCCGCCGGCGATCCTGACGGGCCAGGCTGCTGCGCACGCTGCCTGCCACGCCATAGAGGAAAAGACCGCCGTTGTCGCCGTTGACATCAAAAGACTGCAAACGGTATTGGAAAAGGACAATATGATGGTGCATTTCCCGGATGCGTATCTGCCCGAGGATCGCACCGTGGTCATCCACGGCAAGAACGCCGCCGAGATCGAGGGCGGCCACTTATAAGGGACGAGGCAGGGGGAGCTTTTGCAAAAAGCTCCCCCTGCCTCCTTTAAAAGCGAAAAAACGCATACCGTTAGTGGGGTAAATATAAAAAAGCGGCTCGCCCCTTAGGGCGAGCCGCTTTTGCTTAATCTTTATAGCGGCACCAGACCAGCATATCGGTCTCACCGCGGTTGGCGAAGGCATAATAGGGAATCAGCGAAATGCGCGTTTTTTCGTACACGTTGTCGACTTTTTGGAACAATCCGCCGGCTTTTGGTGCGGAAATGAGTGCGTCAACGGTGATGCGTGTGAGACCTGTTAGCGGGTCAAGCTCCTCGGTGGCGTTCATCTCGGGCACCAGCACAAGGCGGTGCAGATTTACGGGATTGTCGATACGCTCAGCGCAATAAACAATGGGGCCACGCATCAATGCGACCTTGCCTGCGCTCTCGTCTACCTCAGCGTGAGCGGAATAATAAACGGGCTTCATTTCAAAGTCAAGTTCCACCGTGGTGGGGGCTTCCATATAGGCGTAGCCGTCCTTCACGGTCACGGGCACGTTGCATTTGTAGCTCTCGCACCAGCCGGGAATGCGCACGGCGGCGCGCTTCACGCCCGCAAAGGTCAGGGTGACCTTGCCGTTTTGCGGGTATTTGGTCTTTTGTGTCACGGTGGCACCGCCCTCGCTCCAAGTGCTGTCAGCAAACTGATCGACATAGTAAACGCCGTTCGCAACGTGATAGAGGTAGCGCTCAAAGCTGGAGAACAAGCGGGTCAGATTGGGTGGGCAGCAGGAGCACTTGAATACCTCCACACGCTGGGTGATGGGGTATTTCTCCTCCTTGGGATTGAATCTTGTGCGCACGTGATTCTTCACGTTGATCTCAAGAGGGTTCTCATAGAAGAAGCTTTTGCCGTCCAGCGAAACACCGGAGAGCATACCGTTGTAGAGCTGGCGCTCGATCACGTCGGCAAACACCCCCTTGTGCTCCTGCTCCAGCATACGCTGCGCAAAGAACATCATGCCGATCGAAGCACAGGTCTCATTATAGGTGCGTTCAGCAGGCAGGTCGTAGGCAAGGGTGAACGCCTCGCCGACACGGATGGAGCCAAGACCGCCGGTGATGTGCATTTTCCTGGTGGTGGCATCCTCGAAAAGGGCGTAGCAGGCCTTGCGCAAGGTCTCGTCACCCGTCTCGGCATACAGATCCGCCATTGCGCAATAGAGGTACATGGCGCGCACGGCGTGACCGTCAGCCTCAAGCTGCTCGCGCACGGGAATGTGGCTTTGCGCATAAGCGGTAGTGCCGAGATAGTGATAAGAGCGTCCGTGCACGATGTTCTTGTCGCGCTCGCTGGTGCCGCGGGTGTTGACGAAATAAGCTGCCAGATCCAGATATTTCTTCTTGCCGGTGGCGCGGTAGAGGCGAACCAGAGCCAGCTCGATCTCCTCATGTCCGGGGGTGTCGAAGACGGCGCTGTGCTCCACGCGGAAGATGCGATCCACCAGCTCCACGTACTTCTCCATCATACGAAGGAAGCGATCCCTGCCGGTGGCGTAGTAGTAGGCAACGGCGGCCTCGATCAGGTGACCGCAGCAGTAAAGCTCGTGATGGTCACGGTTGGTGAAGCGATTTTCGGGCTCGACGGCGGTATAATAGCTGTTGAGATAGCCGTCCTCCCATTGGTTTGCTTCCATAGCATCAATGGCACGCTCGATCTTCTCCTCCAGCGCGGCATCGGGGTGCTTGGCAATGATATAGGCGGCGCCCTCGATCCATTTGGCCACGTCGCTGTCCCAGAAGATGTGGGGCTTGATCTCATCCCCCTCCTTCCAGTTGCAATCCAGCGCGGCAAAGCGCCCGGTATCGGCAAAACGGTCGTAGACAGCGTTGATGGTCACCTTTCGGTTTTTCTCCTGCAGATCGTGCAAAAATCCGCCGGCGATAGTAACCTCATTGAAACGAAAATCCATAATGTCCTCCTTTTTCGGTGGTGTGGCTTCAGCTCCATTATACAGATTTTTGACGGCGCCGACAATTCCAAAAAACGATATTTGGTGCAAAAAGATGACAAAACCGCCCCGCTGACACGGCGGGGCGGTTTGAATCATTTCAAAATGTGATAGTAATAAACAGGCATGGCGCTCCAGCCGTGGCAGAGGCTGCCCGCATTTTGAAAATCGGCCTCGCCCTGCTCGGTCTCCCAGACGGTGCCGAGGCCAAGCTCCACCATTGGGCGGTAGGTCTGTTCGATCTTTTCTAATACGTATGGCCGAAATCGTGCAAAATCGGTCTGTAGCAGCGCATCAAAGACAAAGCATTGCATACTGACCGAAATGGGGGTCAACGACCGGTCAAAGGCAAGCTTTTCGCATACCGTTATGGCATTTTCGCCGCGGATCACGCCGCAAAGCACGGCCAGCGCGTTGCCAAGAGCGCTATAGGTCTTTTCGGGCACATTGCGGTCAAAGCAAAGCTGCTTTTTGTTGTCAAAAAAGTTATTTGCTATCTGCTCATTCAAGCGGTCTGCGATCGCGCGGTAGCCGTGAGCAACCTCCAACGCGTCCGAAATATCAGCCATGTGCTGCAGTGCCAGGGATAGCAGCGCGTTCAGCGGCAGGTCCGGCACCGTGCGGTCGATGCTCTTGCCCCCGTCCAGCCCCGGGCGCCATTCGTAAAAATTCCAATGCTGCGCATCCGGAAAGGGCGGTATCAGAGCGTTACCGTTGTCGCACCGCCGCAAAAAGACCTGTAGCACGCTTTGCAGCTTCGGGTAGATGCTCCGCAAAAAATCGATGTCGCCGCTATAGTGCAGATACTCGGCGCATTCGGTAAAATAATGGAGCGAAAAGGAGGGGATTGCCAGTGGCTCACGGGAGGGGCAGCAGATGGAAAGCAGTCCGTCGGGGCGGTCGTCCGCCGCAATCAGCTCCAGATTGGCACGGGGAAACCCGGTCTCACCAAAGGCAAAGTAGCCGCACAGCATCTGGTTGCGGCTATCCATGCAGTAAAGCGCCTGCTCCCGCCAGGGGCAGTCCTCATAATGCTCGTGCATACAAAGGCGCAGGGTGTTCACGCAGATGTCGTAGATCTCCTTTGCCTTGGGGGCAAGGGGCGGAGGCGGCAGCTCGCGCAGAGGATAAGTGGTGGGGCATACCGCGACCTCACAGTGGGCGAGCGGTGCCTCGGCGCTTATCTCCAGATAGCGGCAGCCCAGACGGCGAAAGGGGTTGAGATAGCAGGTCTCCCCCTCGCGCACAGTGATCTCTGCCGAGAAGTCTCGCTTGCCGATAAGCCGCCGCACCCGTCCGTCGGAGATATGCTCCCCCCAGGAAACGGTCAGGCGCTGCGCGGTGGGAGAGGTGACTCTCAGCTGCAAAAATCCGACGGTGTTCTGACCCAGATCGAACAGGAGCGCACCGTCCTCCAGCTGCTTTGTGAGAGTGCCGCTGCGCGGCTCTTCCAACCGCAGCTTTTCACAGGGACGGGGCCGCAAGGGGAGGTCTTGCTCTACCACCGTGCTATCGGCAAAGCCGTGTAGCTCGCCCTGCTTCCATCCATCCTCCTGGGTGGCATCATAGGCAAAGCCAAGCCCCATTTGGGCGGTGATCTTTTTGCGGCGGTGATTTTCGTATGCAGGGCTGATGCGAGAGCGGATGTGGGTGTCCGATTGGGCAAGCACACCGTCCTTACCAATCAACGCAAAAAGCAAGCCGGCATGCCCCGGATAATAGGACATATTGCCGTCGCCGTAGTACCACACCACGATGGCGAGATGATTTTCTCCCTTTTGACAATAGGAGGAAATGTCCACCGTATCATAGATCTTATCGTAGGGATAATCGTGATACTGACCAAAGGCACAGAGCGTGCCGTTCAGATACACCGCATAGTCGCTGTCCGCCGAGATGTGGAGCGTGGCGCTGCCTTCATTATAAGAGAAGGTGGTGTAAAACTCGCCGTACTCGTCGGGCTGCGGTGTCTCGTTGCACCAGATCCATTTTGCGCATTTCAAGGGATTTTTCTCACTCATTGGGAACACCTCCACCAAAAGTTGGAAAGACTATGGTTCTGTAAATAAAAAATATAGAAACAAATACAAAATATTTGGAAAATACGAAAATAAATTTAGAAAACGCTTTCTTTGTGCTTGCATAAGGCTTTCGGGAGGGGCAGGTGCATTGTTTTTTGCAAAGGCAAAAAACAAGAAGATGGGAACCCCTTTTGCAAAAGGGGTTCCCATCTTCCTATGATCTTACTTTACCTCGATGATGCTTTCGTCCCACATAGCGGGTGCGGCATAGCCCATCAGGTTGACCATGGTGGCTGCCACGTTGGAAAGACCGAACTTACCCTCGTCAGCCTTGATGCTGTAGGCGTTCTTGGCATCGGTGTTGTCATAGATGATGCAAGGAACCTTATTCAGGGTGTGGCTGGTCTTTGCCTTGTAGTTGCCGTTCTTATCCTGCTTGGGAGCGCCCTTCTTGTCTACCTCATACATCTCATCGGCGTTGCCGTGGTCGGCGGTGATCAGTGCCACGCCGCCCAGACGGTCGATGACGGGCAGCAGTCTGCCCAGCTGCAGGTCCAGCGCCTCCATAGAGCAGCGGGTAGCTGCCAGAGAGCCGGTGTGGCCCACCATGTCGCCGTTGGGGAAGTTGACGCGCAGGTACTTGTAAGCACCGCTTTCCAGGCACTCGATCAGCTTGTCGGTGATCTCGGCGCACTTCATCCAGGGGCGCTGCTCAAAGGGAACCACGTCGGAGGGAACCTCGATATAGGTCTCCAGCTTGTCGGAGAACTTGCCCGACTTGTTGCCGTTCCAGAAGTAGGTCACGTGACCGTATTTCTGGGTCTCGGAAATAGCCAGCTGAGAAACACCGGTGTCGGCAAGGTACTCGCCCATGGTGTTGGTGATCTCAGGAGGATTGACCAGGAACTTTTTCGGGATGTGCAGGTCGCCGTCATACTCCAACATACCGGCGTAGATCACGTTGGGCACACGCACGCGGTCAAACTTGTCAAAGTCCGCGCCGCCGTCAAAGGCCTTGGAGATCTCGATGGAGCGGTCACCGCGGAAGTTGTAGAAGATCACGCTGTCGCCGTCCTCAACGGTGCCGATGGCCTTGCCGTCCTTGGCGATGACGAAGGGGGGCAGATCCTGGTCGATCACAGAAAGCTCTGCGCGGTAGGTCTTAACAGCCTCTGCGGCAGATGCGAACTGACGACCCTCGCCCAGCACGTGGGTTTTCCAGCCAAGGTCGACCATGCTCCAGTCAGCCTCGTAGCGGTCCATGGTGATCTTCATACGGCCGCCGCCGCTGGCAATGGCAATGTCAAAGCTCTCGTCGCGCAGATCGGCGATGAAGGCCTCGAAGGGCTCGATATAATCCAGAGCGGAGGTCTCGCCCACGTCACGACCGTCGATCAGGGTGTGGATGCGAACGGTAGCCACGCCCTCCTTCTTGGCCTGCACCAGCATAGCCTTCAGATGGTCGATGTGAGAATGCACGTTGCCGTCGGAGAACAGACCGAGGAAATGAAGGGTGCCGCCGGAGGCCTTCACGCCGCCGATCAGCTCCTTCCAGGTTGCGCTTTCAAACATTTTGCCCGACTCGATGGAGTTGGAGACCAGCTTGGCGCCCTGTGCGAACACCTGGCCGGCGCCGAGGGCATTGTGACCCACCTCGGAGTTGCCCATATCGTCATCGGAGGGCAGACCGACGGCGGTGCCGTGTGCACGGAGTGCAACCATGGGGTATTCAGCCATCAGGCGATCCAGTACGGGGGTATAAGCGGTCTTGACCGCGTTACCGGGGCCGTCGGGCGCGATGCCGACGCCGTCCATGACGATGGTGACAACGGGGCCCTTAACGCCGGAAAAGTTGGCGAGAGAATTGAGCTTTGCCATAATTTTATATCCTTCCTTTGGTAAAAATTTCATACATAATTATTATACCGCTTTTTGCGCTCAAATGCAAGAGGGGGAAGGAAAATATTTATAGCGTCAGCCGAAAGTAATGTTGCTTGACAAAGTGTGCCATATTATGATAGAATAAAATAAAGATGTGATCAATGGAGGGGGCAAAATGAGGAAAAGCATAGCTTTGCTGATGCCTGTCGTATTATTGCTTGGTTGCCTATTGATGTCATGCGGGACAGGAAATTTTGTGTACCACATATTTGCGGATATTGAAGAATGCAAAAATTTTGAATTGAATAAATCCGAGGGAGCAGAGGTTGTGCAGTATGAATCACCCGCCGCAGATGAGGCATTGCAGGATCTGCCATACAGCAAATTCTGGGCAGGATCATACACATCACCTGAGCTTACTTTTGAAATTTTTGCATATGAATTTGCCGACAATGATACGGCAATGACATATTTTGAAAACGAAACGGGCGCTCGCATTGAGAACAAGGAGACCGTTTGGCGACTTTCGGGAGGCGTGACATCCAGCCGTTTGATCGTGATTGACGGTAAAAATGCGTATATTGCGCACACCGCGACCGCAGAGGTAGATGCTATGCGCGAATTTTTAAAAAAGAGCTTTACCAAGGAGCTTGATTTCGGCGCATAAGAAGGATATTCACAGAAGGAAAAGAGCCGCACCGATGCGGCTCTTTTTTCTGTCGTAAAAATGCTTATTCAAAGATATCATTGACCCATTCCTTCGGCGGTGCGACGGAGACGCCTGCATAGCAATCCTTGTCAAAGGTGGGAATGGGATCGGGCAGATCGGTGCCCGCGTAAAGAAAGGACTGTGCGGGCAAAAACAGGGATACGTGTTCGGAATTTTCGCACAAAACGCGGCGAATGACCTCATTTGTGCGCATCGGATCGGTGAGCTGCAGCACCAGATCGGTCCCGCAGCCTGCAAGAGACAGACGCAGGTCAACGGGCTCGATGCCCTGATTGACCACCAGCAAGCCGTTGCCGCAGTCGCCCTTGGCGGCAAGAGTATAAATGTCCTTATTGTCGCAGTTTACGGCGACCTCCTCCCCCATGCGGTAAAGGGCGTTGAAGCTCTTGAAGGCGTAAAAGCCCTTGGTGGGCTCCAGGGTGGCGCCGTTGCGGATGCTCACCCGCATTTCCTTTACGTTAAAGATGCCGCAGAACTCCTTGACGGGGGCTGCCTCAAAGTAGGCCGCGCCCGCCATGTCGGTCTCGCTTTGCATGGCACAGAGCATAGCGGCGTAGTAGCAGGCGCCCCGATGGTCCTTCATGGCGGGGTAATAAAGGGGCTGATTGATCGCATCCCACGCGCCCATGTAATTCCATTCGTCCAGCCAGATCTCGGTGTCGGCGTGACCGATTTTGCACAACGTGTCACGAAAATGCCGCCAAAGCGCCACAGGATGGGCGGGGGTGGCGGAATAGGTGTGGAAGGAGAAAAAGTCCAGCGGCAGGGCGCGCTCGCCGACGGCGGCAAGAAAACGATCCACGTTCCCGTGATGAGAACCGGTGAAGCCGCAGCCACCGATCTTCGGATGAGGGAAGCAGGCCTTCAGATGCCGCGCCGCCACGGTGTAAAACTCAATGAACTGCTGCTGCGTGCCTGCCCAGGTCTTGGTGGACTCGGCGTCCGACTCGTTCCAGATCTCCCAGTATGCGATATTCCACGTAAATCCGTCCGCCCACCCCTCGTTATAGTGGCGGATGATATGCTCGCAGATCCGTGCCCATTTGGCATAGTCCTTCGGGGGATAAGTATAGAGCTTTGTGGGGGCGTGCTCGATAGAGACCCCCAGACGGTATATGATCCCGGCATTTACCGACAGGCACTGACGGATGTATTCGTCGGTCTGCGCGAAGCTGTAATTTGCGGGGTCGTTCTCGTCCGCATCGAAGCTTTTGAAGATGCAGGGCACGTCCACAAATTCCCCCGAGCCGTAGGGGTATTCAATGTCGTGTAGCCGCACGAAGGGGATGCCTGCTTCGACAAACCGGGAACGGGCATCATAAACGATGGTGTTGCGCGGTCCCGAGTTCATGCCGTGCAGGGGGCGGATGGGGCGCCCCGTGGGACGGTCAAAATCCACCGAGAGGTTCGCCGTCGGCATAGCGGTCCTCGTTACCCGATTGAATGCAGTGCTTTCGCTCATAGTATTTCCTTCCTTATTGCAAAGCTGTTTTTTCTTTATTATACAGGCTTTATTTCACCCCGTCTATCAAAATGTCATTGGATTTTTAGCATAATCTTACGATTTTGAGCGAAGAAAAAACCGCGGCACTTGCGAAAAGTGCCGCGGTGTGTTATACTGAAGGTCGGAATTACTTTGCCGCAGAAACGATGGCAGCGGTGTCTCTTGCGATGACCAGCTCCTCGTTGGTGGGGATCAGGTAAACGGCGACCTTGGAGTCGTCGGTGGAGAGCTTCACGATGTTGGGCTGACGCAGGGTCTTGGCATTCAGCTCCTTGTTGATCTTGATGCCGAAGTACTCCATGTCCTCGCAAACGATCTCGCGCAGGTGGGGGTTGTTCTCACCGATACCGGCGGTAAAGACCACAGCATCCAGGCCGTTCATGATAGCGGAGTAAGCACCGATGTACTTCTTCAGCTGGAACTTCAGGATGTTCACGGCCAGGTTGGCGCGCTCGTAGTGAGGATCGGAGGGGCCGTTGGCAATGGCGTTCTCCAGATCGCGGGAGTCGGAGGAGAAGCCGGAGATGCCAAGGAAGCCGGACTTCTTGTTCATCAGGTTGTTGACCTCAGCGCCGCTCAGGTTCAGCTTTTCCATCATATAGGGAACCAGCGCGGGATCGATATCGCCGCAACGGGTGCCCATTTCCACGCCTGCAAGGGGCGTGAAGCCCATGGAGGTATCCATGACCTTGCCGTCCTTTACGGCGGAGATGGAGGAGCCGTTACCGATGTGGCAGGTCACGATCTTGGTGCCCTCGGTGCGGCCCAGGATCTTGCACATCTCGCCTGCAACAAAGCGGTGAGAGGTGCCGTGTGCGCCGTAGCGGCGAACGCCGTACTTCTCGTACAGCTCATAGGGCAGAGCGTAGGTGTAGGCCTCGGGAGCCATGCTCTGATGGAAGGCGGTATCGAATACCAGCACCTGGGGCTTGTCGGGCATAACGGCAAGGCAGCCCTGAATGCCCTGGATGTGGGCGGGGGTGTGAAGGGGAGCGAAATCGTTGCAAAGCTTCAGCTTCTCCAGAACCTCATCGGTGAGCAGCATCGACTCGGAGAAGAAGGCGCCGCCGTGCACCACGCGGTGACCGACAGCCTCGATCTCGTCCATACTCTCAATGCAGCCGACCTCCTTGTCAAGCAGCTTCTCAACGACCAGCTTCAAAGCCACGGCATGGTTCTCCATGGGGTAGTGCTGATCCTTGATCTTGATGTCCTTGATGACCTGCTGATGGGTGATCATCGAAGCCTCGGTGTTGCCGATGGCCTCACAGATGCCCTTTGCAAACAGTGTGCCGGTATCGGGCTCGAGGACCTGATATTTCAGGGAGCTGGAGCCTGCATTCACGACCAAAATTTTCATAGTGATCCTCCAAATATATAATAGAATTTTGAATACCAACAGTAAGTATAACACACCCCGCCGTTTTTTTCAATATCCTTTGCGGATTTTTCTGAAATTCGTTGACGGCAGAAAAGAGGAAGCATGAAGCACACCGGAATCATTTGCGAATACAATCCCTTTCACAGCGGGCATCTGCACCTGCTGGATACCGTTCGCGCCGCCGGCACCAAAACGGTGATCTGCCTGATGAGCGGCCATTTTACTCAGCGCGGTGAGGCTGCGATCCTGCCGCCCGCTGCCCGTGCCGCCATGGCGATGGCAGCAGGTGCGGATCTGGTGCTGGAGCTGCCCTTTCCCTATGCCGCCGCCTCCGCGCGGTACTTTGCCACCGCAGGTGTGGATGCCCTGCAGCGGCTTGGCGCAGACACGGTCGCCTTTGGCAGCGAGTGCGCCGATGCCGCGCGGCTCTCGGCCGCGGCCGCGCGTACTCTGACCGAGGATTTTGAAAAAAAGGTGGCAAACGGGGCGAAAAACAGGGGAGATGCGGCTGTTTTCTTTGATGCGCTCGGTGAGGAGCGGATCGGCGCCAACGATATTCTTGCGGTAGAATATATCCGCGCAGTCAAGCGCGGCGGTGACCGCCTGGCGGTCTATCCGGTCCTGCGCGAGGGGGCAGGGTATCACGATCTTTCGGAAAATGTCCTCCACCCCTCAGCGACCGCTCTGCGCGAGAGCATTTTTGCGGGCGCGGACATTGCCGACAGATTGCCGCCCTGCGTGCAGGGGGTCTGGCGTGAGGCCGCAGAGGCCCGGGGCTTTGCCGATACAGCCCGTTTGGGGGCGCCGGCTCTGGCGATGTTGCGCGCACTTTGCTTTCAAAAAGACGACACGTATGCAAAAAACAATGCATTTTTGATAGCGGATTGTGGCGGCGGACTGCTGGAGCGGCTGCAGAATGCGGCGGTGCAGGCGGATGGCTATCATAGTCTTTGCCGTGCCGCTGCCACCAAAAAATATACCGACGGTCGCATCCGCCGTGCGCTGCTTTATCTGCTCGCCGGCGTGACCTATGCGGATCTTGAGGCGGCGCCTGCCTATCTGCGGCTGCTTGGCGCCAACGAGCAGGGCAGAGCATTTCTTTCCGAGACCCGGAAAACGCGCACCGTTCCCGTAGTAACCAAGCCTGCGGATATCACGGCGCTGGGTGAGACCGCCGTGCGGCAGCGTGCCCTGGAGCTGACTGCAGCGGGCCTCTACGCTCTTTGCCTGCCGTGTCCGACCTCGATGGCCGCGTTGCAGCTGCCGCCTGTCCTGATCTAATGGCGGTTTTGCCGGCGGTATACGGTTGGGGAGATCCCGTAGCGGGCCGTAAACAGACGGCAGAAATAGAAGGGGTCCTCAAAGCCGATGACCTCCGCGATCTCGCCGATCCGCATATCGGTATGTCGCAGCATGCTTTCCGCGTTGGAAAGGCGCAATCCGTTGCGGTATTCTACCGGGCTTTTGCCGGACCACTCCCGAAAGCAGCGATAAAAATAGGTGCTGCTGACACCGCAAAGGGCGGCGTAATGCTCGATCCGCTCATTTTTGCTCCAGTCGGCGCGCAGCGCCTCCACGCCTGCGCGGATAGAGTAATAGGTGGCGGGAATGCTGCGGTTGGCAGAGACCAATGCGTCCAGCAGCCGGTAGAGGAGGGCCTTGATGGCCATCAAGCTCTCATAGCCACCGTGTACCGCCTCGTTTAGTTTTTGAAAGTGCAGGCGCAAAAGTCCCTCGCGGTCATTGGAGAGCAGGGCGATCCTGTCGCAAAGAAGCACCGAGCTGCCCGTGCGATCCCAAAGATCCAGGTTGACGGTGTAGGTGTCGATACCGTTGGGGGTGCCGCCCTCTACGCTGACGCGGTAGCGCGTGCCCTTGGGAATAAAGATCACATCTCCGTGCTTGGCGGTCAAAAATCCACCACCGTGTGTCAAAAAATGAACCTTAATGTCGGTACATACCAGAAAAAGGGCAGAAACGGGACGTGGGGTCTCCTCGTATAGCGAGAAGGCCTTGCGACTGACCCAAGTCTCGGCAAAGACCTCGGGGCGGCCGAAAAGCAGGTCGCTTTCCCCCAACCGCTCGGGTGGAACGATCATCATTTCTATCACCTCCGTGTTACCTTCATTATATCGCGGCCGAAGCGGCTTTTCAATAGCTTTGTTTAGAAAAATCCAGGTTTATACACAAAAATGTATGGCCGCGCCGCCTTGGCTTTGCTATAATAAGGATGAAAAAATCATGTGAGGTGCTACTGTGGCATATCTGTTTTTGTTGTTGGCGCTGCTCTGCCTGACCGTAAAGGGCTATTGCGGCAAGAAGACCAGCAATTACGTGACCTCGACGGGGGATTCGCTGCTTTTCAACCTGCTGCGCATGCTGTTTTGCATTTTGATCGGCCTTGTGGTGGTCTTTGCGGAGCGCGCAGGACGCGAGCTTGCCGTAGAGCCTGCTATGCTCTGGATCACGGTGGGGGCAGGCGTTGCCAATGCGGCATTCCTTGCAGGATGGCTGCTGGCGATCCAAAAAAATCCGTTGGTGACGGTGGACGTATCCCTGACCATCGGCTCGATCCTGCCTGCCATTCTGTGCTTTTTTATGTTCGGCGATGCCATTTCGCCTTGGAAGATGGGGGGCTTTGCCCTGATACTGGCCGCCACTGCCGTGCTGGCAGGGTACAGCAAGGATACCGGCAAAAGGCCGGGCTTGCTCGGCGTGCTGCTGGTACTGATCGCCGCCCTCGGTGACGGACTTTCCGGCTTCTTCCAGCAGCTCTACAAGCAGTATTATACCGAGGTCGGCACGCGCCACCACGGCGTGTTTTACGCCAAGTCGGTGTATCATTTTTATACCTACGTGTTTGCGGCGCTGGTGCTGCTGCTCTGCTTCGTCGCCTTTGCGCTCTGGCAGTACCGCAAGCAGTCGAACACCCCGAAAACGCAATACGTCAAGGGGCTTTTTGCAACCTGCAGGGGGCCGCTGGCGCATATCGTCGTGATGGCGATTTGCCTGTTTGCCGCCAGCTATTTCCAAACCGTTGCCACCAACGATTTCGGTATGGATCCGCAGGTGCTGTACCCCGTCACCAAGGGCGGGTGTCTGATCACTGTCAACATCACAGCCATGCTCTTTTTTGGAGAAAAGCCGAACTGGCGCAGCGTCATCGGCTCGCTCATTGCCCTTGGCGGTATCGTGATGATGAGCGTTCTGTAAGGGAGGAAGCAAATGACCGATCAAGTAAATGTCAGAGAAGCGATCACCGCGTTGACCGAAAAGCCGATGCTCGCTACCAGCGTAGAGCGCTTGCTTATATTGAATGAAATAAAATCGGAGGGGAAGGAGCTGCCGCGCCCCTTGCGCTTTTCCTCTATGCTCTCAAAGCTGCTTTCCCGCGTGTCGGTACCGTTGGAGCCCTACGATCTGATCGCAGGGCGCTGCGTGGATCGCCTGCTTACCGACGAGGAGGAGCAGATCTTTCGGGATTTTTGCGTTCATCCCGACAATCCCAGGCAAACGAGGATCTTCCCCTCCTGCGGACATTGCAGCTACGATTGGGAAAACCTGATCAGTCGGGGCTTGCCCGGGCTGCGCGAGGCGGCGCTTGCCTCGCTTGCCGAAAAGACGGACGAGGATGAGCGCATCTTCCTGCGCGGCGTGCTGGAGATCTATGATGCGATCCGCGATTTCATGCTGCGCTATGCCGACGCTGCCGATGAAAAGGGCATGACCCGTGTGGCGAAAAATCTCCGAAAGGCCGCCACCGAGCGCCCCGACGATTTCTACTCCGCTCTGCAGCTTTTGTGGACGGTCGCCTTTATCAACTGCGCCTATATTACCCTCAATCCCACCCTGACCCTGGGGCGGATGGATCAGCTGCTTTACCCCCTGTATGCCGCAGATCTTGCCGCAGGGCGGCTCACACGGGAGGAGGCGGGCGCGCTGATCACCGACTATTATTGCAAGCACAATCTGATCATGGGCAGAGGCGAGCATCAGGTGGGAAATGCGAAAAATTCTACCACGTTCGACAGAATTTGTAACTTTGACGCACCCCAGTACCTGCTGCTGGGCGGCACCGTCCGGGGGGAGGATGCGGTCAACGACCTGACCTATCTTTTCGTCGAGCGGATCGTTCCCGCCTTCAAAAACCCCGTTATGGTGGTGCGGTATTATCCGGGTATGGATCAAAAGCATCCGCGGCTCTGGGAAATGCTGGTCGGGCACTCGCTTGCCAGCGCCTCTCTGATGTATTACAACGATGACAATGTGAAAAGGACTCTCCGTCGCATCGGCTTGCCCGAGGAGGCCATCGAGGATTATGTGCATTTCGGCTGCAACTGGCCGGGGCTCGGCACGATGGGCTCCTGGATGTCGATCGGTCCCTCCGCCGTGCATTATGAGTGCTTTCGCTCCGAGGAGGAAAAAAAGGCGATCAAAGCGCCCTATATGCGCTACCGCCACAAGGGTGGCTGGCCGATGGTGCTGATGGAGGTGATGCGTGAGCTGGCCGATCGCCCGGGACTGACCGTGGCGGATCTTTACGAGGGCTTTTTTGCCAAGTGGAGCGATTACGTGGAGCGCAAGCTACAGCAGCTGGAGCTGGAGCTGACGGTGCGCCGTCGCCGTCCTGCCACCGTGCTGACCTATAACGACTGCTTCTCCGCCCATTCGGTGCGCACCGCCGGCTGCCATTCGGCAGGGGCGAAGTACCATTACGAGTTCCAATCCTTTTATATGTTCGGCAGCACCGTGGACTGTATGATCGTGGCGGATCAGCTGGTCTTTTTGCAAAAAAAGCTGACGCTGAGGCAGCTGCTGGAAGCCGCAGATGCCAATTTTGAGGGCTATCCCGAGGTGCTGGCGCTTTGTCGCAGCGTGGAAAAATACGGCAGCGACACCCCTCATTCCAATAGCCATGCGAGGCGCATGGCAGAGGGCGCGATGGAGATCGTGATCGAAAAGAGCCGCCCCTATCTGGAAAAATACGGCCTGTTTCTGGAGCCGTGTCTGCAAAGCGATACCTGGCACTTAAAGGCAGGCCTGCTTGCGGGTGCCACCGTGGACGGGCGCCTTGCGGGCACCCCCTATTCGCAAAACAGCCGCCCTGCCAACGGCTCCTGCATCAACGGAACCACCGCCATGCTGAATGCCATGCTGCACCTGCCGCACGACGGCGTGCTTTCGGGGGCGCTCAACCTGGATGTAGACCCGAAGCAGTTCGCGGGGGAGGAGGGGCATCGGCTCTTCGGCACGGTGCTGGCCACCTATTTCAATAACGGCGGCCTGCACGCGCAGGTCTCCGCGGTTGGTCTCAAGGAGCTGATCGATGCTCAGGAAAACCCTGATCGGCACCGCGATCTGCGCGTGCGCGTGACCGGCTACAGCGGTATTTTTGTGGATATCTGCAAGGAGCTGCAGGATGACATCATTGAACGCTTTAAATAACAGAAAGTGAGAAACGGTATGAAGAAAATCGTTATTCCCAACGGACTTGAGGTCGCTCCCGCCGTGCTGGGCGCTATGAATTTCGGCACCACTACCTCTCGGGCGGATGCCTATCGCGTGCTGGATGCTTATATGGATATGGGGGGCAATTTTATCGATACCTCCAACAACTATGCCCATTGGGCGGGCAGCGGTGACGAGAGCGAGACGCTGCTTGGCGAGTGGCTTCGTGACCGCGGCTGCCGCGAAAAGGTGGTGCTGGCCACCAAGGTGGGCTTTGACCGCCACGGCGAGGGCGCCGGATTGAAAAAGGAGCAGATCGAATACTGGATCGACGAGAGCCTGCGCAAGCTTGGCACAGATCACGTGGATCTCTACTATGCGCACACCGATGATGCCAATACTCCCTTAGAGGAGACCATGGATGCCTTCGACCGCCTTGTAAAGAAGGGCAAGGTCAGGTGCCTTGGCGGCAGCAATTATGACACCTGGCGCTTTGCCGAGGCCAATGCTATCGCCACCGCAAAGGGGCAGACCCCCTTCACGGTGATGCAGCAGAAGTTCACCTATTTACACCCAAAATCCGATATAGCACCCAAGTATATCTTCAACGAGGCCGTGAGCAGAGAGCGGCTGCGCTATCTTGTGGATAAGGATATCCCTCTGGTGGCCTATTCCTGCCTTGCAAAGGGCGGATATGAAAATGATGAGCGCATTCCCGCGGATTATATCGTGGGTGATCGACTTGCCTTCATCCGCGAGATGGCAAAGGAGAAGGGCGTCGGCACCAGCGCGCTGGTGGTGGCGTGGATGGCCAATCTCCACCGTTTGGCAGGCTTCCCCCGTGTGCTGCCGCTGTTTGCCTCCTCCCGCGTGGAGCATTTTCTCGAAAATCTGAAGGGTCTGGAGCTGACCCTGACCGACGAGGATATGGAGCGCCTCAACCGCGCCTGAGCCTTCCCCGCAAAAAGGCATTGACTTTTTGCTGCGGCTGTGCTATACTATATAGGATATTTTAGGAAAGCGAGGCAGAGCAATGGCAGAAACCAAGAAAAAGGTAGAAGGCGAATATCTGCAGTATCAGGGCAAGCCTCTGGTCAGAGAAGAGAATACCATCATCTACGGCGACCTGAACAACGATCCCTTCGTGTTGGTGCTGGAGATCATGTCCTATAAAGAAGAAGCGGGAGAAAAGGTGCCGGATAAGGTGCTGATCCAGATCGTGGATGCAAAGGATCCCAACCGCTCCACCGTGCAGAGCGGCTCGAAAAGCGGCCTGCACGATGCGTTCTCTCTGGGACTCACCTGGCTTGATCTCAAGCTGAAAAAGAGCGCTCAATAAGAAAAGGTGCGCCTGCCCTTGCGGCGGTCGCACCTTTTCTTTTTTGCTGAATAAATGTCCATAATTCGGTGAAAAAAATACTTGTATTTTCGCGTTGCGTGTGATAGGATAAGGGAAAGGAAACAAGGGGGTGCGAATATGCTGCTTGACTTTTCACAGGGGAATATGACCTTCGTTGTAGAGGTGGATGAGAACGGGCGTGCCATGCTGCGTCATTTTTGCAATGGCCCCGCCACCGACGAACGAGAAAAAGAGGCCAAATGGTGCCCGCTCGCCGAAATACACGTAACGGGCGAGAACGCAGATGCCCATCACGGCATGAAGCATATAGGCAGCTACGGCTCGCGGGCGCTGAAATACGCGTCTCATGGCACGGAAACGGAGAAAGACGGTAAACGGGTCGTATTTTTGCTATCAGACGGACGTATGAACGTGCGGGTCAGCTATCGCTTTTACAACGGCATTCAGGCCGTTCGGGCATGGTGTGAGGTGAAGAACGTCGGAACCGATCCCCTCGGGCTGGAGTATGTCAGCAGCTTTTCCTACACGGGTCTTGACGCGGGCGAGCCCGCTCCCCTTTACAAGAGCGTGCGGGTTGCCGTTCCGCATAACGGAAATGTGCGCGAGTGCAATTGGCAATGGTACGGTATGGAGGAGCTGGGGCTGCGTCGGATATCCTCCTCCTGCACGAAGCACTGTACGGTATCCAACACGGGCACCTGGTCGGGCAAGGAGTTTTTGCCCATGGGCGCAGTGGAGAACGGGGATACGGGGTGCTGCTATCTTTGGCAGATCGAGCATCACGGCTCCTGGCAGTGGGAGCTTGGCGAGGTCTCTCAAATGCTGTATCTCAAGCTCAGCGGTCCTACCGAGCAGGAGAATCACTGGTACAAGGAGCTGCAGCCGGGCGAGTCCTTTACTACCGTTCCCGTGGCGCTGACTGTGGCCGGGAATTTTGAGGCAGCCGTTGCGGAAATGACAAAATACCGCCGTGCTTTGTTCCAAGGCAACGGAGCGGGGGCGGGCATGCCCGTGATCTTTAACGATTACATGAACTGTCTTGGCGGAGATCCTACCGAGGAACGGGAGCTGCCCATGATCGATGCGGCAGCTGCCGCGGGAGCGGAGTATTACTGCATAGATGCGGGCTGGTACGCAGACGGCACCTGGTGGGAGACGGTGGGCGAATGGCTTCCCTTCAAGGGGCGGTTCCCGAACGGCATCAAGCGCGTGTTTGACTATATTCGAGAAAAGGGCATGATCCCCGGCATCTGGCTGGAGATCGAGGTCATGGGTATCGAATGCCCCTTGGCGAAAGAGTGGGAGGACGAATGCTTCTTTCTGCGCCACGGTAAGCGTGTCATCGACCACGGGCGCTATCAGCTGGATTTTCGCCATCCTCGCGTGCGTGCTCACGCCACGGCGGTCGTGGACCGCGTGATACGGGAGTACGGCGTGGGATATATCAAAATGGATTACAACATCGAAGCAGGTATCGGTACGGAGGTGTCGGCGGACAGCTTTGGTGACGGACTGCTGCAGCATAACCGTGCGTATCTCGCGTGGTTGGACGAGACCCTCGCCCGGTATCCCGATCTGGTGTGGGAAAATTGCAGCAGCGGCGGTATGCGTATGGATTACGCGATGCTGCAACGGGCGCATATCCAGTCGGTGACTGACCAGACCGACTATCGGAAAATGACGGTCATTGCGGCGGCCGCCCCCACGGCGGTCCTGCCGGAGCAGGCCGCCGTCTGGAGCTATCCCTTGGCAGATGCGGATGCGGATGCTGCAGCCTTCAATATGGTCAATGCCATGCTGCAGCGCATCCACCTGTCCGGCAAGCTGACACAGCTGTCCGAGCCTGCTTTTCGCGCCGTGCGAGAGGGGGTGGCGGTCTACAAGACCTATCGGCATCTGCTGCCTGCTGCCCTGCCGTTCTGGCCCATGGGATTGCCCCAAGTGGGCAGACCGTGGCAAGCCCTTGGGCTGCGTGCCGAGGGACGGGCACTGGTGGCTCTTTGGCGCATGGGCGACGAGGAGAGCACCCTTTTGCCTGTAAGGGGTAGGGCGCGGATCCTGTACCCTACCGAGAGCGGTGCCTGCGTGACGGCGTGCACGGATGGCATACGGATCAGGATGCCTCGCGCGAGTACAGCGGTTTTACTTGAAATCATTGAAACGGTATAAAAAAAGAGGAAAAACGATGTTGATTACGGATCAGCAGGAGCTGAAAAAATACACGGCGGAGAACCGCATCTGGCAGGGCATCCCCAGCATCGAGGTGACCCGAAAGGGAAGGATCTTTGTGACCTTTTACAGCGGCGGCATCAAGGAGGAGATCGGTAACTATTGCATGCTGGTGGAAAGCCGTGACGGCATCCGCTACAGCGAGCCCATCGCCGTGACCTATATGGCGGAGCACCGTTGCTTTGATCCCTGCCTGTGGATCGATCCGCTTGGCAGGCTCTGGTGGACCTGGGCGATCTGCCCCGACGACGGCCTTTGGGCCACGGTCTGCGAGGACCCGGATGCCGAAACGCTCCAATGGAGCGAGCCCTTCTTTGTGGGCAACGATATTATGATGAATAAGCCCATCGTCACCTCGGACGGCGCGTGGCTGTTTCCGTTGGCAGTCTGGGATCACGGCGTGCGTACCACTCTGCCCGCATCCTATGACAGCAAGACCCCCGATAAGGGCGCTTACGTATATCGGAGCACCGACAGCGGTAAAAGCTTTACCCGTCTTGGTGCCGCGCACGTGCCGGACCGCTCCTTTGACGAGCATATGGTGGCGGAGCTGCGGGACGGGCGGCTTTGGATGCTGGTGCGCACCCATTACGGTATCGGAGAGTCCTATTCCACGGACGGCGGCAGGACCTGGACGCCGGGCGCGGACAGCGGCCTTGGCGGCCCCTCCTCCCGTTTTCATCTTCGTCGGCTGAGGTCGGGGCGGCTGCTGCTCATCAATCACGTCAACTTTACCAAGCGCAATAATCTGACTGTGCTGCTCTCCGAGGACGAGGGCAGGACCTGGTGCGCGCAGCTGCTGCTGGACGGCAGAGATGCCGTTTCCTACCCCGATATGGCAGAGGGGGCGGACGGCTATCTCTACATCACCTACGACCGCGAGCGGGGCTGCAACAAAAAGAGCCTGGCGGAGGCGCAAGGCTACGCGCGAGAGATCCTGGTCAGCCGCATCACCGAGGCGGATATTCTGGCGGGCAAGCCGATCGACAAGGGCAGCTACCTCGGTCGCATCGTCTCCAAGCTGGGAGATTATGAGGGGGAAGACACCGATCCATACCGCGGCGTTTTACAATAAAATGTGCCAAAAAAGCACCGGAAAAGCAAGGCTTTTTCGGTGCTTTTTTTGTCAAAAAAATAACGCATTTTTGTCAAAAAAATAACGTATTTTTGTCAAAAAAATAACGCATGAAAAATCTCCGAAACCCCCTTGAAATCGGCATTTCGGTGTGCTATAATGGGCAAGTAAAATTTAAAAAAGAGCGTCATGAGGATGCCTCAAAAAAACCGTTATAGGTTGATAAAATAACGGCGCCGAAATGGAGGATCATAATGGACATCAGACAGGAATCTTTGCAAAAGCACTATGAGTGGAAGGGAAAGATCGAGGTGGTCTCCCGCGTGAGCGTGGAGGATCGCAAATCGCTCTCTCTTGCCTACACTCCGGGCGTGGCCGAGCCTTGCCTGGAGATCCAGAAGGACGTCAACAAGTCCTGGGAGCTGACCCGCCGCTCCAATCTGGTAGCGGTCGTCACCGACGGCACTGCCGTGCTGGGTCTTGGGGACATCGGCCCCGAGGCAGGCATGCCCGTGATGGAGGGCAAATGTGCCCTCTTTAAGGAGTTCGCAGGCGTGGATGCCTTCCCCATCTGCATCAAGAGCAAGGACGTGGACGAGATCGTGCGCACCGTGCAGCTGATCTCCGGCTCCTTTGGCGGCATCAATCTGGAGGATATTGCCGCACCTCGCTGCTTTGAGGTGGAGCGCCGCCTCAAGGAGGTCTGTGACATTCCCGTATTCCATGACGACCAGCATGGCACCGCCATCGTGGTGGCCGCCGCCATCATCAACGCGCTGCGCGTGGTAAAGAAGGATATCGGCGAGGCCAAGGTGGTCATCAACGGCGCAGGCTCCGCAGGCACCGCC
The DNA here is from genome assembly GCA_015065135.1 of Oscillospiraceae bacterium. GTDB lineage: Bacteria > Bacillota > Clostridia > Oscillospirales > CAG-272 > Firm-07. The sequence continues at coordinate 40,433 of SVQY01000008.1, forward strand.
ATCGGCAAGCATCTGCTCAATATCGGTGTCAAGCACCTGACGATGGTAGATCGCTTCGGCATCATCTGCGAGGGTGACGAGAGCCTCAGCCCCGCTCACCGTGAGCTGTCCCTGATCACCAACCGCTCTCATCAGAAGGGCGTGCTGGCCGACGCCATGAAGGGTGCCGACGTGTTCATCGGCGTGAGCGCCCCCAATATCGTCAGCCCCGAAATGGTGCAGAGTATGGCAAATGACCCCATCGTGTTCCCCATGGCGAACCCCGTTCCCGAGATCGACCCCGTGCTGGCAAAGCAGGCAGGCGCCCGTGTGGTGGGCACCGGCCGCAGCGATCTGCCCAACCAGATCAACAACGTGCTGGCGTTCCCCGGCATCTTCCGCGGCGCGCTGGATTGCCGCGCGACCTGCATCAATGAGGAGATGAAGGTGGCGACCTCCTACGCGCTGGCGTCTCTCATCAGCGACGAGGAGCTCAGTGAAGAGAACATCATCGCCCCCGCCCTGGATAAGCGCGTTGCCGAGGTGGTCGCCGAGGCGGTCAAGAAGGTGGCACGCGAGACCGGCGTGGCGAGAATTTAACCCCATAACGGTATCAAAAAAAGCAGCAGATCGCAAGATCAGCTGCTTTTTTATTGTAGCCTTTAGGGCGTATAAACCACCACTTGCAGTGGTGGAATAAAAATGCTTTAGCCATAGGCTCTCCCCTTGGGAGAGCTCCCGCAATAGCGGGTGAGAGGGCAGGAAATACCCCTCTCCGTCGGCTCCGCCGCCACCTCTCCCCAAGGGCGAGGCTTTGCCGAATTTTCGGCAGCGGGGCGATAATTACTAATGTTTATTGTTCGGTACGTCTTCAGATGTTGTCAGCACCATTGCCTTGAAGGAACGGTGCATACAGCCACTTGAAGTGGTGGTTATGATTCGGCGTCAGTCTTTTCCTCGGCCACGGGTGTCTCCTCGGTGAGTGCCTTTGCCTTCTCCTCCTCGGGCAGGACCGCCACAAAGGCCTTGATGGCGCACTCGATCATATCCTCGGTCGGCTCGTAGACTGTGATGCGCTGCATCCACATACCCGGCGCGGAAATGATACGGGTGAACACGTTATCATATTTGCCTGCCAGCTTCAGCAGCTCGTAGCCAATGCCCATCGTCAACGGGATGAGTATCAGCTTCAGCGCTGCGCGGATCAGGGTGTAGACCCAGGTGCTTTCAATGCCGATGGCCTCGGCGGGGGGGATCAGAAATCCGATGCCAATGCTGACCAGCAGCATCAGGATCAGGAAGGAAGTGCCGCAACGGGGGTGAAAACGGCGCTCTTTTTTGACATTCTCTACCGTGAGCGGCAGTCCGTGCTCGTAGCAGAAAATGGTCTTATGCTCGGCGCCGTGATACATAAAGGTGCGGCGGATATCCTTCATCAGCGAGACGGATGCCATATAGACCACGAGCACCAGGATCTTGAGCAGCCCCTCCACCACCGATTGCAGCCAGCGGTTCTCCTGCGGCCAACCGGGGATATAGGCCTCCAGTACCTTTTCATAGAGCAGCGAGGGCAGCCAGATGAAAAGTGCCACCGCCAGCGCGACACCAAGTACGGTCGCGATGATCGAAATCGCAGCCATCGTTCCCTTGCCCACCGTGCTTTTCGACTCCTGCTTCTTTTCCTCCTGCACGGGGGCGCCTTCTACTGCGTCGGGAGCACCTTCTGCGCCCTCCAAGACCGCGTTTTCTACACCCGTTTCGGGGGATTTTTCGTTTTCCGGCTCTTCCTCTTCCATCGCGATCTCCGCAGAGCGCATCAGGCATTTATAGCCGGTCACCATCGAATCCACAAAGCCGAAGACACCGCGCACGATCGGCCAGCGGCAGATGGCGGGGCGCTTCTTTTTTACATTGTCGGATTCCTCGAAAAAGATCTCGCCATTGGGGCGACGCACCGCCATCGCAGTTCGCTGCGGGCCGCGCATCATAATGCCCTCCATCAGCGCCTGACCGCCGATCGAGCACTTTTTCGCACATTTGCATTTTTCTTTTTTGCTCATCTGTAACTCCTTATTCAGTCCTCCCGGCCGGCAGCGGCAGGCGAGGGTGCTGCCCTTGAAAAGGCAGCGGCACGAAGATGCCGGGGTGAACGGCAGGGCGCTTGCGCGCGAAGGCAGGTTCCTTCACAAGCAGCTCTCCGCTGATGCACGATTTCTAAAAAGCACGACCGTTCCTCACAAGGTGAAGAACGGTCATATTGCTGTCATTTCTTCTTGGTATCAAAGTTCATCTTCATCTGACCGCCCTGCTCTTTTCTGTGCTTATCAAGCAGGTTGTGGATACGCTTGACGGGATCCAGCAGGGTGCTGATCGTGTCGTCATGGTTGAGCGTGTCGATGATGTAAGCCACATACTTGCACATATTGACCTCCACATACCACTCGCGGGAGAGCAGCTCGGGAGTGCGATGCACCAGATTTGTGGTAAAGATGCGGGTAAAGATGCCGTCCTTGTAGGCCTTATCGAACTTCTCAAGACCGTCGGTAAAGAGGCCGAAGGTGGCGAAGGCGAAGATGCGCTTGGCACCCTTCTCCTTGATCTGCAGCGCCACGTCGATGAGCGACTCGCCGGAGGAGATCATATCGTCGATGATGATGGCATCCTTGCCGTGGAGATCGCGGCCCAGATACTCGTGTGCCTCAATGGGATTTTTGCCGTTGACGACCTTGGCATAGTTACGGCGCTTGTAGAACATACCGATATCGATACCCATCACAGAGGAGTAATACATACAACGACCCATTGCGCCCTCATCGGGAGAAATGATCATCAGATCATCCTTGTCGATGGACAGATCGGGATAGCGGCGGACCAGCGCCTTGATGAACTGGTAGGTGGGGCGAACGTCGTCAAAGCCGCAGAGCGGAACGGCGTTCTGCACACGGGGATCGTGCGCATCAAAGGTAATGATGTTTTTGACGCCCATCGACTCCAGCTCCTGGAGCATCAGAGCACAGTCCAGAGACTCACGTCTGGAGCGCTTGTGCTGACGGCCCTCATAAAGCATAGGCATGATGACCGAAACGCGGCGTGCCTTGCCTGCGATGGCAGCGATCACGCGCTTGAGATCGGCAAAATGATCATCGGGGCTCATCGGCACCTGCTGACCGTACATCTTATAAGTAACGCTATAGTTGAAGGGATCACAGTAAATATAAACGTCGTGTCCGCGCAAAGACTCATGCAAAAGAGCCTTCGCCTCGCCGGTGCCGAAGCGGGGGCATTCCACATTCACCAGGAACGAGCCTTCGCCGCCATGGCGCCGCCACTCCTTCAAATAACTGTCAACCTGCAGGGTGAACTGCTCCGAGCCGGACATACCGATAACGCTCAAATCTCCGTAAAGTGCGTCCTTCATTCTCTTCTCCTTTGCGTGCTGTCATTATTCATCGGATGGGAGGTGATCCCACATACTATGTTATTATATCATAACATTCAAGTTTTGAAAAGTACTTTTCACGGATTTTTAAAAATTTCCGCTTTTTTTATCACTTTTCGTCGCAGATGCAGCAAAATCTGCCGTAGGCCTCGTCGTATGCAGCGCGGTCGGCGGTAGGCAGATATATCTTCGGCTCAAAGGAGCGGATGACCAGCTCTCTTGCCTCGCACAGATCCTTCAGCTCGCCTGCGGCGATGTACTGCATCAGCAGGTTGCCGATGGCGGTGGCCTCAACGGGGCCTGCCGTCACGGGGATGCCGCAGGCATCGGCTGCCAGCTGGCAAAGGAAGGTATCCTTGGTGCCGCCGCCCACGATGTGAATGCCCTTTACAGGCTTGCCGCGGAGCGCCTCGATGCCCTCCTTGACGTAGCGGTAGCGCAGCGCCAGGCTCTCCATGATCACGCGGACGATCTGACCCTCATTCTGAGGCACAGCCTGACCGGTGCGACGGCAGTACTCCACGATGCGACCGGGCATATCGCCGGGTGCAACGAAGTCGGGCGCGTCGGGGTTGATGAAGGAGACCAGCGGCTTCTCTGCCTCGGCCATCGTCTGCAGATCGGCAAAGCTGAAATCCTTGCCCTCTCGCTTCCACTGGCGGCGAGTCTCCTGCACCGTCCAAAGACCCATGATGTTCTTCAGGAAGCGGTAGGTGCCCAGTGCGCCGCCCTCGTTGGCAAAGTTCCAGGCAAGGGTGTCGTCGTTTACCAGAGGCGAGGTCAGCTCGGTGCCCATCAAGGACCATGTGCCGCTGGAGATGTAGACAAAATCCTCCTCAGTAGCAGGCACGGCCAGCACGGCGCTTGCGGTATCGTGAGAAGCGATATTGTAGACCTTAAAGTTCACGCCGCCCACCTCATCGCTGACGGCATCGGTGAGCTTGCCCAGGCAGTTGCCCGGCTCCACTACGTCGCCCACCAGCATAGGCAGGCCCAGTTTTTTGAAAATTTCGGGGGCCACCTTGCGGGTCTTGGCATTCAGAATAGCACCGGTGGAGCAGATGGTGTACTCGTTGGCCATCTCGCCGGTGAGGAAATAGTTCAAGAGGTCGGGGATGTTCAGCATACGCACCGCATTCTGCACCATTTCGGGATTATCCCGCAGATCGGCGGCAAGCTGATAGACCGTATTGAAATCAATGGTCTGGATGCCCGTGATGTCGTACAGTTCCTTCACGCCAAGGCGGTCGGCCAGCTGCGCGGGCATACCTGCGGTACGGGTATCGCGGTAATGGAAGGGGTTGGAGAGCATCTCACCGTGCTTGTCGATGAGGCCGTAGTCCACGCCCCACGTATCAATGCCGAAGCCGGCAATATCATCCCCCGAGAGCTTGGTCTCGCGGATGGATTGCTTGATCTCGTGCAGGATGCGCATGATATCCCAACGGAAGTGCTTGCCAACGGTGACGGGATCGTTGGAAAAGCGGTGATTTTCACGCAGCTCCAGCTTGCTGCCGTCAAAGCTGCCGACAATACCGCGTCCGCTGGAGGCGCCCAGGTCGATAGCGAGCATATTGAGGTTTTTCATAAAGCTTCTCCTTTATGTTATATTTCTATTTTATTGTATCATAGGAAGGCCGCGAGAAAAAGGACTTTTTTGGCGGTGTTTTGTGTGGGTTTATAATCAATGTAGCTGCCAAATAGCGGGCTGTTCGTTCGAGTCATAATACCACCAATTTCCCGTTAAGGAAGGACGTATGTCAGAATAATAAAACCATGTTGCAAAATTTGTTAGATTTCCATTGGAACCTCCAATGGAAATATTTTGCCGAGTATTTTCGGTTCCACCATAATATACCTTGGCCCTATAATCGCAATCACAGAATGCTTCTTCAGCAATATTTGTTACGCTATTTGGAATGACTATAGACGCAAGTTTGGTTTTATAAAATGCTCTATAGCCAATGGAAGTTAGTTCACTCTCTTTCCCAAACACCAGTTGCGTCAAGGTGTCACAACAACTAAATGCAAAAGGATTAATATTTCTCACACTGTCTGGTATAACAATAGTCTCAAAATTGCCACACCCCCAAAAAGCATAATTAGCAATACCTACACTATTATCACGCAAAGTAACACTCATTACTTCATCATCACAATCTACAATCCATTTATCAACATATGATACGCCATTTTCTTTTTGAATGACACCATTACAGCCTTCAAACGCATCTTCTCTAATGTTAACCACACTATTAGGTATGGTAATTGAAACTAAGTTCTCACATCCCTGAAACGCCTTGGCACCGATTTTTGTGACACCATTAGGGATGGTAATTGAGATCAAATTACGGCAAAGAGAGAACGCACGATCTCCAATGCTTGTAATGCCGTCAGAAAGAACAACAGAAGTCACATTACTGCACATGTAATTGTTAAAAGCATCTTCATTAATGGCAACAATAGGCGTTCCCTTGTAAGTAGACGGAATTATCACTATATTGTCGCTTCCGGTATAACGTGTAACAACATAGCCATCATTTATAAGTTTAAATTCCACACCACTGTCCGCATAATCGTAGCCACATTGCACGCAAACATTGTCTAAATTATAAGTGTGGGCGGATTCTGATATAATCAACCTACATCCTCCATTAACGCAAACTTTCCAGTGGTTGACCATATCCTTTTTCCACTCTGCAGAAGGCAAATGTTCCAATTCAGCAACATACTGCGTTTCACTTTGTCCGCACGAGCAAGCGCGTGTTTGAATGCCCTTTGTCACACAGGTGGCAGGGGTGGTTTCGATCCATTCGCCATAGGCGTGGGTATGAAGCGACCCACTCGCATCGGTGCCATCGGTGTAGCTCTCGCTGCACTTGTCGCAAAGCGCATTATCGTCGGCGTCGCGGTGCTGGCAGACGGGAGCAGAGCTCTCGTCGCAAGCCACAAGACACAGAATACACAAAAGGCACAATAGGGCCGCTAACGTGATGAGAAATGCGCGTTTTTTCATGGTCGTTCTCCTTTGAGTGTATTTTTTGAAAGCGGGCAAACGGTGTGCAAACAGCACATCTGCAGGCTGCGCGTTATTTCAGCTCGACCACCGTCACGCCGCCGTCGCCCTCGCCGTACTGTCCGATGCGGAAGGATCTGATGCGCTTATCCGATTTGAGATATTTCCAGAGCGCTACCTTGAGCGCGCCGGTTCCCTTTCCGTGGATGAGGCGCACGGTGTGGAAGCCTGCAAGGATGGCGGTGTCAAAATACTTGTCCACCATAAACCACGCCTCGTCCCCCGTTTTACCGCGCAGGTCGATCTCGTCCTTGAAATCGCGGGAAACGCTGGCACGGAAGCTTTTCACCGAGCTTTTCTGCTCGCCGCTCTTTACGGTGGCATCCTCCTCGATCAGTCGCAGGTTTGCGACCTTGGACTTGGTGCGGATGATGCCTGCCTGCACCATCACGTTGCCGCCGTGGTCGGGGTCGGAGAGCAGCACGCCCTTTTTATCAATATCCACCAGATACACCTCGTCACCCTTGCGCAGGGGGCGGGGCAGCTTATATGCCTCGTTGGAGCGCTCCTCCACCGGGTTGAAGCGGCTCTCGTTTTCTTTGAGATGGGCGCGCACGGCGCGACGGGTGGCATCCAGATGCTCCCCCAGCCGCTCGCTCTCCCTCTCCCTTCTCACCTGCTCCAACTGCTGGAACACGAACTCGCTGGAGGCGCGTGCGCTCTCCACAAGGGCGGTCGCCTTGCTTTGGGCATCACTTAGCAGCTTATCGGTCTGCGCCTTGGTGCGATCCAGCAGCTTTTGCGCATCGGCACGGTTGCTTTCCAGCTCGGCACGAAGCCTTGCCGCCTCGGCGCGGTCACGCTCCATTTGAATGCGCGCCTCCTCCAGCTTTTCGATCACGTTCTCAAAGCGGCGGTTGTCGCTGCTGATCAGCTCCTTTGCCTCGGCTACCACGCGCGGGGGCAGCCCCAGCTTTTCGGAAATGGCAAAGGCGTTGGATTTACCCGGCGTGCCGATGACCAGCTTATAGGTGGGGCGCAGGGTCGCCACGTCAAACTCGCAGGAGGCGTTCTGCACGCCGTCGGTCTCCAGCGCATAGGCCTTCAGCTCCGCATAGTGGGTGGTCAGCGCGGCCAATGCCCCTGCACGGCGCACCTCGGAAACGATCGCCACCGCCAGCGCCGCACCCTCCACGGGGTCGGTGCCGGCACCCAGCTCATCGAAGAGCACAAGGGCGTTCGGGGAAAGGTCGTTCACGATATCCACGATATGCACCATATGCGAGGAAAAGGTGGAAAGCGATTGCTCGATGCTCTGCTCGTCGCCAAGATCCACCAGCACGCGGTCAAAAAGGCAAAGGGCGGAGCCCTCGTCGGCAGGGATAAAGAGGCCGGATTGCGCCATCAGCGCAAAGAGGCCGAGGGTCTTGAGGGTGACCGTCTTACCGCCCGTATTGGGGCCGGTGATGATGAGGGTATCCCACTCCCCACCGAGAGACACATTGATCGGTACCACCTTATCCTTATCGATAAGAGGATGCCGCGCGTTGATCAGCCTGATCTGCCGTGCCTCGGTCACCGCGGGACAGCTGGCATTCATCTGCTCGGCAAGCTTGCCGCAGGCAAAGATAAACGCCAGCTCGGAAATATTCTGATAGTTCAGCATCAGCGCGCTGCCCTCTGCCGAAACAAGGGCGGAAAGCTCGGCAAGCACACGGTCTATCTCGTGCTGCTCCTTGGCCTCCAGCATGCGCAGCTCGTTATTGGCATCCACCACCGCCATAGGCTCCACGAAAATGGTAGCGCCCGAGGAGGAGGTGTCGTGTATGAGGCCCTTGATCTCGTTCTTGCTCTCCACGCGCACCGGCACCACGTAGCGCCCGTTGCGCATGGTCACGATATTTTCCTGCAGCGCCTTGGAATAGGTGCTGCTGGTGATATAGTGCTGCAGGGTCTCCTTGATCTTGTTATTGGTCTGACGGATCTTGCGGCGGATATCCCCCAGGGCGGGGCTGGCCTCGTCGGCGATCATATCCTCCGATACGATGGCGCGGTAGATGCGATCCTCCAGGCGGCGATCGGGCAAAAGGCGCTCAAAGATCTCGTCCAGCACGGTATCGAAATGGCGATTGACATGGATATAATCCAGCAGTCCCCGCGCGGTGCGCAGGATATTGCCCACATCCAGCAGATCGCGGGCCGAAAGCGTTGCGCCCTTCCCCGATCGCTCCACCGCGTCGGTCACGTCAACCACCGAGCCGAAGGAGGGCATGCCCTTGTCGGCCAGCAATCGGCAGGCATCCCCGGTGCGGGCAAGGCGCGCGCGCACCACGTCGCTGTCGTCATCGGGCAGGAGGGCAAGCGCGCGCTCGGCAGCGCCTGCGGTGGGTGCCAGCGCGGCCAGCATCCGCAATATCTCGTCATATTCCAGCTTTTTTCTCGTTTTAACGTCTGTTTTCATGCGGTCCTTTTCATTGACCCTTTCTTTGCCTTGTGATGGCTGCTAATTTTTTCAAATTCTCTAATGTTTGAAAGCTGCGCTCCAGGTGGTGCAGCAGATAGCTCTCCGCCGCACGGGAAAACTCGGAAAGCTCCCTCTCGTCGGTCACACGGAAGGCGAACACCCGCTTGGCAGGTGCGATGGCTACGTAACGCAGCGCGGCGGCGCTGCCGGGCGACAGGGGGCACAGCACGGTGCGGCCTCCCAGCTCGTCCACCTCGGGCAGCGGATGCAGCGCGGTGCGCCGCGAGAGGCATTGGCGGCACACGTAGGCACCGTTCATCACGTCCAGAAAGCCGTCCCGATCGGCAGGACAGCCGCAGTCGCGGCAGTTGGCCAGATCCGGCATAAAGCCGCCGATGCAGGCGGCGCGCATTTCAAAGCCGCCCTTGATGATGGCGATCTCCCCCTTGCCCGCATTCAGCATATGCAGGGCGTTGAGGGTAAGGGGCAGGATCTCTCCTGCCGGCTGCTTTTCATCCGAAAGCTCGGCCGCCACCTCACACAGATATGCGGCGAGAAAAAGCCGCTCCATATCGTAGCGCAGGCCGGGAAAGCTCTCGATGGCGGTGGCGCTTTTGATCCATTTCACGCCGCCGCGCTCATAAAACTCCATATTGCTCCAGGTAAAGGGCTCTGTGGCAGCCACCTCGCGGCGGTGCATCGAGTGCGCTCCCTTCAAAATGGCATAGATCCTGCCGTGCTCAGCTGACAGCAGGGTGAGCAGCTTGTCGTTTTCGCCCCGCTCCTTGGCGGCAAGGATCAGGCAATCGGTGCTGAAGTGCGACACGGCTTACTTTTCCTCGCGATAGCCGAAATTGCCCACGGCAGCGCGGCTCTCGCGCCAGTTCTCCTTGACCTTGACCCACAGATTGAGATAGACCTTGGTGCCGAACAGCTTTTCCAGATCCTCTCTTGCATAGGTGCCCACGCGCTTGAGCTCGGCGCCGTTCTTGCCCACGATGATCCCCTTATGGGATGCCTTTTCGCAGAAGATCTCGGCGCGGATGCGGATGAGGGTATCCTCGTCCTTGAACTCCTCGATCACCACCGCCACGCCGTGGGGGATCTCCTTATCCAGCGTGCGCAGCAGCTTCTCGCGGATGATCTCTGCCGCCATCTGGCGCTCGGGCTGATCGGTGATCATATCCTCCGGGAAGAAGAAGGGGCTCTCCTGCAGCAGCTTTTCGCACTCGGAGAGCAGCGCATCCACCAGCTTACCGCTCTTGGCCGAGATCGGCACCACGGCGGCAAAATCATGGCGTGCGGCATAGGTCCTGATGCATTCTGCGATCTCGGGCGCATTGTACAGATCGGTCTTATTCAGCGCCAGCACGGCAGGCACGCCCGACTGCTTTAAGTAGGTGATCACATTCTCCTCCACCTTGCCGATCTCCTTACCGGGATCCACCATCAAAATGACCGCATCCGCCTCTACCATCGAGCTTTTGGCGGTCTCCATCATAAAGTCGCCAAGGGCGGTCTTGGGGTTGTGCATACCGGGGGTATCCACAAAGATGAACTGCGCCTCACCGCGGGTGAGGATACCCACGATGCGGTTACGGGTGGTCTGTGGCTTGGCCGAAACGATGGCGATCTTTTCGCCAAGCAGGGCGTTGAGCAGAGTGGATTTGCCCACGTTGGGGCGGCCTACGATCGCAATATATCCCGCTTTTGTCATATTAATCCTCCTTCACGGCCAGACCCATACCGTTCACGATGGCGGTCTGCCGCTCTCTCATATCCTGTTCCTCCTCCTCACCGTTTACGTGGTCATAACCCAGCAGATGCAGGGTGGAATGCACCGTGAGGAAGGCGCACTCACGCTCAAAGCTATGGCCGAACTCCGCCGCCTGGGCGCGGCATTTTTCAAGCGAAAGCACGATGTCGCCCAGCATCCGCGTGCCACCCGCCTCCTCAAAGAGCGGAAAGGAAAGCACGTCGGTGGGGGCATCGATCTCGCGGTATTCCCTGTTGATGGCCGCAATGCCCTCGTTATCGGTAAAGGTGACCGAGACCTCGCTGTGCCCCTGCTTGTCCTCATAGCGAAGCGTCGCCAGGATCGCCTCGCGGATCAGCATCTTCAGCGCGTAGGTCACGCGCTCGGTCTCCTGCATATTTTCAAAATAGATGCGCAACGTCATTTGCCGTTCCCCTTTCTTTGCACGTGGCTCTTTTGTGCCTGCTCGCGCTCAAAGCGCTCATAGGCAAGGATGATCTTTTGCACCAGCTTGTGGCGCACCACGTCTCTGTCCGAAAAATGATGGATCACGATATCCGGAATGCCCGCAATGATCTTGACGGCCATGGCGAGGCCGCTCTTTTGCCCCACGGGCAGGTCGGTCTGGGTCAGGTCACCGGTGACCACCGCCTTGGAGTGGAAGCCGAGACGGGTGAGGAACATCTTCATCTGCTCGGGGGTGGCGTTCTGCGCCTCGTCCAGAATGATGAAGCTGTCGTCCAGCGTGCGGCCGCGCATATAGGCAAGGGGCGCCACCTCGATCACGCCCTTCTCCGCCATTTTGGCGTAATTCTCGGCGCCTAGCATCTCGTAGAGCGCGTCGTAAAGGGGGCGCAGATAAGGGTCGATCTTGCTTTGCAGGTCGCCGGGCAAAAAGCCCAGCTTTTCGCCTGCCTCGATGGCAGGGCGCGTCAGCACGATGCGATTGACATCGCCGTTGCGCAAAGCCTTGACCGCCATCGCCACCGCCAGAAAGGTCTTGCCGGTGCCGGCAGGGCCAACACCCAGCACGATGGTGTTCTTGGCGATAGCCTCTACGTACTTCTTCTGTCCCACGGTCTTGGCCTTGATGGGCTTGCCGCGGCTGGTGATGCAGATGGTGCTGCCGTCCAGCGCCTCCAGGCTGCCGCCCTCCCCATCCCGGATCATACCGATGATATAGGAAACGCGCTGCTCGGGGATCTCCTCGCTCTTTTCCGCCTCCTCACGCAGGCGCTCGATCACGCGCGCGGCAAAAGAAACGCTCTCCTCGCTCTCCCCCGTGATCAGGATGGCATCACCGCTGCTCTCCGAGCGGTTGCGGATATCCACGCCAAAGGCTGCCTCGACCTCGCGCACATAGGCATCCCCTACGCCGAAGATACGGGCGGTGATGTCGCTATGTCCGATCTTGATAACTTCCTTGCTCATAAAACTCCTTTCAGGAAAAAGGATCCTCGCTTTCGAATTCTACCGTGAGCGCCACGTCCTCCTCGCAGACCACCGTGCAAAACAGGGTGATGCCCTCGGCGTCCACCACCGTCTCCAGATGCTTTTCCAGCATCGTGCGGTCGGCGCTGTCGGCTGCCAGCAGCTCCGAGAGACGGGATAGCGCCAACGCGCGCGCCGTGGCGGCATCCCTTGTCACAGTCTGCGCGACCAGCGGACGGTATACGGTCACCCCGATGCCGAAGGGCAGTCGCTGCCCCGACGGCAGAGTGACCCACTTTATATTTTCTATTATATCACAGTTATCATAATGATTTCCAGTACTTTTGAAAACTTTTCCGCTAAAGTCAAAGAAAAAAAGCGAAACATCCCGCTTCTCATCTCCGGTGGCGAGCTGCACCGTCTCGGTAAAGGGCACGCGCACCGTGTAGGTGTGCGTGGTCCGCGCCAGCACCTGTCCTGCCGCGCGGGTCACACGGAAGCCGTGCTTCTCGCTTTCCACGATACCGCTTGCCAGCAGCTGACCGGCGCGCACGACCTGCCCCGCCTCCACAAGGCACTCCCCCTCAAAGATCAGCGGCATGGTGATCACACAGTCGGATTTTGCCACCAGATTAGCCGGGTGCACAGCCTCCTCACGGGGCACCACAGCCTCTCTGATCTGCAGCTGCAGCACGGTACCCTTCCGATTGACGGCGGCGTAGGAGATACGCGGATCGGCCTGCCGCAGCGCTAACGCCAGGGCATCCTCATCGATGCGGGAAAGCCGGGTGCCGCGCCGCACACCGAGCGCCTCCAGCTGCTCCTCCAGCGCGGCGGTGCTGAGCTGCTCGTTTCCGAGGATCTCGATATCCCACACCACAAGTGAGGAAAGCACCGTCAGCAAAAGGGCCAGCAGCATACCGCACAAGAGCCCCGGACGGCGCAGCAGCCGCCGCCAAAGGATGGGCAGGCCACCCTCCTCCACGAGGCGCATCGGGATCGGCAGGTCGGTCAGTCGCCGCGCGGCGGTAAGGGTACAGGAAAAGCAGATATCACCGTTTTTTTCGTACCGTTTCACGTTTTTCGGTGAGATCCTTGCCTCCTGCAGGCAGGAAAAAAGCACGGCGGCATCCTGCTCCGCCACGGCAAAGCGCCGATAACCCACCGCAAAAAGATCAGGGCGCATCCCGCTTCACCTCCTCGAAGCCTATGGTCTCGATCAGCCCCTCCACCGTGGCCTGACCACCTTCAAAAACAGTACAGACAAGCCCCCGACCGCATATGCTGAGCGCGCGCTTGCCTCCAAGCAGCAGCCGGATACGCTCGGCGCTGTAATGCAGAATGCGGCGGCAGCCCCGTACCGTCATACTGCTTTGTCCCGAGACCGTGATGCCAAAGCCGCCCGGCAGCGCCTCACGGGGAATATCCAGATATCGTATGGCTCGTGCCAGCAGATCGCTTTTCTGTCGCATAGACCGACCCTCCCTCACATAGATTGTAGCAGTTCACCATATGCCGTGTAAGGGAGGATTATACCATGCAGATCTCTCGTCGCTCCTTGGGAGCGCTCGCCCCGTTCTTCGCGGGGCTTTGTCTACTGCTGCTGCTACTGATCAACGCAGAGGCCACCACCGTTGGCGTGCGGCGCGGCGTTTCGCTCTGTCTGGAAACGCTGCTCCCCTCGCTCTTCCCCTTTCTGGTGGTCTCGGAGTGGTTGGTGCGCAGCAATGTGGGAGAATGGCTGGGACGCTACCCCGGCAGGCCGCTTTGCCGCCTGCTCGGCCTTTCGGAGCGCGGCGCCGCCGCGTTACTGCTGGGGCTGCTGTGCGGCTTTCCCGTCGGCACGGTGGCGGCGGTCTCCTACTGCAAGTGCGGTGAGATGTCCGAGGCCGAGCTGCGCCGCCTGGTGCTTTTCATCAACAACCCCGGCACAGGCTTTTTGATAGGGGCGGTCGGCAGGTCCCTGTTTGGAAACGAGGCGGCCGGTGTCGTCCTTTTCCTATCGGTATGGCTCTCCTCGCTGCTCATCGGCATTTTTCTGCGCATTTTGTGCGGGCCGGTACCCCAAATTCCCGAAAAGCCGTCAAACGGTATGAAAAAAGCCTCTTTTTTTACCGATCTGACCGAAAGTGTTTCCGGGGCGCTGCCCACCCTATTGCAGATCTTTTCCTTTGTGATCTTCTTCTCCTCGCTCTCGGCTTCGATGGCGGCGCTGCCCCTTATCGCAGGGCTCCCTGCAAAGGGGCTGGTACTGCTCACAGGGCTGCCGGAAATGACCTCCGGCATCAGCGCCGCGGTCACGCTGCTGCCGCCCGAGGAGGCCTTTCGTGCCGCCGCCCTGCTTGCGGGCACGGCAGGGCTTTCCATCTGTATGCAGCTCTACGCCATTGCCGGCGCATACGCGCCACGCCTCTCTGCCTATCTTTTGGCCAAGGGCGTGCAGGGCTGCCTGACGCTATTGCTTGCCTCACTCTATCTGTGGCTGCTGCGGCCGCCGCTGGTCACTGCGCAGAGCATGGCGACCTTTGCGCAGAACACCCTGCAGCAACTGCTGACGGCGGCCGTGCCGCTGACACTCCTTTTGCTTGGCTTTTTGGTCATTTTTGCGCGGCGAAAAGCAAAAAAATAGCCCCGTTACACGAAAAAGCCGCATAACGGGGCGAGTTTTATTCTTTTTACGGTGTCAGGATCCGCTCACCGTCAAAGAGCAGGACACCATAGCCGTTGCCCATGGGTCTCCCCTCCAGCAGGTATTGCTTGAAGCGGCGACGCATCGAGGTATCCTCGGGTGCCTCGGGCAGAGTCTCCTGACGGTATTCCCTATGAAACAAACGCCAGAAGTCGGGATTTTCGGGAGTAGCCTTGCTATCCATGATATGAAACAGATCAAAAAACGCTTGGGTGTTCCTGCCGAAAAGCGCGCGATGAGGCGGATAGAGCAGCCAGGAGTGACAGACCACCGGCAGCGCTCCCTCGCAGCACAGGTCGCGGTAGAACTCGTAGGCCCTTTTCAGCGATCCCATCACCGCATCGGGGGTCAGCGGCCCCGACGAGGGAATGTGACAGTTCAACACCGCATCTCCATCCCGCAGCGGGCCGTAGGCAGGATATTGGAAGCTTCGTCTTTCGTATTGCAGCCGCCCCAGCGCAAAGCGCTCGCAACGGTAGAAGCCGGGATACCAGAAGGTCACGAAGATCCCCCACACGCCGTAAACGCTGCGACATTCCAGCAGCTTATAGCGCAGGTCTGTCATCGTTTCCACAAAGATGTGATCGGCGATCCCCTTTTGCGCATAGCGCTCACGAAGGGTGGGAGCGGCATGCAGCAAAAAGAGCATATCCACCGTGCGACGGTCGACGCCGCATTCGTCGGCAAGCAGCTGCAGGGCGCCCTCATAGATCGCTCGTTCCGAACGCAAAAACGGCGCTTCTATTCCCAAAAAACGGGTACGTATGTCTGTTTTGGCGCACATTTCGGTATAAACAGCGGTCAGATGCGCGGTGGCCTCCTCGGGAAAGCCGAGCAAACGGCAATAGGTCTCGATCATGGCAATACCCCTTTAGCAGTCCTTTAAAAATGCCAGCAGCGTGCGGTAAACACGCTCCAGCGAATCCAACTCCATGCGCTCGGCAGGCGTGTGCAGATCGTAAATGTTACAGCCCAGCGACACCACATCCAGCCCCGCGAGCCTTGAGGAGATGAGGCCGCATTCCAACCCCGCGTGGATCACGGTTGTGCTGATCTCTCTGCCCGTGGTGGCACGGTAAGCCCTCTGCCACAGAGCCGAGACGGGAGAATCGGCGACCCCCTCCCAACCGGGATAGTAGGCGTGGTGACGGGCGGCGCCCCCCAGCTCGCCTGCCAGCGCGGTCAGCTCGTCGGTGCATTCGCGCAGGCGTGCATCAAAGGGAGAACGGGAGGAAAAGGCCACCGAAACAGCCGTATCGGTCATCCGCACACGCGCCAGATTGCGCGAGGTCTCGGGCGGCTGCTTGCCGTCGGCGCGGCGGTAGAATACGCCGTTACGTACCGAAAGCACGCGCAGCAGCTTCTCGCCGTCAGCAGCGGTCATCGCATCCTTGACGGCGACTTCCTCCACAGTGAGATGAGGATGGTCGTCCGGCGAGGTGAGCCATGCCGCGAGCAGCGCCTCGGCTTCGGCAAAAAAGTGCTTGGCGGCGGCCATATCCTGCGGTAGGATCTCGGCCACGCAATCGCGCGGAATGGCGTTATCCTTATCACCGCCCAGGAAAGAAACGACCCGGAACGGGGTGTGTTTTTCCAGTTTTTTCAGCAGCGCGCCAAGGGTGATGAGCGCGTTACCGCGCCCCCGGTGGATATCCTCTCCGGAATGGCCGCCGCAAAGGCCGCTCAGCGTGAGGCGAAGGCCGATGCCCTCTGCCGGCTCACGGGTGACGGGAAAGCTGAAATCGCTGCGCAGGCCGCCGCAGCAGCCGGTAATGACCAGATGCTCCTCAGCAGAGTCAAAATTCAGCATACGGCGCGCATGCAGGCGGCTGTAATCAAACTGCCCCGCACCGATGAGACCCACCTCCTCGGCGGCAGTAAAAAGGCATTCCAGAGGCGGATGGCTCTCGGCGCCTCCGTCCAGCACGGCAAGCATCAGCGCCACGCCAAAGCCGTCATCGGCACCCAGCGTGGTGCTATCGGCCGAGAGGATATTCCCTTTTACACAAAGCTTTACACCCTCGGCGGAAAAATCGTGCGTATGACCAAAGACCACCTCGGTGACCATATCGGTGTGCGCCTGCAGCAAAAGCGGCGGCTCGGCCTCTCTGCCAACGCTGCCCGGCTTACAGATCAGCACGTTATCGGCAGCATCGCGGTAGCAGGAAAGACCGCGTGCGGCGGCAAAGCGCTCTAAATACGCGGCGATCTGCGCCTCCTGCCCGGAAGCACGGGGAATGGCGGAGATCTCCTCAAAAAAGCGCGCAGGACGCGCGGAAAGATGCTCGCAAAGGATCGACATTGTTTTTCTCCTTTCTTGATGGTCGCCGCAGCGACAAAGGGGGCGCCGCTTTGCGGCGCCCCCTCGGCTTTTACAGTCTGGAAAGCGCCACGACCGCGCCCTCGACGGCGGCGGTCTCCGCATTGGCGGCGCGTCGCACGCGCAGCCCCATGACCTCATCCAAAAATTTATCCATGCCGGCAAGCAAAGCGCCGCCGGTCAGCATCACGCCGGTCTTGGCAATATCGGCGCGCATATCGTCACCTGTCTGCTCGATCACCGAAATGATGGCATCCAGAATGGCGGTGAGCGGCTCTGTCAGCGCGCCCAGCATCTCCTTGGAGGAGACCGTGACCACACGCCCCTCCTTGGTCTTGGTGCAGCGGCCCTTTACATCCAGCGTCTGCTCCTCGGCGGATTTTGACACCGTACCGATGCGGATCTTGATCTGCTCCGCGGTGCGGTTGCCAATGTAGATGCCGTGCCGCTTTCGCATATGCTCAATGATGGCAGAATCAAACTGTGTACCGCCAACGGGAATGGTCAGATGGGTGACCATTTCACCGAGAAAGATCATCGCGACCTCGGTACGGGAAGCCCCCACGTGTACCACAAGCTGGCCAACGGGTGAAGAAAAATCAAATCCCACACCAAGAGCGGCGCAAAGCGGCGCCTCTAACAGATGCACACGGGAGGCGCCTGCGGCAAGCACCGCATCCTCCACGGCATCGGTCTGCGCCTCGGTCAGATCACAGGGGATGGCTACCATTACCTGCGGACGCAGCATCGTTCTGCCCACAGCGCGGCGCAGAAAGATACGCAGCATCTCGGAAAGGATATTGGCACTTTTCACGATCGGATCCCAGACCGGCCAGCAAAGGCGCAGCCGCGTGGGATTCGTTTCGACCAGACGCAACGCAGAATCGCCGGCGGCGACCACTTCGTCGGTATCGATATCAATGGCAGCCACAGAAGGCTCGCAGAGCAGAAGGCCATCGTCCAGCGAGCAGATCGAGATCTGTCTTGTACCGATGTCAATGCCCAGATTCTTGCGCAGCATCGTGCTATCTCCTTTCTTTCAAATAAATTCGCATAGTGATACAACTATAATATTAACATTAAAACGCAAAAATGTCAAGGAAAATTTAAAAAGCTGCGTGGCCGCTCGGTTTCTTTTTGGGGGTGACGGCAAGCGAAAGGCAGGTCACCTCGGCAGCCTTGCCGCGGCGCAGCAGCGCCACGCCCTCGGCCATACCGACGCCGGTGGTCACCAGATCGTCCACCAGCACCACGCGCAGTCCCTTGGGATCTCCGATCAGCGAAAAGGCACCGCGCAGATTGCGCCGACGCTCCTTGACGGTCAGCAGCTTTTGCTGCTTGCCATCCCGTTTTCGCCGTAGCAGCGGCAGCATCGGATAGCCCGTCCGTCGCGCCAGCTCGGCAGCGAGCGCCCTCGCCTGATCAAAGCCGTACAGGCACACATTACGACGTGAACGCGGCAAAAACGTGATAACGGTATGCGAAATCGGCGTTTTTGCCTGTAGCGCGGACAGCTCCTCGCGCAGGATCGGCTCCAGCGCATCGGCGGCGGCACGGATCACACGCTCGCGCGGATGGCGCTTGAGCTGAGTCACAAGACCGGCAATAGCGCCCTTCCCCTCCCCCTGCATCAGATAAGGGCCCAGCTTTCTGTGCGAGACCGCACCGCGCTGCCGCATCACGGCAGGCTGACAGGTACAGTCGCAAAGGGCGGCAAAGCATTGCGGACACTGGGTCAGCTGCTCCCGCTCCAGCCGCTGGCGGCAGCTATCGCAAAAGAGCGGCGCCTCCTCCCCTTTCCAGGGCGAAAGCTCCAAAAAACGGTTGCAGGAGCAGCAGCGCGGCGGATGCAAAAGCCTATGAACGGTATGAGAAAAGCCCATTTTTACTCTCCCTTGACCGTGAGCCTTGCACAAAGGCCGGTATAGCGCATCGACTGACGATTGTTGCGCACCATCTCGGCGGCGATCTCCTCGCGCCCCACCAGAATGACCATTCTCTGGGCACGGGTGACGGCGGTATAGAGCAGGTTGCGTGTGAGCAGCATCGGCGGCGCGTTGTACAGCGGCAGGATCACCACCGGATACTCGCTGCCCTGGCTTTTATGCACCGTCACGGCATAGGCCAGCTCCAGCTCGTCCAGGCCTGTAAAATCATAGGTCACGTGGCGATCGTCAAACAGCACCTCCACGCTATGATCCTTGGGCGAAATGTTTTCAATGATGCCGATATCGCCATTGAAAACGCCGCAGCCGGTCTCCTCTCCCCGCTCCCACATCAGATCGTAATTGTTGCGGATCTGCATCACGCGATCCCCTTCTCGAAGCAAAAGATCGCGTACCTTATGCTCGCGCTTGCCCGGGCGGGGCGGATTGAGCGTTTCCTGCAAAAGGCGGTTCAGATGCTCGGTGCCACCCTCCCCCTTGCGCGAGGGAGAAATGACCTGGATATTGCCCACGATCTCGGCACCGTAGCTGCGCGGCAGGCGGTTGCGGCAGAGGTCTGCCACGGTAAACGCGATGTCACGATCCGTCTTGCGTGGCAGGAAGAAAAAGTCGTTATTTTTCACGTCAAGGCGCGGCATTTCGCCCCGATCGATGGCGTGTGCATTGGTCACGATCAAGCTGTTTTGCGCCTGGCGGAACACCTCTGTCAGCTTCACGGTGGCAAAGCGACCGCAGGCGATAAGATCGCGCAGCACGTTGCCGGCACCCACCGAGGGCAGCTGATCCGCATCACCGATCAGAACAAGGCGCGCGCCCGGCTTGATCGCCTTCAGCAGCGCGGCCATCAGCGCGCTATCCATCATAGAGGTCTCGTCCACGATGATGACGTCCTCCTCCAGCAGGTTGTGCTCGTTTCGGGCAAACTGCGCCCGTTTGCCGTCGCTGTAGTTCATTTCCAGCAAGCGGTGTACGGTCTTGGTCTCGGCACAGGTAGCCTCCGACATCCGTTTGGCGGCGCGCCCCGTAGGGGCGGCCAGCGCCACGCGGAGATCCATACTGGCAAAAATACGCATCAGCGTGCGCACCACGGTGGTCTTGCCCGTGCCGGGACCGCCGGTCAGGATCATCACGCCGTTCTCCAGCGCGCCGGCGATCGCCACCTTTTGCAGCTCGGCATAATCAATACCGCTGCTGCGCTCCTCACGGGCGATAAAATGGTTGACGTCGCGCGTTTCAATGCGCACGCAGGAGCGATCCAGCACCACCAGCTTATCGGCGATGACGCGCTCGCAATCGTAGGAATAGCGATCGAACAGATAGCTGCGCTCCCCTTCCTCGGTGCGCACGTGGATGCGGCGCAGCTTCTGCGCGCGCAGCAGGGCGTCAACGCCCTCCTCCACCTCTGCCGGCGTGACCTCCAGCATCGCGGCGGCAGCCTCGATAAGCCGCTCGGAGGGCAGACAGGTATGGCCGTTCAGGGCACCGTTATAGGAAAGCACGTAGAGGATGCCGCTTTGGACACGGGCAGGACCGTTGCGGTCAAAGCCCAGCTTTTCCGCCATACTGTCGGCCTTTTCAAAGCCGATGCCCTCGATCTCCTCGCAAAGGCGGTAAGGGTTCTCCCGCGCCATATCCACGGCGGCGTTGCCCCAGGCCTTATAGATGCGCACCGTCAGCGCGGCACCGAAGAAATCGCGGAAGAACATCATCGCGGTGCGGATGCCTGCCTGACGGGCAAACTCAGCCGAGATCTCCTCTGCCATACGGCGGCTGATGCCCGGGATCTGCGTCATCCAGTCCGGGTGGTTCTGGATCACCTCAAAGGTATCCTCGCCGAACAGCTCTACCAGCTTTTGCGCCTTTTTGGGGCCGATGCCCTTGACGGCGCCGGAGGAAAGATAGCGCAGGATGGCCGCCTCGTCGGAGGGGAGTCGCTTTTCGAACTGCTCCACCTGAAACTGGCGACCGTATTTGGGATTATGTACCCATTTGCCAAAGACCGTCAGCTCGTCGCCCTCGGCCACATAGGGCAGCGTGCCTACCACGGTGACCAGCTCGTTCTGATCGGTCCCGAAATCCAGAATGGTATAGCCGTTCTCCTCATTGGTATAGATCACGCTCTCCACGCTGCCTGTCAATCGCTCGGCACCGTCCGGCTCCCTTTCATCCATCGCTTTTTCCTCCCTTCTCGTTTATTTTCCGAAATAATATCGCACGCCCTCGGCGCGCAGGCGACTCAGCAGCGCTTCATTCTGCGCCAGCGCAGGGTCTACCAGGGCTGCCAGCTCGGCTGTGCCGGAGAACGGCAGACGCTCCCTTGCACGGTCCAGCAGCTGCGGCAGATCATCGGCCTCGGTCCCCTCGCCGATGATCACGGTCAGCATCACCGCCACCCGAGACAGCTGCGAGGTCACAAAAAGCCGTATCACGGCATAAAGCCCAAATACGGCAAAAACAGCAAGCAAGATTTCAGCAAGCAAAGAAAGATACATCGTCTCACCCCCTCGGCACATTGTATGCCAAGGGGGCAAGGCGTGCTCCTTGCTCGGATCAGAGCAGCTCGGCGGCAAGAGCCTCGGCCATATCCCGCTTCTCCCACGGAATATCCAGGTCCTCGCGGCCCATATGTCCGTACGCCGCGATCTGGGCGTAGATGGGACGGCGCAGGCCAAAGCGCTCGATGATAGCGGCAGGGCGCAGGTCAAAGTGCTTCTGCACGGCTGCGGAGATCTTCTCCTCGTCCACCTTACCGGTGCCGAAGGTATCGATCATCACCGAAACGGGACGTGCCACACCGATGGCATAGGCCACCTGCACCTCGCACTGATCCGCGAGTCCGGCCGCGACCACGTTCTTGGCGATATATCTGGCGGCATAGCAGGCAGAGCGGTCCACCTTGGTGGGATCCTTGCCCGAAAAAGCACCGCCGCCGTGACGGGCATAGCCGCCGTAGGTATCCACGATGATCTTTCTGCCCGTAAGACCGGTATCGCCGGCAGGGCCACCCACCACAAAGCGACCGGTGGGGTTGACAAAGATCTTGGTATCGGCATCCAGCAGCTCGGCGGGGATCACCACATTGATCACCTCGCGGATCATATCGGCGCGGATGGTCTCAACCGTCACGTCGGGGGCATGCTGGGTAGAAATGACAACGGTATCCACGCGGACGGGCTTGCCGTCCACATACTCCACCGTCACCTGGGTCTTGCCGTCGGGGCGAAGATAGGCAAAGGTGCCGTTTTTTCTCACCTCGGTGAGGCGCAGCGCCAGCTTGTGTGCCAGCGAAATGGGCAGGGGCATCAGCTCGGGGGTCTCGTTGCAGGCATAGCCGAACATCATACCCTGATCACCCGCACCGGTGTCCAGCGCGTCGGTCATGGTTCCCTCCTTAGCCTCCAGCGCCTTATCAACGCCCATAGCAATGTCGGGAGACTGCTCGTGGATAGAGTTCAGCACGGCGCAGCTGTCGCAGTCAAAGCCGTACTTGGCGCGGTCGTAGCCGATCTCGCGCACCGTCTCGCGCACGATGGTGGGAATATCCACGTAGGCCTTGGTGGTGATCTCGCCCATCACGCAGACCATACCGGTGGTGCAGAAGGTCTCGCAGGCCACACGGGACATCGGGTCGGCCGCCAACATAGCGTCCAGAATAGAATCCGAGATCTTATCCGAGATCTTATCGGGATGACCCTCGGTTACAGACTCCGAGGTAAACAGCATTTTGCGTTTTTTCATGATCTTCTCCTTTTTTGCGAATAAAACTCCCCTCGCGCCACACAGGACCGAGGGGAGCATAAAGCCAAGCAGCGCATCTCTCGGGATTTAGCACCTTTCCGCGTGCGGTAGGTTGCTGTAGGATCACAGGGCCTGTCCCTCCCCTACTCTTGATGACTTATCTATTATAGCATATTCGGTATGGAAATACAAGGGGTTTTACGTACTTTGTCGAAATAAATCAAAGCAGCCATTGGAAGGCAGCCAGGCCGCCGTAGGCAATGGCGGTCACGACGACACCGGCGATCAGCACGCCGATAAAGCAGGAAAGCAGCGCCTTCCAGAACTTCATATTGATCACCGCGGCGACCAGCGAGCCAGTCCAGGCACCGGTGACGGGCAGCGGCACCGCCACAAAGAGACACACACCCCAGAAGGAGTATTTTTCGATCTTGGCGCGGTTCTTTTCGGCCTTGGCAAGCAACCAACCGGCAAAGCGGTTAAAGAGCTTTACGCGGCATTTTTCCATCCAGGCAATGATCTTGGTGATAAAGAGCAGGATGAAGGGCACGGGGATCATATTGCCCAGCACGGCGAACAGAAAGCTCTGCCACCACGGCATCCCCAACGCCATGCCGAGTGGGATCGCGCCGCGCAGCTCGATGATGGGCAGCATCGAGCAGATGATCACGCCCAGCTCGCGCCCCAGCTTATCCACAAGGAAGCTTTCAATAGCCGAAACAACGGTACTGAGCGAGAAGCCGCCCTCGTCCTTGACAAAGCTACCTCCTATGACCTTGAAGATCAGCACCGCAGCGCCGACGATCAGCGCAAGCGCTGCCAGGGTCACCCAAAGGCTGGTGAGCTTTTTCTTTTTCGGAGCCTCCGCAACGATCGGATTTTCGCACGCTTCGGTCTCGCTGCTCGTTGCGATCGCCGCGGCCTCGAGCTGCGGCTTTTCGCTGCCCGGCAGGATGCGAAGCTTGCGCAGCGCACGGGAAAGCGGCTTATAGAGCAGCAGAACGCCGCCCACATTGAACATCGCCTTGAGGCTATTGAAGGGCAGCAGCAGCGCCGGGATCATACCTCGCACGTCTGCAATACTGACGTTCAGGAACAGAGGGGTGATCACCAGATTGGCCAGCAGCATCACCGCGACCATCAGGCAAGCGCCGGTGATCAGGCCAAGCACGGCACCCCAGAGCGTTTTTTTCCATTTATAGAACAGGGCTACGGTCACCGAAAAAGAAACCGATCCCAGAATGTTCATGATCAGACCGTATGCGCCGGTATCGCTGACCGTGAT
This sequence comes from Oscillospiraceae bacterium, assembly GCA_015065135.1. GTDB lineage: Bacteria > Bacillota > Clostridia > Oscillospirales > CAG-272 > Firm-07. Next base: position 64,496 of record SVQY01000008.1, read on the forward strand.
CAGCTCCAGCAAGGGCACCAGCACCGAAATGATCAGCGCCGCCAGCGGCCCCCAGAAGAGACCACAAAGAGCGATCACCGTATCCTTGACGTCCATCGTCAGCATCGGCGGCACCTTGATGCGGATCAAAAGCGTGGTGACAAAGGCCATCGCCATAAACATGGCGACCATCACCATATAGCGGATCCGCTCGCTTTGTGTGCTTTTTCTTCTTGATTGCATAATACTCTCCTTTCTTGCAAGGAAAGAAGTACCGATAAAAAAATTCCGACGCTTCCCTGCACGCGCAGAAAAGGGTCGGAGACGACAAAAACACCTTTGTCTTGTCACAAAAGCGGTACATCTTCTCTCATCCGGACTATATGCAAGGCAAACGCCTCGCGCAACCGTCGGTTCGGGAGTTTCACCCGATCGGCGTCGGTTTTTTTCACCAACGTTCGCAGACTTTACTGCCGGTATGGAATTACACCAATCCCCGAAAATGATATATTGAATTGATTGAATTGTAAAATCCCCGCCGCCGCGAGGGCGACGTACAGGGTCAGACAGCAAGAACACGATATTTGTTCTTCCTATCCTCAAAAAGTGCGAGCAAAGTTTATGGAAAGATCCCCGCCGCCGCGAGGGCGACGGGGATCTTTGTTTATAAGATCAGTTAATTTCGTTCAGAAATTACTCAATGATCTTAGCAACAGCGCCGGAACCAACGGTACGGCCGCCCTCACGGATTGCGAAACGCAGACCCTCCTCGCAAGCGATGGGGGTGATGAGGGTAACGGTCATCTCAACGTTGTCACCGGGACGGCACATCTCAACGCCCTCGGGGAGCTCGATGGTGCCGGTAACGTCGGTGGTACGGAAGTAGAACTGAGGACGGTAGCCAGCGAAGAAGGGCTTGGAACGGCCGCCTTCCTTCTCAGTCAGAACGTACACAGTGCCAACGAACTTGGTGTGGGGATGAACGGAGCCGGGCTTAGCCAGAACCTGGCCGCGCTCGATCTCGTCCTTAGCAATGCCACGGAGCAGAGCGCCGATGTTGTCGCCAGCCTCTGCCTGGGGCAGCAGCTTGTGGAACATCTCAACGCCGGTAACGGTGGTGTTCTTCTTCTCGTCGGAGAGACCAACGATCTCAACAACGTCACCAACCTTAACGGTACCTCTCTCAACACGACCGGTAGCAACGGTACCACGGCCGGAGATAGAGAATACGTCCTCGACGGGCATCAGGAAGTCCAGATCAGCCTGACGAGCAGGGGTGGGAATGAAGGAGTCAACAGCCTCCATCAGCTCGAGGATGCAAGCATACTCGGGAGCGGAAGGATCGGTGTTGGTGGACTCCAGAGCATCGCGAGCGGAGCCGCGGATGATGGGGGTGTCGTCGCCGGGGAAATCGTACTGGGACAGCAGATCGCGGATCTCCATGTCAACCAGATCCAGCAGCTCGTCGTCATCAACAAGGTCCTTCTTGTTCATGAAGACAACGATTGCGGGAACGCCTACCTGACGAGCAAGCAGAACGTGCTCGCGGGTCTGCTGAAGAGGACCGTCGGTACCTGCAACAACCAGGATAGCGCCGTCCATCTGCGCAGCACCGGTGATCATGTTCTTAACGTAGTCGGCGTGGCCGGGGCAGTCAACGTGAGCGTAGTGACGGTTAGCAGTCTCGTACTCAACGTGACGGGTGTTGATTGTGATACCACGAGCTCTCTCTTCGGGAGCGTTGTCGATCTGGTCATAAGCCATGAACTCAACGTTGCCTGCAGTCAGAGAAAGGGTCTTGGTGATAGCAGCGGTAAGAGTGGTCTTACCGTGGTCTACGTGACCGATGGTACCAATGTTTACATGGGGTTTTGTTCTCTCAAAAGTTTCCTTTGCCATTTTAGGTATCCTCCGTAAAATTATTTTTTATTGGATATTAATGGGTTTCTTATCAGTTGCCCTTGTTGCGCTTAGCAACGATCTCTTCCTGGATGGACTTGGGCACCTGCTCAAATCCGCAAGGCTCCATGGCGTAAACGCCGCGGCCCTGAGTCTTGGAACGAAGATCGGTTGCGTAGCCAAACATGTTGGCAAGCGGAACAGTAGCGTGCACCTCGGTAGCACCGTTGGTGGGCTCCATAGAGGAGATCTGTCCGCGGCGAGAGTTGAAGTCGCCGATGACATCGCCGAGATAATCGTCCGGCACCGTGGTAACGACCTTCATCACAGGCTCGGTGAGGACGGGATCTGCCTTACGCATAGCGGCCTTGACTGCCATAGAGCCGGCAATCTTGAACGCCATTTCAGAGGAGTCGACCTCGTGATAAGAACCGTCGTACAGGGTGACCTTCAGGTCTACAACGTTGTAGCCTGCCAGAACACCGTTCTGGAGAGCGCCCTGAATACCGGCATCGACCGCAGGAATGTATTCCTTCGGGATAGCGCCGCCGGTAACAGCGTTAACGAACTCGTAGCCCTTGCCGGTCTCGTTAGGCTCAACAGTGATCTTAACGTGACCGTACTGACCGGAACCACCGCTCTGACGCTTGTACTTCTCCTCGTGGTCGACCTTCTTGCGGATGGTCTCCTTGTAGGCAACCTGGGGAGCGCCGATGTTAGCCTCGACCTTGAACTCACGGAGCAGACGGTCAACGATGATCTCCAGATGGAGCTCACCCATGCCTGCGATGATGGTCTGGCCGGTCTCTTCATCGGTGTAGGTGCGGAAGGTGGGGTCCTCCTCAGCAAGCTTTGCGAGTGCGATACCCATCTTCTCCTGACCTGCCTTGGTCTTGGGCTCGATAGCCACGTGGATAACGGGCTCCGGGAAGACCATAGACTCCAGGATGATGGGGTGCTTTTCGTCACAGAAGGTGTCGCCGGTGGTGGTGTTCTTCACGCCGACCACTGCAGCGATATCACCGCTGTAGCAAATATCAATGTCCTCGCGGTTGTTTGCGTGCATCTGCAGGATACGACCGAAGCGCTCGCGCTGACCCTTTACAGAGTTGAAGGCGGTGGTGCCTGCCGCAATGGTACCGGAGTACACGCGGAAGAAGCACAGCTTACCAACAAACGGGTCGGTCATGATCTTGAATGCCAGCGCCGAGAAAGGAGCATTGTCGTCAGAGGGACGCTCCTCCTCTTCCTCGGTATCGGGGTTGATGCCCTTGATCGCGGGAACGTCGAGAGGAGAAGGCATATAGTCAAGAACAGCGTCGAGCAGCTTCTGCACGCCCTTGTTCTTGTAAGAGGTACCGCAGATAACGGGCACGATCTCATTGTTGATGGTTGCCTTACGCAGTGCAGCCTTCAGCTCCTCCTTGGTGATCTCCTCATCCATCAGGAACTTCTCCATGAGCTCGTCGTCGGTAGCGCAGATAGCCTCTACCATCTGTGCACGGTACTCCTCTGCCTTTTCGCGCATATCCTCCGGAATGGGTTCAACGCGCATATCCTTACCCATGTCGTCGTAGTAAACGTCAGCCTCCATGTTCATCAGGTCAATGATGCCGCGGAACAGGGCCTCAGAGCCGATGGGGAGCTGGATCGGAACCGCATTCGCCTTCAGACGATCGCGGATCATGCCGACAACGCGGTAGAAATCGGCGCCATTGATGTCCATCTTGTTGACGTAGCACATACGGGGTACGCGATACTTGTCAGCCTGGCGCCATACGGTCTCGGACTGGGGCTCAACGCCGCCCTTGGCGCAAAGCACAGTCACAGAGCCGTCAAGCACACGCAGAGAACGCTCTACCTCAACGGTAAAGTCTACGTGGCCGGGGGTGTCGATAATGTTGATACGGTGGCCGGTGTTCTTCTGGTCACGCTTCTCGGTATGAGTCCAGAAGCAGGTGGTAGCAGCAGAGGTGATGGTAATACCACGCTCCTGCTCCTGTGCCATCCAGTCCATCGTTGCTGCACCCTCGTGCGTCTCGCCGATCTTGTGGGTCTTACCCGTGTAGAACAGGATACGCTCGGTGGTGGTAGTCTTACCGGCATCGATGTGAGCCATGATGCCGATGTTACGAGTCCGCTCAAGAGGATAATCTCTTCCCATAATCGAACTCCTTTATCAATATCTGTAGTGGGCGAAAGCCTTGTTGGCTTCTGCCATTCTGTGAGTCTCTTCCTTCTTCTTGAACGCGCCGCCCATGCTGTTCTTTGCGTCCAGGATCTCAGCGGCAAGACGCTCTGCCATGGTGCGCTCGCTACGCTTTCTTGCGAAGCTGATCATCCAACGCAGACCAAGGGTCTGGCGGCGCTCAGCGCGAACCTCCATAGGAACCTGGTAGGTAGAGCCGCCTACACGGCGAGCCTTGACCTCCAGAACAGGCATTACGTTTTCAAGAGCTTCATTGAATGCTTCCA
>SVQY01000061.1 GCA_015065135.1 Oscillospiraceae bacterium
CCGCTGCGCGCAAAGCGCTTGCGCTTTTGTCCGCTCGGCAAGCCTCGCCTACCAAAAGTTCGACTGCGGGCTACGCCCTCCGCTCAGGATGACACGTAGCCGGTGAATGAAGGTCACCCCTCCCGCATCCGCGATCAACGTTCCGGCTGCTGCGGCACTTCCACGCAAAACGACCGCTCCGCGCCCGTTTCGCAGTTCCGCGCCGCATTCCCACCATCCGCGACCAACCTCCCGCCTGCGCCCGAAAGGCTCCCTCCCACCCCTGCGACCACCGCCCCGTCTGCTGCGGCGCAAAACCGCCAAGCTTGGAATTAGCGTGTCATCCTGAGTGGAGCGATAGCGGAACCGAAGTTTTGCGGGTCGAGGGCTTTGCCCGAGCGAGCAAAACCAAGGGAACAGCGAAGTTGTGACCGCAGGGATCTACTACGGATGACCAATAGCTTTCCCGACAGGTGTTGCATCCATTATGCCGCACAAAGAAAGTAACCCTTGCATCAAAAAGCTATCCAAACTCCATACGAGATCCCTTCAGTCGCTATCGCTCCTTCGGTTTTGCTCGTTTGCTCCGCTGCACCTCGCAAAACTTCGACTACGGGCTATGCCCTTCGCTCAGGATGACACGTAGCCGGCGAATGAAGGTCCCCCCTCCCGTCTCCGCGTCGCCTCACGGCTTCGTGCTATGTCTGCGCACGCCTTAGCCTTCGCCCCAAAAACACCAAAAGGACACCCGTGGCAACGGGTGTCCTTTTGGCTTCTCAAAATCGCAAAAAACACGAAATTTTGATACCGTTTCAGCTTTTTTGCGCATTTTTGCTTGCAATATACGCCAATAACTCGTCGGGAAAGTTCACCGTCATGCCGTCAATGCCGGCATCGTAGGTCGCGCGCATATTCTCACGGTTCACACCCCACGCGCGCACGTTAAAGCCGGCGGCGTGCCAGGCATCCACCAGCGCAGGGGTCACAAGCGCCGCCGGCGGGCACAACTCGTCCGCGCCCATCTCGCGCAGCGCGGCAAGCGTCTCCTCGGTGACCTCCTTTACCAGCCACCCCACACGGAACTCGGGCGCGACCGCCTTGAAGGCGCGCAGATATGCCGCGTGAAAGGAGGTGACAAAGGTGTTTGGCTGCATGTCAAACCGCCGCAGCATTGCCGCCACGTCGGCCTCAATGCCTTCCTGCTTCAGCTCGATGGCAAAGGTCATATCGCGGTGCGCAAAGTGAAGCAAAAAATCCTCCAGCGTCACGAGCTTGTCACTTTGCCCGTCCTTGGTCGCCGTCAGCGCCTGCAGCGCAGCCCAGGTCATCTCGGCCACCGGCGTGTCAAGTCCCTCGCCGCACATCCGCGCAGGCGTGCTGTCGTGATGCAGCACCAGCACACCGTCCTTGGTGCGCCGCACGTCGGTCTCGATGCCGTTAGCCCCCATATACACGCCGGTGTAAAAGGCCAGCATCGTGTTCTCGGGCGTGTAGGCGCTGGCACCCCGATGGGCGTAGGTCACAAAGCTCTCGCGGCTGTCCTCGCGGATGTGCCCCCAGAACTTGCGCTCGCACTCATCCAAAAAATCAAGCCATTGCTTGCCTGTGGTATCCACAAAGGGATTGACCGCCGGCGCGGTCGCCAGCAGCGCCGCCTTCTCGCGCGTTTGGTTTTGCCAGGAGTGGTTGCCCACAAACAGATCCACGTGCTCGTGTCGCAGCGCCGCTACCGACTGCAGAAAGCAACGGCGCATGGCGTAGGGCACGTTTCGTCTTTTCAGTGTGGGGCGCCGCAGCTGTCTGGCGCTGGCACCGCCAAAGCTGCCGCAGCGCAGACGCTCTCCCCGCTCGGTCACATCAAAGAAGAAGGAATAGGTGCCCTCGGTGTGCCCGGGGGTGTGACGGCAAAGGATCTCGGTCTCTCCCAGCCGCACCGTCATCCCGTCGGTGTAATAGACGTCGGGTGTAAAGTCCTTGATGTATTTCATGTCCTCCCGCGCCAAAAAGGTCTTGGCACCGGTCAGCGCCACCAGCCGCGCGGTGGCATCGGTGTGATCCGGATGGCCGTGGGAGTGGAGAATGTATTTCAGCTCGGCAATGTCAAAGCCAAGCGCCGCCACACCGTCCAGGATCGTTTCCGCGTTCTCCGCATATCCGGTGTCGATCAGTATCAGACCCTCGCTCGTTGCCAGTAAATGCGAGGAGGCCTTGTAGGTGCCTACAAAGTAAAGATTGCCGGCGATCCGAAAAGGGGCGATGTCAGAAAGTGCCATTTTTGCTCTCCTTTGTTCAAATTCTTAAAAAATGCTTTTATCAAAATTGGAAAATCTTGTCGATAAAATGGAAAAGCGGCAGAATTTCTTGGAATTCTGCCGCTTTCTGTGTTTCTGCCTTAAAAATCGGCATCCTTCACATATTGGCTGCCGTGCTCGGCAATAAAGAGCTTGCGCTCGGCCAGATTGTCACCCATCAGCACGTCGAACATATATTCGGTGCGCTCCACATCAGCAGGCTCTACCGAAATCAGGCGCCTGGTGGCCGGGTTCATCGTGGTCTGCCACATCATCTCGGGCTCGTTCTCACCAAGACCCTTCGAGCGCTGCAGCGAGTACTTCTTGCCCTCCAGCTTCTTCAGGATCTCGGCCTTTTCAAACTCATCGTAGGCAAAATAGGTCTCGTCCTTGGTGGTGATCTCAAACAGCGGAGATTCGGCAATGAATACCTTCTTTTCCTTCAGCAGCGTGGGCAGCAGACGGTAGAAAAGGGTGAGGAGCAGCGTTCTGATCTGAAAGCCATCCTCGTCGGCATCGGTACAGATGATGATCTTGGACCAGCGCAGCTGGTTGATATCGAATTTGTTCATCTCGGCCTTGACCTTGGTCTTGCCGTCCATCTCCACACCGCAGCCGATCACGCGGAGCAGGTCGGTGATGATCTCGCTCTTGAAAATGCGCTCGTAGGAGGCCTTTACGCAGTTCAGCGTCTTACCGCGCACGGGAATGATGGCCTGAAAGTCAGCGGAGCGCCCCTGCTTACACGAGGACAGCGCGGAGTCACCCTCCACGATATACAGCTCGCGCACGTCGGGATCCTTGGAGCGGCAGTTGACAAACTTTTCCACGCGGTTGGCGATGTCGATGCTGCCGGTCAGCTTCTTTTTGATGTTGAGGCGCGTGGTCTCCGCGTTCTCGCGGCTGCGCTTGTTGATCAGCACCTGGTTGCAGAAGGTCTCTGCCTCGGTGGGATGCTCGGTGAAGTAGATCTGCAGATTTTCGCGGATGAACTTGTTGAGCGCGTCGTAGATAAAGGTGTTGGTGATCGATTTCTTGGTCTGGTTTTCGTAGGAGGTCATGGTCGAGAAGCTGTTGATGACCAGCAGCAGGCAGTCGGCCACATCCTGGAAGGTGATCTTATCCTCCTTTTTGGTGTACTTGCCGGCGTTCTTCAGATAGCTGTCAACGGCGTACACGAAGGCGGATTTGACCGCGCGGTCGGGGGAGCCGCCGTGCTCCAGAAAGCTGGAGTTGTGGTAGTACTCCAGGCGCGGCTCGGTGTTGGTCACGCAGAAGGAAACGTCAGCCTTCAGCTTGTAGTCGTCCTTGTCGGCGCGGTCGCGGCCCATGGTCTCCAGATGCCAGAGCACAGGCTCGGTGGTCTGGGTGCCCTTGGCGCACTCCACCACGTAATCGGCAATGCCGTTCTGGTAGAGGAAGGTCTCCTCGGTAAAGGACTTGTCCTCCTGCTCCAGCCGCAGCACAAAGCTGATGCCGGGGTTGACCACCGCCTGGCGGTGCATGGTGGAGCGGAAATTCTCGTGGGGGATCTTGATATCGGTAAAGACCTCGATGTCGGGGCGCCAGTGGATCACGGTGCCGGTGCGGCGCTCCTTTTTGTCCAGAGGGCGGCTCTGCAGCTCGGTGGTGGGCTCGCCCTTTGCAAAGGAGATGGTATGCACCTGATTGCCGTCATACGAGGATACGTGCATGAATTCCGAGGAATACTGGGTGGCGCAGGCGCCGAGGCCGTTCAGACCGAGGGAATACTCATAGGCACCGCCGCCCTTGTTGTTATCATATTTACCGCCGGCGTAGAGCTCACAGTAGATGAGATCCCAGTTCCAGCGCTTTTCCTTTTCGTTATAGCCCAGCGGCACGCCTCTGCCGCGGTCGTCCACCTTGATCGAGCGGTCGAGAAAAGCCGTTACCGTGATCACATTACCGTGACCCTCGCGCGCCTCATCCACCGCGTTGGAAAGGATCTCGAAAAAGGAATGCTCACAGCCCTCCAGGCCGTCCGAGCCAAAGATAACGCCCGGGCGCTTGCGCACGCGGTCGGGGCCCTTCAGCGCGGTGATGCTGGCGTTGCCGTAGGATTTGGATGTGTTCTTGGCAGCCATCCGGATGCCTCCTTATCGTCTATTTTGTGTCTTACTATCAGTTTATTATACCATATCTTGTGGATTTTGTAAAGTGGAGTGGGAATTTTTTTAACAAAAAGCAAAAAAATCGCAATAATGCTTGCACCAAAGGGGCGGAAGGGGTATAATATAATATGGATATTCTTTTTTTAAGAGAGGTATCCGTATGAAGCGTTCTTATGAGGGGAAGGCGGTCACCCTGCTCGGCTTTGGGCGCTCGGGGCGCGCCGTGGCGGATTTTTTGCTGCCGCGCGGTGCCGCGCTGACCGTTTTTGCCAAGACACCGCCCGACGAGGGGGAAATGACGCATTACGCCGCCAACGGTGTGCGATTTTGCATCGGTGCGCTGCCGGAGAGACTGCCGGGAGAGCTGCTGGTGCGCTCGCCGGCCATCCGCCCCGATCTGCCCCCCATCCTTGCCGCCGTGGCGCGCGGCGCGCAGCTGACCTCCGAGATCGAGCTGCTTTTTGACCACACCGCCGCCGATATCATTGCCGTTACCGGCAGCGACGGTAAGACCACCACGGCCAGCCTCATTGCCGCGCTTTTGCGGGAGGCGGGGCACACCGTCTATCTCGGCGGCAATATCGGCACGCCGCTGCTGCCGATGGCCACGCAGATGCGAAGCACCGACGTGGCGGTGGTCGAGCTTTCCAGCTTTCAGCTGATGACGCTGCAAAAAGCCCCCCGCGTGGGGGTGATCACCAATATGACGCCAAACCATCTGAATTGGCACCGTGATATGGCCGAGTATATTGCCGCAAAATGCAAAATAGCCGCCAACGGTATCGGTTTTTTGGTGCACAACGGCGCTTGCCCCACCACCGTGGCGGCGGTCTCGCGCCTCTCCTGCCCCAAGGTAGCTTTTACCGTTCAGCAGGGAAATATGATCCTTGCCGATGGGCAAAAAACGCATACCGTTCCCGTGCCAAGCAGCTTTTCGCTGCCCGGCGCGCACAACAAAGAGAACCTGGCGGCCGCCTATGCCGCGGTGCGCGAGCTGGTCACCCCGGCGCAGATGGCTGCGGCGGTGGCCGACTTTCACGGCGTGCCCCATCGGCTGCAAACGGTGGACACCGTGCGCGGCGTGCGATTTATCAATAGCTCCATTGATACCACGCCCACCCGTACCGCCGCCGCGCTCTCGGCGCTGGACCGCAAGCCGATCCTGATCGCCGGCGGCAGGGGAAAGGGCGTTTCCTTCGCCCCGTTCGGGGGGATATTGGCAGAAAAGACCATAGCCGTCTGCCTGTACGGCGAGGCCGCGGAGGAGCTGGAGCAGGCCATCGGCGGCCGCGTGCCCACCCACCGCTTCGATGCCTTCGCAGCCGCCTTTCACGCGGCGGCCAAAATGGCAAAATGCGGCGACACGGTGTTGCTTTCGCCCGCCTGCACGGCATTCGATCAATTTCGGGATTTTGCACACCGTGGTGAGGCTTTTTGCCGCCTGGTGCGGGAATTTAAAGAAGAAGGACTGCCGCTTTGACGGCTGTTGGATAGAAAAGAAAGGATGTATGCATTGGAACTTCGTGAACTGATCCCTGCGATGGCAGGGCTGATGAGCATCACCGGCTACGAGGCCTATGATGCCGCGGCGCTGGAGCATCTGATGGAGGGCTTTGACGCGCATTGGACGGATGCCGTGGGCAACCGGATCTACCTGCGCCGCTGCGGCAGAGAGAACGCGCCAAGGATCCTCATCGACACGCATTTTGACGAGATCGGGCTATACGTATCCGATATTCGTGACGGAGGCTTTCTCAAGGTGGTGCCTATTGGCGGCCTGGACGGGCGCACGCTGCCCTCCGCCGATGTGCGGATCTACGGCAAGGAGGTGCTGGACGGCGTGATCGCCTCCACGCCCCCTCATCTGAAGGATCGGGATGCCGAGGAGAAGGTCAAGCCGGCAGACGAGCTGCTGATCGATACCGGCTACCCCACCGAGGAGCTGCGTGAGCTTTTGCGCATCGGCACGCCGGTGGGCTTCACCCCACGCTACCGGTGGCTGCAAAACGACCGCCTGGTGGGCAAGGGCCTGGATAACAAGGCCTGCTGCGCCATTGCGGCAAGCGCCCTTGCCGCCATCCCCGCAAAGGAGCTGGCAGGCGACGTGTACCTGGTCCTCGCGGTGCATGAGGAGACCGACAACGTGGGCGGCACCGCCGTGGGCGGCTTCGCCATCGAGCCGGATTATGCCATGGTCATCGACGTGAACATCGGCCACGCCCCCGGCAGCAAGGAGAGCGAGACGGTGCAGATGGGGCAGGGCCCCTCGATCTGCCGCAGCGCCATCACCGATCGCAAGCTCACCAAAATGACCGAGCGGCTCTGCGAAAGGGAGGGCATCCCGTGGCAATGCTGCGTGGAGGCTACCTCTACCGGCACCGATACCGTTGCGCTGCATCTGGTGAAGGAGGGCATCCCCGTGGTGGACGTGGGTCTGCCCCTGCGCGCCATGCACACCTACGTGGAGATGCTGGATATGCAGGATGCGCATGAGCTGGTCCGTCTGATCCGCGCCTTTGTGTGCGATAGAGAGATCGGGGAGGTGTTTGCAGGATGAAAAGCGGTGTCGCGCTGATTGAGAAATTGGCCCTTTGCTTTGGCCCTTCCTCCTGCGAGGCAGAGGTCGAGCAGGCCATCCGCGAGGAGCTGCAGGGCTGCGGCGCCATCCTCTCCACCGACCGTATGGGCAACCTGACCGCCCACCTGCCGGGGCCGGAAAACGCACCACGTATCATGATTTCTGCGCATATGGACGAGGTCGGCTTTATGATCACCGAGATCGAAAAGGAGGGCTACCTGCGCGTGGATCGCGTGGGCGGCTACGACCACGCGGTGCTGACGGGGCGTATGCTGACCCTCGGCAACGAGGAAAAGCGCATCCCCGGTGTGATCGCCGCCAAGGGCATCCACCAGATGACCGCCAAGGAGCGGCGTGAGCTGCCCGAGCTCAAAGATCTGTACGTGGATATCGGCACCAAGGACCGTGAGGAGACCGAAAAAGTCCTCGAACGGGGTGACTTTGCGGTGTTTGACACCCCCTTTTGCCGCTTTGGCAAGGATGGGGCATATATCAAATGTAAGGCGCTGGATGACCGCCTTGGCTGCGCGGTGCTGATCGAGGTGCTGCGCGCCGTAGAGCAGCTGTCGCTGCCCTTGGATCTTTGGTTCTGCTTTACCGTGCGCGAGGAGATCGGCAGATCGGGCGCGCTGGTCACCGCCAATCGGGTGAGACCCGACTTCGGCATCGTGCTGGAGACCACCGCCATTGCCGACGTGGCTGACGTAGAGCCGTCCCGCCGCGTGGCCACGGTGGGGGAGGGCGGCGTGCTTTCCCTGATGGATCGCTCCACCGTCTACGACCGTGGGCTGATCGAATTTGCCCTGCAAACGGGTGCGAAAAACGCCATTCCGGTGCAGGTCAAGCGCTACGTTTCGGGCGGCAACGATGCGGCCCACGTGCAGCGCAGCGGCAGCGGCGTGCGCTGTATGGCGCTCTCCGCCCCCACCCGTTATCTCCACGCCCCCGTATCGGTGGCCGCCGTGAAGGATTATGAAAGCATGATCGGTCTGCTCACAAGGATGCTGACCGACTGGAAAGAGGAAATGAAATGATACAGACTCTGAAAAAGCTGCTGCCCACCGCCCCCTCGGTGTCGGGCAGAGAAGGTGGGATCCGCGCGATCCTGACCGAGATGATGCGCCCCCTTTGCGATGAGGTGCGCACCGACGCCATGGGCAATCTCATCTGCCTGAAGCGCGGTAAGGGCGAGCATCCCCGTCGCGTGATGCTCTGCGCCCATATGGACGAGATCGGCTTTCTCGTGAACTTTATTGAGGAAAACGGATTTTTGCGTGTCGCCCCCGTGGGCGGCATCCACTACGGCGCCGCGGCCTATACCGAGGTCGTTTTTGAAAACGGCGTGCGGGGCGTGCTGGTGCCCGAGGCCGACGTGCCTGCCAAGGAGAGCCCCAAGGCAGAGAAGTGCTATATCGATATCGGCGCCGCCGACCGCAAGGAGGCCGCGCGCCGCGTAAAGATCGGTGATACCTGCGCGCTGCTGCCTCACCTGACCCGACTGAACGCGAACCGCGTGGTGGGTCGCCCCTTGGACGACCGCATCGGCTGTGCCGTGATGGTGGAGATCGCCCGTCTGCTGACCGCCCCCACCGATGACATCTATTACGTGTTCTCGGTGCAGGAGGAGGTGGGCTGCCGCGGCGCCAAGACCGCCGCCTTTGCCGTCGGCGCCGAGCTAGCGCTGGTCTATGACGTGACCGGCACGGGTGACGAGCAGGGCAGCAAGCCCATGGCTGTCAAGCTGGGTGACGGCGCTGCCGTCAAGATCAAGGATAGCTCGGTCATCTGCGACAGCGCTCTGGTGGACGAGCTGCTGGCCACCGCCAAGGCGCAGGGCATTGCCGCCCAGTGCGAGATCCTCACCTACGGCGGTACCGATACCTCCTCGATCCAGATGAGCGGCCTCGGCTGCCGCGCGGGGGCGCTTTCCATCCCCTCGCGCTATATCCACTCGGGCGTGGAAATGATCGACCTGCGTGATGCCCGTGCGGCGGTCGCGCTGACGGTCGCCTATCTCGGAGGTGCAAAATGACCGAATTTTCCCCTTATCTGCTCTCGCTTGCCGAGGAGGCCGAGGCTGCGCTGGCCCCTCAATTTGCAGCAATTTCGCGTAACGCTCACGAAAATACCGCACGCGTGATGCGTGCCTTTGCCGAGCATCGCGTGGACGCTGCCTGCTTTGCCCCCACCACCGGCTACGGCTACGACGACCGCGGCCGCGACGTGCTGGATCGCATTTTTGCCGACGTAATGGGCGCCGAGGCGGCCTTTGTCCGCCACAGCATCGTCAATGGTACGCACGCCCTGACCATCGGCCTGTTTGGCCTGCTGCGCACCGGTGACACGATGCTCTCGCTCACCGGCAAGCCCTACGACACGCTGGAGGAGGTCATCGGCATTGCCGGCACCCCCGGCAACGGCTCGCTGGCCGATTACGGCGTGACCTACAAGGGCGTGGAGATGCTCGACGGCCGCGCCATCGACTATGAAAGGGTGGGCGAGATCCTGCGCTCTCCCGAGGGGGAACGGGTGAAGGTCTGCTTCATCCAGCGCTCCAAGGGCTACCTGAACCGCAAGACCCTGACCGTGGAGGAGATCGGTGAGGCGGTGCGCTTCGTCAAGGCCATCCGCCCCGAGACCTTTGTGGTGGTGGATAACTGCTACGGCGAGTTCACCGAGACGAGAGAGCCCCCCGCAGTCGGCGCTGATCTTGCCATCGGCTCGCTCATCAAAAATCCGGGCGGCGGTATGGCCGAGACCGGCGGTTATCTTGCCGGCACCGCCAAGGCCGTTGAGCTTTGCTCCTACCGCCTTACCTGCCCCGGCATCGGCCTGGAGGTGGGCGCTACCCTTGGCCAGAACAAGCATATGTTCCGCGGCTTCTTCTACGCTCCCCACACGGTGGCAGAGGCGTTGAAGACCGCCCATTTCGCCGCTTACATCTTCCGCGCCCTCGGCTATGCGGTAGAGCCCGCCCCCGAGGAGCTGCGCTCCGACATCATTCAGACGGTGATCACCGGCTCGGCCGAGGGGCTTTGCGCCTTCTGCCGCGGCATCCAGGCCGGCTCCCCCGTGGATGCCTATGTCACCCCCGAGCCCTGGGCAATGCCGGGCTATCAGGATGAGGTGATCATGGCCGCCGGTACCTTCGTGCAGGGTGCCTCCATCGAGCTTTCGGCCGATGGCCCCCTCCGTGCCCCCTATACCGCCTTTTTCCAGGGCGGTCTCACCTTTGAAAGCGGCCGTATCGGCGTGCTTTCCGCCGCCGCAGAGGTCCTGCGCTGCCAAAAATAAGAAAGAAGGAAGAAGCTATGAAAAAAATTCTTGTCAAAAGCCTTGCGGCATTGCTGCTGCTGACGCTGACCCTTTGCGCCCTTGCCGGCTGCAAGGATAGCGCCGTGCCCGACGGGATGCAGGAGGTGACCGCAGGGAACTACGGTGAGCTGTATCACCTCTACGTGCCCGAGACCTGGATCTCCCAAGCCTCCACCGGCGTTTCGGGCGCACGCGCCAACACCGATAACTCCAACGTGGCGGTCACCCTGAGCTTTCCCGGTGAGGAGCTGACCTTTGAGGCATACTGGAACGCCTGCTGCGCCCAGTATGAAAAGGTCTATACCGACCTGCAGGTGGATGCCGAGAAGTGTGTGGACACCACCCTTGGTGGCAAGAACGCCAGACAGTACGTATTCAGCGGCACGCTGGACGGTGTGCAGTACAAGTACCTCCAGATCTTTGCCGCCAAGGATAACACCATCTATACGCTGACCTACACCGCCACCGCGGAAAGGTTCGATACCCATCTGGAGACGGTGGAGAGCATCCGCGCCGCCTTTGTGTTTGCATAATGATGGCTTATCTGGATAACAGCGCCACCACCCCTCTTTGCGAGGCGGCCGTGCGCGCGATGACCGAGGCAATGGCCTGCTTCGGCAATCCCTCCTCGCTCCACGAGGTGGGGCAGAGAAGCGCCGCGCTGCTGAAACAGAGCCGCGAGGCGCTGGGCGCAGCCCTGGGCGAGCGCTATCTGCGGGATGGGCAGCTGATCTTTACCGGCTCGGGCACCGAGGCCACCGCTCTTGCGCTGCAGGGCACGGCAATGGCCAAGGAGCGCCGTGAGGCGCGTACCGTCCTCACCACCGACTCGGAGCATCCCTCGGTCGAAAATAATCTCCGCGTGCTGGAAAAGCAGGGCTTTCGTATAGTTCGTGTTCCCACCCGTGGCGGCGCTCTGGATATGGATGCCGTCCGTGCCAATTGCAACCGAGACCTTTTTATGGTCACGATGATGCTGGTGAACAACGAGACCGGCGCGCGCTACCCGGTGGAGGAGGTCTTTGCCGCCGCCAGACGGGGCAACCCGGATTGCATCTGCCATTGCGACGCGGTGCAGGGCTTTCTCAAGCTGCCGATGACGGCTAAGAGCCTCGGCGCCGATCTGATCACCCTGAGCGCCCATAAGATCCACGGCCCCAAGGGCGTGGGTGCGCTTTATATCGCGCCGCATATCCTCACCAAGCGCGCCATCGTGCCCTTTTTGCAGGGCGGTGGGCAGGAGTTCGGCCTGCGCTCCGGCACCGAAAACCTCATCGGCATCGCCGGCTTTGCGGCGGCTGCCGCGCAGGGCAAGGCCACCGTTTCGGCCGACGTTGCCCGTATGGCGGCGCTCTCCGCGCGGCTGATCGAGGGGCTCTCGGGCAGCGAGATCGGTCTCAATCTGCCCGAAAAGCGCGCACCGCATATCGTCAATATCACCCTGCCGCAGATCAAGAGCGAGACGATGCTCCACTACCTTTCGGGCAAGGGGATCTCGGTCTCCAGCGGCTCGGCCTGCTCCTCCCACGCCAAAAGCCCCAGCAGCACCCTGCTGGCCTTTGGCCTCAGTGCCGCCGAGGCGGATTGCTCGCTGCGCATCAGCCTTTCCGCGCAGAATACCGAGCAGGAGGTGGATGCGCTCCTCGCCGCGCTCCGCGACGGCTGCAGCACCCTCATCCGTATCAAAAGATAACGCAAAAATACGCAAAATGTATCAAAAAAGCCGCAACGTTGCGGCTTTTTTGCGTTTTTCGTGCCGCACCGCACCGCGCGGCTGCGGCACAAAACCGCCAAGGCTTGGCCAGCTTGCCTGCGGCAAGCAGCTCAAGTTTGCCTTGTCGCCCATCGGGGCTCCATTTTGCTTGCACAAAACCGCCAAACTTGGCCCCTATATGTCATCCTGAGTGGAGCGATAGCGGAACCGAAGTTTTGCGGGTCGAGGGCTTTGCCCGAGCGAGCAAAACCAAGGGAACAGCGAAGCTGTGACCG
>SVQY01000062.1 GCA_015065135.1 Oscillospiraceae bacterium
GAAAATGTCCTCGTCAGAATAGGTCTTCCAGCTGGCGTCGTTATAGTTCCAGACAACTGCGAGCTGGCCGGGCTGCAGCACGCCTTCCTCGTAATCGGGGTTGACGAAATGGTAGCCCTCGGTGGCAAGTACGTAGTAAGCCACGCCTGCCTGGGGGGCAGAGCCTGCGGCAACGGGCGTGTAGGTCGCCTCGTTCTTGGTGTAGTAGGTCACACCGCTCTCAAAGCCGCCGGCAAGCGCACCGTTACCGGTGCCAACGTACTTGAAGTACTCGCCGTGCTTGGTGCCCTCAACGGCACCGGGCTTCATATCGACGAACTTAACGGTGGAGTTATCCAACGCCGCATCAGTATCACGCACGAACTTGTAATCGTACAGATTGATGGGCTTGTCGCTGGCATTGTAGACCTCGAAGTACTCCACGATCTCGGTGTGGTTGCTGGCAAGATTGCTCTCCCAATAATAGGTCTTACCGGCAACTGCCTTGGCATCGGTGGTCTTCACAAAGGAAACGACACCGTTTGCGCCAACAGTCTTTTCGAAATAGCCGGAGGAAACGTTGGTATCAACCGGAATCGTTACCTGCTGATAGTGCTTTTCCAACGGCATAGCGGTCTCGGGATCCAGGGTAGAATAGATCTCGGTATTACCGTATGCATTCATACAGAGCTCGGTGATGATCAGCTCGGGGATCTCGGAGACGGTCTTCTCCTCTTCCCCGGCGCCCTCGGCTCCCACAAAGAAGGTCAATGTGGGAACCATGACGCCGACGACCATCAGAACCGCAAGCAGCATAGAAAGGAATTTTTTCATATTCTTTTTACTCCTTTTTCGTTATTAACTCGGTACCGATGCTCGTCAGAGCACGACGTAGCCGCGCAGCTTGTTCTGAACGGCTGTGGTGTAACGGCTATATGCACCGTTGCCGTCGGAATAGAGGTAAACATCAGTCTTGTTTGCGCTGATGTCGTCAAGAGCATCCTCAGCAACGTCCGCGAGGGATCTCTCGGTGGAAACTGCGGAAACAAAGCTCTTGGTGACCGTATCGCTGATCTTAACGGTCATATAACCAATGGCCGTGTAGGAGGTTGCGTACTTGTCAGCATCAATGGTGATCGTAGAGCCGAGAACCGTGTAATCGGTGCTACGGTAGAGCTGCTGGCTTACTACCTTATTATAAGGAATGCCGGCATTGATCAGATCCGCCTCGGATTTCACGGCAAGATCACCGAGCTGCTCGCTCTCAACGATCAGCATACCGATCTCAACATTACGGCCGTAGGTGGCGATCAGGGAGTTATAAACGTTATTGGAAATGGCGTTATCGAAGCGCAGCTGAGGAGCGGAGCCGTCGGCACGGATGGCAGCACCCTCCAACGTGACCACGTTGGTGCGCAGGCTATCAAAGTAGTAGTAGGTCTCGTTGCCCTGCTCATCGGTTTCCTTCTGGAACAGGTGATTCTGAATGGCGATGATCTCCTCGCCGTCAAGCGTACCCAGTCTCGGGTTCATTGCGGCGCAGCTGGTCACGATCTCAACACAAGGCGTTGCGTTGGGATTGGAATCGGAGTACCATACGCGACCGCTGGTGCTGTAATACCAGTACTGGATGCGGAGCGAATCTGCCATAGCCGAGCAGAAGCGGTTGCCGGCACCGCCCACGATGTAGCGCATGGAGGTGTTGACCGGCATCGTACGGGTCAGGATGTTGGCATAGAAGGTACCGGTGGTATCCGTTACCTCGGACCACTCCAGCTTGTAGTAGACCGCGCTGGCACCGAGGAATGCGGCGGAAAGCACGTCCTGGATCTTAACGATACCGCGCTTGACGTCGGTAGAAGCGGCGGCAACGCCATAGACTGCGGAGTAGTTAGCGGAGAGGCTGAACACGCGGTTAGCGTTGTCGATGTTGGTAGTGGTGCTGTCGTTACCGTCAACGGCGATGACCTTGGTGGCATAATCGCCATCGGCATTTTTCAGTGCCAGCTGCGAGTTGCCCTGATTGACCCAGTACTGACGGAAGTAGTCGAAGCCGAAGTCCTCGTCACGGGAGTAGGACTGATAGGTATCGTTGGTGAGGAACCAGATGACCACGGTCTCACCGGGAGCGAGCACGCACTCCTCGGGATTGGAGATGTAATTATCAACGAAGTAGTAGTAAGCACCGTTACCCTCGCCCTTCTTGACCGGGTTGCCGGGCTGGAATACGGTAGCGTAATTGAACTTATCGTTCTTACCGATTACATTATCCAGCTTGGTGCGTACCAATGCGTAGCGGTACAGGTCAAGGCTTTCTGCGGAGGTGTTGGTCAGCTCTATCGCAGAGAATGCGTTGTAGGCCTCCCCTGCCAGATTGGTGGTGCTGGGCGTGATCTCGGTGATCATCAGATCGGGGAGAGCACCGTTGGCCTTTGCGGCCTTTTCGTACATATCCTCCATCAGGACCTTCTGATAGCCGGCCAATGCGCCAACGTGAGCGGAGCCGTTGTTGATACGCTGGTTGGATCTGTACAGGGTGCCACGGCGAGAGTCGCCGGAGGCGTCGATGCCGTAAGCCCACACGCCGGAGAAGTAATATGCATTCTCAACGGTGGAATGAGCGGGACGGCCACCCTGACCGAAGTAGGTATCATTGGGGCCTGCATCCTCGTACAGGATACCGGTGTTCACGCTGGTGTTCCAGTCAACGTAGGAGACCACGTACTTGTCGTGAGCGGCATCGGTGATGTAAACGTTGTTGTACTTGATCTGGACGGGAGAGCCGTCCTCGTTGAACTGATCGTCGTAATTTGCCTTACCTATATAATAGCGTCTGTTACCGGTGCTGTTGGGGTTATCTGTCAGGTTGAAGGCGTTCATGGCAAATACCTTGGTGTTGGTGGTAAGGCCGTAGGACTTATAGCCCTGACGGAAGCAGGTCTGACCACTGATCGAGGTGGAGTTGTAGCTGCTGCCGTTGATGCCGTTGGTCCAGCAGATCGCGTTGGTAGCATTATCCTGGATCGGATAGATCAGCGCGCATTCGCCGGGGTTCAGCATGGTGTTGGTGGCATAATCGGCATTGCCCTGCTTGTAACGGGCGTTCCAGTTCTCTACATACTGAATGTAGCAGTAGGTACCGTTCTTATCGTCGCGCACGTAGCTGGCACCGTCCAGACGGTAGCGAGCACCGGTGTTCAGATTGGTGTTTGCATCCACGAACTGATAGCGCTTTGCCTTGCTGTCAAAGGTCTTCAGCGTATCCAGTGCTACGTAGAACTTGGTCTTACTCACCAGGGGCTGGCCGAGCAGATCGCCAAAGCTCTGGTAGTTTGCATACTTCTTCACCTTGGAGCCGATCAGCATCGAATCCGCGTCGCCGTCAGTCACGTCACAGTACATAATGGAATACTCGGCGAGGTCGATGGGACGATCGGTGGTGTTGTAGATCTCGATGTACTCTGCCCAGGTATAGGAAGCAGTACCGGTGGGGTTATAGCCCATAGGAGCCATCTCTGTAATAACAAGCTCGGGAAGCGCGTCGGCATAACCGGAATCGCCGATACTCTCGGCCACGATCTCGATATTGTCGATGTCAGCAGCCACATCTGCCTTGGTCACAAGAGCGATAGCAGAGCTGGAGGTGCGGTCGATGAACTCGTCCCAGATACCGTCGTTGGTGTACTCGTTGTAGTTGTAGCCAACGTTGGGGGTGGAGACCAGCACGTCGTTGATGTAGACCGAAACGCCGTCATCGTAATCGTAAACGACCTTGATGCGCAGGGTCTTGTCGATCAGGCGCACGGTGTTGGTGAGCACGCTGCTTGCATCCTCGGTGTAATCGGCATCGATCACCTCACCGGTCACAGGATCGGTCGTGCCTGCGATGCGCGCGTACAAGGAGGGATACTGACCCTTGGTGGTGTAGCGGTTGCTCATCACGTTCTCGCCACCGTTCTGCACCATCTCCACACCGCCGGTAGTGGTACCGCCGGAAATGGGGTAGTACACGTTATTGAAGCCGGCGCCGCAAGCGCGAACCGCAACGATACCGTAGGTGGTAGCATTCCCTTCCAGCACGGAAAGGCCGCCCTGCTCGTTGTAGTTGTAGATCATGGCGCTGTAGCCGTTGGCATTCACGGTGCCCTCACGGTAGGTCAGATCGTAGGAAAGCACAAAATTACCGTTACGGACGATGGACATAACGTCACCGCCGAATACGGTCACAAAGCTTTCACAATTGGCAAAGCCGCCGATGCCGAAGGTCTCGGTGGAAACGTGCAGCGCCTTATTCACAACGACGTCGGCTTCCTTGGTCACAGCGACCGAGTAGTCGGCGATATTTTCCTTCTCGTTGGAGGCGGGCACATACCAGCCCAGGGCATCAAGGATCTCGGCAGAGGTGGCATTCTCATCCAGCCAGTCGAAATCCTCTTTGTACACCTGATAGGTGGTTGTGGTGGCGGCGGAGTCGCTACCCTCTGCCGCAGCAACAAGGCTGGCAACAGGCAGGATGGTAACGACCATCAGAGTTGCAAGAAGAAGCGATACGATTCTTTTCATGCGTTTTCTCCTTTTCCGGTTGGTTTTCTGCAACGTGTTGTTCACAGGTTATTGATATTTTAACATATAAAGGGCTTTTCGTCAAGATTATGCCTTAAAGGTTTTTGCAATTCTTTTTCCCTTGCCATGTATTATCCTTGTAGAACTTTTTGTCTATTTCGTTCAAAACCGCGCGCTTGTTTTGACTCCACAGGGGTGCCAACAGCGTTTTTCTGGCCCCGTCACCCGTCAAACGGCCGATCACCGTCTCCGGAGGCAGCAGCTCCAGCATGCGCACCACCATATCCACATAAGCATCGCGGGAAAGCGGAAAATAGCCGTTATTTCGATAGATCGCGGCCATTTCAGTGCCCTCGATCACGTACAGAGAGTGAAGCTTTACCTCGTCGGGGCACAGTTCCGCCACTCTTTGCGCAGTTTCAACCATCATTTCGTCATTTTCACCAATCAGGCCGAGGATCAAGTGGATCCCGATGCGTGCGCGCGGTGCTCGCTCGCGTAAGCGGTGGTACCCCTCCAGAAAGCATTCCATATCATGTCCGCGGTTGATCAGAGCCGCCGTTTTGTCGTGTACGGTCTGCAATCCAAGCTCTACTGTAAGCACCGTTCGCTCGGATAATTCGGCCAGATATTCCACCGTATCATAAGGGAGGCAGTCCGCACGCGTCGCCACGTTCAGCCCCACCGCCTCCGGTAGCGCCAGCGCCTCCTCAAACAGCTCACGCAAGCGCGAAAGCGGTGCATAGGTATTGGTGTTGGCCTGAAAATACGGAATACAGGAAAAGGCAGGCCATTTGCCCGCCAGCCTCTCTCGCTGCACTCGATATTGCTCGGCAAGCGGCAACGCCGCAGAGGCAGTAAAATCACCGCTCCCCTTCTCCGAGCAGTAGATGCATCCGCCATAGCCGCAGCGCCCGTCACGGTTGGGGCAGGTCATCCCCGCATCCAAGGGTATTTTGGCGCATTTTCCCCCGAACGTATTGCGTAAATAGTAATCATAGGTGTGATAGCGCTTGTTGGTATCCGAATACGGAAAGGGATTGCTTTCCTTCTGCGTTCCGACTTTTTTGTGCATAAGCTCCTCCCCTCGCAAAAGCGATAAAGGGCGGCATCGCGATGCCGCCCTTGCGTTGTATGATCAGTTTTCGGCAAGCAGCTTTTCCAGCGTTGCGATGCGCACCGCAACGGTGAACACGCGCATAGCCGACTGCAGGTCCGCCATCGTGGGATAAGTGGGGGCCAGGCGGATGTTGCTATCCTCGGGATCCTTGCGATAAGGATAGGTAGCGCCCACGTTGGTCAGGACCACACCGGCATCGCGGCAAAGCGCAAAGGCGCGCTTAGCACAGCCGGGCATGGTATAAAAGCTGATGAAATAACCGCCGCGCGGATCGGTCCAGCGAGCGATATCCGCCTCGGCGAGATCCTCCTTCAGGATCGCCTCCACCGCCTCGAACTTGGGGCGGATCAGCGCTGCCAGCTTATCCATATGGCGCAGCACGTTCTCGGCGTTACCGAAGTACTTGACGTGACGGATCATATTGAGCTTGTCGTGACCGATGGTCTGCGCACTCATCACCGATTTGATCTGTGCCACATTGGCAGGAGAGGCCGCGACGATGGCCACGCCGGAGCCGGGGAAGGAGATCTTGGAGGTAGAAGCAAAGTAGAACACTCTATCCTCGGTACCGACCTCGCGGCAGGCAGCAAAGATATCGAGCAGCGTATCCCTGCCCTCCTCATAAATATCGTGAATGGCGTAAGCATTATCCCAGAAGATGCGGAAATCGGGAGCGGCGGGCTTCAGCGCCGCAAAGCGGCGCACCGTCTCGTCGGAATACGTGATGCCGTCGGGATTGGAATACTTGGGATTGCACCAGATGCCCTTGATGGCAGGATCGCTGCTGACAAGTGCCTCCACCGCATCCATATCGGGACCGGTGGGCAGCATCTTGACGGTGATCATCTCAATACCGAGCGACTCGCAGATGCCGAAATGACGGTCATAGCCGGGTGCGGGGCAAAGGAACTTCACGCGCTCCTCGCGGCACCAGGGACGGGGACTGCCGACCACGCCGTAAAGCATAGCCCGCGCCACCGCATCGTACATCAGGTTCAGGGAGGAGTTGCCTCCTACAATAATATATTCCTCGGGCAGCTCCAGCAGCTCGGCAAACAGACGCTTTGCCTCCGGAATACCGTCAAGAATACCGTAGTTACGGTAATCCACACCGCTCGGCGAGATGCACTCCTCTGCCGCAGAAAGGCAGGTGAGCATATCGGTCAGCAGATCGATCTGATCGGGGGCGGGCTTGCCACGGGAAAGATCCAGCTTCAATCCTTTCGCGCAAAAGGCCTCGTATTTTGCCTGAAGCGCTGCCAGCTCGGCTTGCAGCTGCTCCTTGGACATGCTTGCATACTTCATGTTTGGCTCCTATCTGCCCACGGTCGGGCACAGTAAATGGTAACGCCTTTTCGCATTTTGAAAGCACTCAAAATTGCAAAAACGCTCAAAAACAAAAGGATTATACCACATATACGCAGGAATTGCAAGAGAAAATTGCAAAAAAGTGCAATTTAATCGTTCTTTTCCTGCATTTTTGCATCCTCGCGCCAAAATTCCTGCACGCGATGCGCCAAGGCCGCAGGCGTAGCGGCCGCCATAACACCCTCCCAATGCTGCGGATAAAGATGGAGATACGGCTCCTCCGCATAGCGGGAATCGATCAGAACGACGATGCCGCGGTCCTCCTCGGTACGGATGACACGCCCTGCCGCCTGCAGTACCCGGTTCATCCCCGGATAGGTATAGGCGTAATCGTAGCCGCGCTCGCATTTGTTTTCGTAATAGTCGCGCAGAATGTTACGTTCGTTGGAAAGCCCGGGGATGCCCACGCCTACCACGATGGCACCGATCAAACGACTGCCGGGCAGGTCAACCCCCTCTGAAAAGCTGCCGCCGAGTACACAAAATCCGACACGCATATGCCCTTCGTCATTTTCAAAATACTGCAAAAATGCCTCGCGGTCACGGGGATGCATCTGCCGTTTTTGCACGATGTGCGGTACCTTAGGGTATTTCTCGCAAAAGCACCGCAGCACCTTTTCCATATAATCGTAGGACGGGAAATAAACCAGATAGTTCCCTGCCTTTCCGCTGATGGCAGCAGCGATCAGCGTGGCTACCTTGCGGTAGGAGCCGTCACGCTCCTCCATACGTGTACTGACCGAGGAGGCAACCGTGACGCAAAGACGGGAGGGATCGTAAGGAGACGGCAGAATGATCTGCTCCGCCCCATGGCCACCGCCCAGAATATCCGAAAAATAATCAAGCGGTGCCAGCGTTGCCGAAAACAGGATCGTTGCGCGTGCGCGGCTCATGGCCACGTCCAGCACGCCGGCGGGATCCAGGCAGAAGATCTGCACCGTGACCTTACCCTCCACCAGCTCCACGTAGGTAAGAAAGCGATCGTCGTAGCATTCGGAAAGCGACTGATAGCGGCGCAAAAGGCTCAGCAGCTCGCTGAGCGGCTCGCGCAGCACGTGCTCCGGCAGCTTCTTCAAAAGCTGCTCCAGATTCTGTGCGGTGGTGTTCACCGTTTCACCAAAATTCATCAGCGGCTGACGGTTCAGATAGTATCCGTTTTCGGTACCGTCCTCGTTTTTTTGGCGATTTTCGGTGCAAAGCCGCGCCAGACGACGCATCGCGATCACAAAGCCGCCGAGGGTCGCCTCCAGCTCGGGATCCGCATCCGGCTCCACCCGGGCATAGACCTCCTCAAAAGGGAGGACGGGCAAACGCATCGAATACATATCCCGTGCGCGGTCGGGCAGGTTGTGCGCCTCGTCCACCAGGAACACGTAGCTGCCGCGCTCCCCCTCCGCGGCATCGAAATAGCGCCGCAGATAAACGGCGGGGTCAAAGACGTAATTGTAGTCACAAATGATGATCTCACAGCGCTCCGAGAGATCCAGAGAAAGCTCATAAGGGCACACACGGTATTGATTTCCGGCCTCCCTGATCAGCGAGGGCGTGAAGCCGTGCTTGGCTGCAAGCAGGGCGTTGATTGCCTCGCCGGAGCGCGTATAATATCCCTTGGCATAGGGGCAGGCTCGGCCGTTGCAGCAGGAGGCGCCGCCACTGCGACAGCCCCCCTCGCGCAGACACATCTGCGCCTTGGCGCGCAGGGTCACGGTACGGAGCCTTGCGCCCGACGCAAAAAGCTTGCCGGCTGCGGCAAAGGCCTCGCGTCCCGTGGCGGACTTTGCAGTCAGATAAAAGATCCTGTCACAAAGCCCCTCGCCCATAGCCTTGACCGAGGGATAGAGCGCGGACATGGTCTTGCCGATGCCGGTCGGCGCCTCCGCAAACATCCGTTGACCGCGGCGGATGGCGCGGAAGGTGCGCTCCGCCATCTCGGTCTGCCCTTCTCTTGGATGCTCATACGGAAATCCGATCTTTTTTGCGGACGGAATACGCTCCTCGCAGCGATCCACCAGATCCCGTGCGATCGGATCCACGCGCTCCAGAAGTGAAAGGAAAAACGCATACAGCTCATCGGCGCTTGCGGCAGAATAAAGATCCTTGACCTCACCGCTTCCGCCATTGATCAATCGCACGCGCAGCCGCACTCTTTTCAGATGGCGCTCCTCGGCCAGAAAATGCGCGTAGCATCGCAGCTGCGAGTACACGTCAGCCTGCGCGGCACTGCCAAGATCACCGGCACGGGTGGTACGGCAGAGCTCCACAGTCAGCTCGTCCTTCCCTTCCTCGATAACAGCATCGGCATGGCCCTCTATTGTATAAAAAATGTCGCGGTGAGAGCAGGTGTACCGCAAATATACGTCGGTCGTGCGATTTGCCTCTGCCGGCAGCCGATGACGGCGGACATCGCCGCGCATCCGCACCTCGGCACGGTGACGGGGAGAGCCGTGCTCCAGATTGCCGCTCGGATGCGCAAGCGCACAAAGCTCCGCCACCGATAGCTCCACCGAACCGATATTTACATCATAGCGCACGGAAGTCCCCCCTTTGCTAAAATTATATATTATATTTTATCATAATGCGCGCGCAAAGTCAACCGACCGCCATACACAGAAAATTACCAATATTTTTAGGGTAGCCGCGCGGCAGCTTTTCGCTTATAATAGTACTATATGAAAGGCGGTGACGATATGGAATGGATACGGATCAGCTCCAACAAGCTCAAGATCATGCTCAGCGCGGAGGATGCCCGCCGCTATGCATTGAACTGTGAAACGGCGGATTACGCCGATCCGGTCACGCGCGAGGCTTTTCGCGAGATCCTGACCGACGTGCGGCAAAAAACCGATTTTGATGCCGCCGAGGATAAGATATACATACAAATGTATCCCTCCAAGGAGGGAGGCTGCGAGCTGTTTGTGACCAAGGTAGGGCTGCTGTTGAGCGAACATGGGCAACATACGTCAAACGCCCCCAAGCACCCGAAAGCCGCCAAAATGACAAGCATCTCCCAAAAGCGCCACGCAGCTATGCGCTTTTCCTCCTGCACCTCGCTGACCGCGCTTTGTCGCAGGCTGCAAGGGCATTTCAAGGGGGAAAGCGAGGTGTGGCAGGACGAAAGCGGCGCCTGGTGGCTCTGCCTGTGCGATCACGGCAACCCCTTGCTGCTCAGTAAGGAATTCCCCTTTCTCGCCGAGTATGGCACCCCCGCTAACGCCGCGCACGCGCGGCTCTGGCTCCCCGAGCACGGCAAAAGGCTTTGTGCCATGAACGCGATCGAGACCTTCAGCAAGCTATAACAAAAGAGGCAGACCAGTGGTCTGCCTCTTTTTTATGATTTCAGATACGCATCGATCTGCGGTGCGCCGTGAAGCGCCTCATAGTCGGGCCCCAGATAGCAGGCGAACACCGTCACCTCCGGGAATCCGAGCGCTTCATAAAATTTCAGATCGTCGCAAAGCACCGGCTCGTCAAGCACAAAGGGCTGCGGCGGCTTTTTCCACTTGGAAAAGAGCGAGTTATCCAGCCAGTACTCCAGCACCTTGGCGTTCTCGGTCCCGAAAAAGCGCAAGAGATCCGGGAGGGATGCCGTTTCCTTTTGATTTTTCTCGCACGCCACATCCGAGAGCGGGCGGTGCATATCACGGTCAAAGGGCGCGTACTCCAAAAAGATGCCCTTCTCCGGCTGCACCGCAACGGGGGCAGCCCCGGTATTCTGATAAGCCAGATAGCACTGCGTGGCGGCGGGATCCACACGACGGATGCCGTGCAGCAGCGCGTTATAAACGGTCAGCGCTTGATCAGATGGTGTCAATTTCCGACATTTTTCACAATGACAGAAGGACTGCCGCACATCGTCGATCCACAAATGATAGCGATGCGTGGTGGGGCGCAGCACGCGCGCCAGCTCAGCCGCCCGCTCCGCGATGTGATCAAGGGCGCCCTTGGAGGAGGCACAAAGGTTAAAATCAGCCACGCGCTCCCCTTCCTCATTCTCGCGGAACCAATCGGGGTGCGCAGAAAACAACTCGCGGGGCAGCAACCAGGACATTGCGTGCACCTCGTACTCCAGCTCGATACCCATCTCGCGCAGCCGGGCAAAGCGATCCTCAAATTCGCCGCGACGCACGGCCTGATACAATTCCTCCAGACTTTCGTGCGCCTTTTTTCCGCCCACAGGGTGCAGACCCACCGTTTTGATCGACGAGCCGCGCAGGCGCTCGATCCAAAGTGCATCCAGCTCATCGGGGTGCACGAGCAAGCCTCTCGGCAATGACATGGCATTTACCTCCTTCATAAAAAAGCGATCTGCGATTGACAAAACATCTTTTTTGTGCTATATCTATTATATAACGTGTCCGTTTGCAAAGTAAATAGAAAATCGGACACAAAAAGTTTGTTTTTAGATACGCAGAGGTCAATATGTGGCAATTTCATTCCATCCCTCGCCCCCTGCAGCTGAATGGCCTTTACACGGCTTTTTCAAGGCAGTTTGAGGCGGACTATGTTTTTCGTGGTGAGACCCACGATTTTTACGAGCTGGTGCTGGTCACAGACGGCACCCTCGGCATCACGGCAGGCAGCGCCACCTTTTCGCTGCGCGCGCCGGCCGCCGTGCTGCATCCTCCTATGGAATTTCATAGCCTGCGCTCTGAACAGGACACTATGCCGCGGATCGTGATCTTTTCCTTTTCCGCAACCGCCTTTCCGCTGCCCGAGAACCGCATCTTCGCACTTGACGACGAGGATCTGGCGCGTGCCGCACGTATTTTGCAGTTGTTGGAGGAAAACACAACATCCGAGCCCCCCCACGCAGGCGAGCCGCTACCCGGAAAGGAAAAGGAAGCGCAATCCGCCCTTTTGGAGCTGGAGCTGCTGCTTTTGCGGCTGCTTGCAGGCTCAAGCACCGATCCGCAGCAGCAAAACACCGCCGGCGGCAGAAATTTCCGCCGCGTGCTACAGGTGATCGAGGAAAACCTGGATCGCTCGCTGAACACCGAGGAGCTGGCGATCCAGGTTTTCCTCGATCACCTGTA